>JADFQE010000147.1 GCA_022561985.1 Chloroflexota bacterium
GGTTCGTCGCACGTGGCGACCCAGACCGCATCGAGGCTCTCGGCGAGGCAGCAGCGGTGGTACACGTGCCCGATCATGGGCATGCCTAAAATGGGCGCCAGCGGCTTGTCCGGGAACCGCGTGGAGGCGAGACGCGCCGGGATGATGCCGCAGACGGTCATCGCGGCCCCGCCTTGGCCCGCGCGGCGTTCAAGCTCGCCATCTGCTCCCGGCAGGCGTTCCCCAGGAACAGGAAGTCGGTGCCGAAGGCCAGGAACGTGTAGCCCTGCGCGATGCGCTCGGCAACGAGCCGGTGGTCGGGGTGCACGACGTGGTATCCGGCGGGCTTCCCCGCGGCCAGCGACGCGGCCAGGTAGCGGTCGACCTCGGCGACGACCTCGGGGGCATCGAGGTTGCCCGGCATCCCGAGGGAGGCGGAGAGGTCGTAGGGGCCGATCATCGAGCCGTCGACCCCGTCGACGGCCAGGATCGCCTCGGCGTTGCGGACGGCGTCCACGTGCTCGATCTGGACGATGACGACGGCTTCGTCGTTGATGCGCGCCGCGTACTCCTCGAAGCCGGGGCCGTAGCGGTGCGCCCGCGCCAGGCCGACGCCGCGCTTGCCGGCGGGTGGGTACCGCACGGCGTCCACGGCGCGCTTGGCGTCCTCGGCCGTGCCGACCATGGGCACGACGACGCCGTGCGCGCCCGCGTCCATGACGTGCTTGATCTGCACCGGGTCGTTGGACGCAACGCGCACGAGTGGCACGCCGCCCTTGAGATCGACGGTCCGGATAAGGTCCTCGGCCTCCTTCAGCCCGGTGGTGCTGTGCTCCAGGTCCACCACGAGCCAATCGAAGCCCGCGTCCACCATGATCTCGGCGATGGCGGCACTGGCGAGGCCCATCCACGAGCCGACGGTGACGTCGCCGCTCTTGAGCTGCTGCTTGAGGCTCGGCTTGGCTTGCATGACTCGCTAGTACTCCCGGCTCAGATCACGCGTGTTGACCAGCGGCTCGTTGGCCATATAGCGCTCGATGTTGGCGTGGACCAGCTCGTAGGCGCGCGGCCAGTAGCTCCGGCTCAGACCCGCCACGTGGGGCGTGAGGATCACGTTGTCGAGCTCGAGCAGCGGCGAGTCGGGCGGGAGCGGGAACCGCTCGTACACATCGAGCCCGGCCCCGGCGATCCGGCCCTCCCGCAGCGCGGAGACCAGGGCCTCCTGGTCCACGGTCTCTCCCCGGCCGACGTTCACGAAGTACGCCGAGCGCTCCATGCGCCCGATGACCGCGGCGTCGAACACGCCGCGCGTCTGCGAGGTCAGCGGCAGCAGGTCGACGACGAAGTCCTTGCCCGCCACCGCCTCGGCGAGCCGGGCCAGCTCGAAGAACTCCTCGACGTCGCCGTCCGGCGTCGCGCTCCCGCGCCGGATGCCGGACACGTGCATGCCGAGGGCGCGGCAACCCTTCCCCAGCCGCGAGCCGACGTCGCCGTAGCCGACGATCAGCACGCTCTGGCCGTCCAGGTCGCCGAGGGTCTCGAAGTGGGCGTCGAAGGACGGACGCCCGAAGGTGCCGGAGCGGCGGTCCGACCAGGCGTGGTGGAAGCCGCGGGCGAGGCCTGCGATGAACGCGATGGCCGATGCGGCCATCGCCGGTGCGACGGTGCCCGCGCTGTTGGTGACGACGATCCCCCGCTCCTTGACCTCGGGCACGAGCGCCTTGTCGATGCCGACCGACCCGAAGTGCAGCCATCTCAGGTTGGGGAGGCCCGCGATGATCTCCGGCGTGACCCGGTTCCCCCAGTAGACCTCGGCGGCCTCCGGCAAGGGCTCCCCGGCCGTGCGCGGCGTGTTGACCTCGACGATCTCCAGGAACGGGAAGCTCACACGCAGCTTGTCGAGAGCCCAGTCCGGTATCCGGTAGAGCTGCAGGTCCAGGAAGAGGTCCGAGGCCATGACCAGCTTGGTTGCCATCATCACAGCCGGTACCCGCTTCCCGGCACGAGCGCGTAGCGCTCCTTGAGCTCGGGCGTGACCTCCACGCCGAGGCCGGGCGCGTCCGGCGCCCGCAGATAGCCGTCGACCATCCGCACGGGCGCGGTGTACATCTGGTCCGTCAGCTCCAGGGTGACCATCGGGACTTCGAGGTACTCGACCTCGGGGCACGCCATGGCGAACTGCGCGTTGGCCGAGAGCGCGACGGCGCTTCCCCACACGTGCAGCGCGAGGCGCACGCCGTGCTCCTTCGCCCCCGCCGCGACCTGGCGCGCGACGCCGTATCCACCGCAGTGCGTGACGTCCGGCTGCACGATATCGAGAGCGCCGGCGCTCAGGTACTCGGCGAACTCCAACGGTCCGCTGAGCGCCTCGCCGCTGGCGATCGGGACCGATACCGCCTCCCGCAGCCGGGCGTGGTCCGCGAGGTTCGTGGGGTGCAGCGGCTCCTCCAGCCAGGCGAGGTCGAAGGGCGAGAGGTCGTTGGCCCGGGCGATGGCCGTTTCGAGGTCCCACGGCGGCTTGAGCGTGCCCATGATCGCATCGACCATGAGCTCCCGCCCATCGCCGAGCGCCTCTCGCGCTGCGGCCACGCGGGCCAGGTCGCGCTCCCACTCCTGGTAGCCGACGCGCATCTT
>JADFQE010000073.1 GCA_022561985.1 Chloroflexota bacterium
GTGGCTCGCGCTGGCGGCGGTGCTCGTGCTCGGCGGTGGGGTGTTCCCGGTGGTCGGCACGCGGGCGCGGCTGGTGAACCGCTTCGATACGACGCTTGGCCTCACGCTGGACGGCGCGGCGTACCAGCAGGTGGCGGTCTACGGCGACCCGGGGCGGACGAGCCGGCAGGACGACGACCGGCGCTACGCGCTGCGCGACGACGCCGAGGCGCTGGAGTTCATGCGGCAGAACATCCCCGGCTCGCCGGTGGTGCTCGAGGGGGCGACGCAGCACGCCTACCGTTGGACGCCACGGGTCGCGGCGTACACGGGGCTGCCGGTGGTCGTCGGCTGGCAGTGGCACCAGCTCCAGCAGCGCGGGGCCAGCGGGAACGAGCCGGCCAACGTGCTGCGGCGCGTGCGTCACGTGGAGGAGATGTACAGCACCGAGGACAGAGGGCGCCTGATGGAGCTGATCGGGACCTACGAGGTCGCCTACGTCTACGTGGGACCGGCCGAGCGCACGAGCTTCCCGGAGGCGGGCATCGCCAAGTTCGCCGCGATGGCGGGCGAGGGGCTGGACCTCTTCTTCTCCAACGACGCGGTGCAGGTGTATCGTGTGGTGGACCAGGGGAGCTAGGAAGTCTTGCAGTGTGTAAGAATTGCGGCGGAGTGCGCCCGGTGCTAGCCTAGGAACCAGGCCGTTATCCCCTCCGTGGCGTTGGAGCCTGCACTCGTGGACGTCGGGACCATCCGCGACATACTCATCAGCGTCTACCTCGTCGGCGGCATCTTGCTGATGCTGCTGCTGATCGTCTTCGCGTTCCTGCTGTTCCTGGCGGCGCGTGGCCTCATCGGCTCGGCCAAGCGCGCGGCCGACAACGTGGTCAAGGTCACCGATGCGGCCGTCGAGCACATCGTTGAGCCATTGCAAGAAGGCGTGTCCTTCGTCTCGGCCGTCGGCAAGGCGGCCGGCTTCGCGACGAGCTTCATCGGCGGCATGCGGGGGCGCCGCAAGCGCGGTGACGGCGGCCGTCGCGGCCGGGGCCGCTAGGCGCCCGGCGCGGATCCGTATCTGGGATACGAGCCGAAGATCTTGAACTCCGACGCCAACCCCCTCACGTCCTCCAGCACCGCGGCCACCTTCGGGTCGGCCCGGTGGCCGTCGAGGTCGATCAGGAAGTAGTAGCGCCCGAGCCCCGTGCGCGTCGGCCTCGATTCGACCTTGGCAAGGTTGATGCCTGCTCCCGAGAACCGCTCCATCACCCCGAAGAGCAGGCCGGGCCGGTCCTCGTCGAAGGAGAAGCAGACCGACGTTTTGTCGTCGCCCGTCGCGGCGCTGTCCTTGGTGGCGAGCACCACGAAGCGAGTCATGTTGCTGTCGTCGTTCTGGATCCCCTCCGCCAGCAGCACGGCGCCGTAGAGGTCCGCGGCGCGGCGCGGCGCGATGGCGGCCGAGGGCACGTCGGCGCTCATCGCCTGGCCCACGGCGCCCGCGGTGCTGATGGCCGCGGCGATCTCCGCATCCGGCAGGTGCGCGGCTAGATACGCGGTGCACTGCCCGAGCGCCTGGGGGTGCGAGTACACCCGCTTCACGTCGCCGATGGCGAGTCCGGGCGCCGCCATCAGGTTGTGGACGACGTCGATGGCCAGCTCGTGGCTGATGTGGAGCCCCTCGCCGTGGATCAGCAGGTCGAGGGTTTCCGTCACGGCGCCCTGGAGGCTGTTCTCGACCGGCGTCACCGCCGCGTCGGCCTCGCCGGTGAGCACCGCGTGGGCCGCGGCCGTGATCGTCGGGAACGGCACGAGCTCGGCGTCCGGCCCGAAGCGGACCGCCGCCTCCTCGGAGAAGGTCCCCGGTGGGCCCAGATACGACAGGCGCATGCTCACCCCTCTCCCGTGACGGCGCGCCACAGCTCGTCCTCTTTCTCCGGAGGCGTGATGGCGATCACCTCGTCGCCGGCTTCAAGAAGCAGCCCGCCGCCGATGGCCCGCGGCAGCCCGTCCCTGCCGATGACCACGGCGAGGGCGGTGCCCTCGGGCGTGATCATCCCCGAGAGCTCCCGTCCGATCGCCGGAGAGCCCGCCGGCACGTGGATGGAGACCACGCTGGTGGTGGCACCGTGCAGCGGCAGGAGGTGGACGACGCCGCTGCCGGCGATCTCCTCCTCCATGTGGGCGAGGATGAGCTCGGTCGTGCTCACCGCCACGTCGACCCCCAGGGTCTTGAACAGGGGGACGTGGTCGGGGTCCGTGACCACGGCGATCACCCGGGGGATGTGGAACGACGACTTGCCGACCTGGCACGCCACGAGGTTGGTGGCGTCCTGGCCGGTGGTGGAGATGAGGACGTCGCACCGCTTCGCCCCGGCTTCGCCGAGCACCGTGGGCTCCGTGCCGTCGCTGGCGATGATGATGCTGCCGAACTCCTCCGCTGCCGCCTCGGCGCGGCGCCCATCGCGCTCGATCACGACCACCTCGTTGCCGCCGGAGAGCAGCGCCCGCGTGAGGTGATAGCCGATCTTGCCGCATCCCACGACGATGACGTACATGCGCTAGCGTTCCACCGCTTCGAGGACGAGGTCCGTCATCACCAGGGAGGGACTGACCGTGCGCAGGCCGAGGCCCTCGTACATCTCGCGCCGGACCGGGTCGTTGATGCGGCAGACGACCTTGGCCACGCCGAAGGTGACCTGCGCGATCTGAGCGGCGAGCGCGTTCACCGTGTCCTGGGCGGTGAGCGAGATGAAGACGTCCGCGCTCTCGACGCCGGCGCGCCGCAGGTCCTCGTTCGACGTCCCGTTGGCCACGATCATGCTGAGCCCCGGCTGCTCGGCGAGCCGGCGGAAGTTCTCGGCGTCGATATCGACGATGGTGACCCGGTCGCCGCGGTCGACGAGCATCTTGGCGACCATCGCGCCGAGGCGGCCACAGCCGACGATGAGGACTTGCGCTGCCATGGGCGGCCGGCTAGGCCGGGACCGGGGCCTGCCCGCGGTACACGAGCACGCGGCAGGGGCTGTACTTGAGCAGGTACGGCACGAGGTCCCCGAGGGTGGGCGAGCCGTAGTGCTCCTGGTAGCTCGTCCCGGCGATCAGCAGCTCGGCGTCCCGGGCGACGGCCTCCTGGACGATGGCCGGGCCGGCGTTGCGTGCCTGGAGTATCTCGCCCTCCACCCTGCACCTCCGCGACTTGCCGAGCTGCTCCAGGTGCTGGAGCACCGCCTCGCCGCGGGCGGTCTCGACGGACACTTCGGCGTCCAGCGGGAGGGCGCGCGCCACCTCGATCACGTAGAGCACCCAGACGATGCTTCTCTTGCGGTCGACCATCTCGCAGGCCAGCGACAGGATGTCGTCGTCCAGAGCGGACCCGTCGACGGGCACGAGCACGCGGGAGAGGCCCTTGTCGCTGCTCACTGCTACCGCCGGCTGATGCGCTCGAGGGCGTCCTCGGGGCCGGCGAGCACGAGCTGGTCGCCTTCCTGCATCGTCTCGTCCTTCGACGGCGACAGGATGGGCTCCCGGCCGCGCCGGATCGCGATGACTGCGGCTCCGTACTTGTCGCGGACCGAGCCGAACCCCGCCTGCTCCAGCGTCAGCCCGGCCATCTCGGGCGGGACGTTGATCTTGGAGAAACCGAACTCGCTGGTGAGCTCCATGTATTCGAGGACCTCGCGCTGGAACAGCGAATGCGCCGTGCGGAGCCCGGTCTCCTGCTCCGGGTAGACGACGCGGTCGGCGCCCACCGCCTTGAGCGTCTTGCCGTGGAGCTCGTTGGTGGCCCGGGCGATGACCTGGCCGAGGCCGAACTGCTTGAGCAGCACCGTGGTGAGCACGCTGGACTGGATGTCCGTGCCGATGGCGACGACCGCGGTGTCGAAGTGGCGGATGCCTACCTCCTCCAGCAGCTCGGAGGAGGTCGAGTCGCCCGTGACCGTGTACGTCACGTGGCCCATCATCTGCTGCGAGAGGGATTCGTCGCGGTCGATGGCGAGCACGTCGTGTCCGATCTGGTACAGCTCGCGTGCGAGGCTGATCCCGAACCGGCCCATGCCGATGACAGCTACTTGATGTGCCATGAGCGCCTTTCCTGCTTAGCCGATTCTAACGCGTTCCGTGGCGTACCGGTACGGCACCCGGCGCTCATGAAGGGCGAGGCCGAGGGCGATGGTGAGCGGGCCGAGCCGCCCCAGGTACATGGCGAGCGTCACCACGAGCTTGCCCGGATCGGATAGCTGCGCCGTGATGCCGCGGGAGAGCCCCGTCGTCCCGAAGGCCGAGACGGTCTCGAAAGCGACGTCCGCGAACCCGAAAAGCCCACCGTCGATGTTGGCCGACTCGGTGGCGGCGAGCGCAACGACGAGCCCGAGCAGCATCGTGAGGGTCAGCAGCAGCAGCGCCAAGGCCCGCGCGATCTGCGCGTAGGGGAGCTCGCGCTTGAAGATCTCGGCCCGCGGCCGACCCTGGACCGCCGCCAGCCCCACGACCACCAGCACCATCGCGGTGTTGATCTTGATGCCCCCGGCCACCGAGCCCGATGCCCCCCCGATGAACATGAGGAGCATGTAGACCGCGTCGGTGGCGTCGGCGGTCTGGGCGAAGTCGATCGAGCTGAATCCCGCCGTCCGCGACGTGAGCGCCTGGAAGGCTCCGTTGCTGATCTTGCCCACCACCGACATGGGGCCGAGCGTCCCGGCGTTCGTCGTCTCGAAGGCCGCGAACACGAGAGCGCCGATGGCCCAGAGCGCGAGTGTCCCGACGACGACCAGCCGCGTGTCCAGCGACCACCGGTTGGGCGTCAAGCGTCGGTACACCTCGTTCACCACGGGGAAGCTCAGGGCGCCCAGCACGATGAGGATGCCGATGGACCACAGCACCAGCGGATCGTTCTGGAAGGCGGAGAGGCTCGTGGAGTCGGGGAAGATCACGAAGCCCGCGTTGTTGAACGCCGAGATGGTGTGGAACAGACTCTGCCATGCCGCCGTGGGCGCGTCGTATCGGAACACGAGCCGCCCGAACAGCACGACGAACCCCACGAGCTGCGCGCCGACCGCGAAGAGGACGACGTAGCGTCCGACGCGCATCATGCTCCCCAGCGACAGCCCGCCCATGGCCTCGCGGACCACCAGGCGCTGGTTCAGGCTGATGCGCCGGCCGATCGCCGTGAGGATGACGAGGCCCGCGATCATGATGCCGAGGCCGCCCAGGAACATCAGCCCCGCGATGACCGCCTGGCCGAAGCCGGTCCAGTAGTCCGCGCTGCCGACGACGACGAGGCCGGTCACGCACGCGGCCGAGGTCGCCGTGAAAAGCGCCGTGATCCACGGCGCTCCGCCGTCCGAGACGCTCGCGGCAGGCAACTGCAGCAGCATTGTCCCGGCCCCGATCAGGACCGCGAAGCTGAGCGTCAGCGACAGGAGCGCCGAGGTCGCCGCGGGCAGCAGCACGCGGTGGCGGTGGTGCTGCCGGAACCGGACGGGGAGGAGCTCGCGCTCGCGGGGGCGGCGCACGACGCGGTCGCCGAGGCGGCGCCGCCAGCGGTTGGGCGTCATCACGCCCCGACCCGCGCCCGGCGACGCAGCGTCCGGGAGCGTTGAAGCAAGGTGGCTTGGGGGGGAGGTGGTCTGCCGGACACGTTTGGTTTCGGCCCGAGGCCTGTGATGCGGGAAGCAGTCTGCGGCGCGGCTCGTTGCGAATCCGGCGCCATGCTAAGACCGACTCCGAAGGGTGTCAACGCACCTCGTGAGCGCGTCTGGCCCGCGTGGCCTGAGCCCGCGGTACAATCGCGCCATGGCTCCGACCCCGCCACGCCATATCTTCGACCTCATCGGCAACACGCCGCTGGTCGAGCTCACGCACCTCGCGCCCCGCCCCGGCGTGCGCATCTTCGCCAAGCTCGAGGGCGCGAACCCCGGTGGGAGCGTGAAGGACCGCATCGTGCTGGCGATGATCGAGGAGGCCGAGCGCGAGGGCACGCTCAAGCCGGGCGCCACCATCGTCGAGGCCAGCACCGGCAATACGGCGATCGCGCTGGCGCTGGTGGGCGGGCAGAAGGGCTACGGCGTCCACGTCGTGATGCCCAAGGGCGTCGTCGCCAGCGTGCCCGACATCCTGCGGCTCTACGGCGCCGAGATCACGTGGTGCGAGTCCGAGGGCGGCATGCGGCGGGCCGTCGAGACGGCCCACGAGATCGCCGGATCGACCGGGGCCTACGTCCTCGGGCAGTTCACGAAGCAGGCCAACGTCGAGGCCCACTACGAGACGACCGGCGTGGAGATCGCCGACGCTCTTGAGCGCGTCGACGTCTTCGTGGCCGGCCTCGGCACCGGCGGCACGATCATGGGCGTCGGGCGCCGGCTGCGGGAGCGCTTCCCCAACGTGCGCGTGGTGGGCGTCGAGGCGGTGCTTGGCGACCACCTCCAGGGGCTGCGCAGCCTCGCCGAGGGCTACCTGCCGCCGCTGCTCGACCTCAAGCAGCTCGATGGGCGGTACCTGGTGGACAGCGCGTCCGCCATCAGGACGGTGCGGCGCGTCATCGAGGCGGAGGGCATCCTCGCCGGCGTCTCGTCGGGGGCGACGCTGCACACGGCGTTCCGGGTCGCGGAGGGGATGGACCGCGGCAACATCGTGGTGATGTTCTCGGACGGCGGCTGGAAGTACCTGCCGTCCCATCCCTGGGATGCGGCCGAGCGCGGGGACGAGGCGCTCAACGAGGTCTACTGGTGGTGAGCCCGGCCTGCTCGGGCCGCTGGGGCTAGCCGGTCGCGACGCCGAGCACCTGCTCCATGGCGCGGCGCGCGAAGACAGCCGACATGTCGCGCTTGTACCCGGCCGAGCCGCGGGGGTCGTCGATCGGGTCCACGATCTCCAGCACCGACTGCGACGCCTCGTGCAGCGAGTCGTGCGTCGGAGTCGTCCCGCGCACCGCGTCCTCGAGGGCCGTGGCGCGGATCGCCGTCGGGCCCAGCGCGCCGAGGCCCACGCGCACGTCGGCGACCTTCCCGCCGTCGAGCACGCCGATCGCCGCGACCGAGACCGTGGCGTAGTCGTCCGCGGTGCGGGGCAGGTACTTGATGTACGTCCAGGAGGAGCCGGCGGGCTGGTCGGGCACCTCGAGCTCGGTGACGATCTCGTCGGGCTCCATCGTCGTCTCGTAGTAGTCGGTGTAGAGATCGGCCAGCGCGACCGTGCGCTCGCCCTTCGACGAGAGCAGCTTGACGCTGGCGCCGAGGATGAGCAGCGACGGCGGCGGGTCCATGGCCGGGTCTGCGTGCGCGATGCCGCCGCCGACCGTCGCGACGTTGCGGACGCGCACCGTGGCGACGCGCCGGTACGCCTCTGCCAGCAGGGGCGCGTGCTGCTTCACGGTCTCGGAGCGCTCGACGGAGCGCTGCGTGGCGAGGGCGCCGATGTGCAGGGCGCCGCCGGAGTGCTCGATGGCGTCGTGGCCCTTCACGCGGTGCAGGCTGACCAGGTGCTCCGGCTGGACCAGCGACTGCTTCAGCAGCGTCGTGAGGGCGGTGCCGCCGGCGATCAGCTTCGCGTTGCCGTCGTATTGCGCCAGCAGCGCGGCGGCCTCTTCGAGGGTGTCGGGTGTGTGGAAGTGGAAGTCGTTCATAGCTACCCCTTCGTCCCCGCCGCGGCCTTGCCCATCGTCTCCGCGGCAGCCTTTATCGAGTCGATGATCTGGTAGTACCCCGTGCACCTGCACAGGTTCCCCATCATCCACTCCTTGATCTCCGCCTCGGTGGGGTGTGGTATCTCCTCCAGCAGCGCCTTGGACGCCATGATCTGGCCCGGCGTGCAGGCGCCGCACTGGAACCCGCCGTTGGCGATGAACGCCTCCTGGACCGGGTGCAGCTCGTCGCCGTTCGCAACGCCCTCGATGGTCTGGATGTCGGCGCCGTCCGCCCGCACCGCCAGCAGGATGCAGGACGCCGCCATCTTGCCGTCCAGCGTGATGGTGCACGCGCCGCAGACGCCGATGCTGCAGGTCTCCTTGGTGCCCGTGAGCCCAAGGTCGTAACGCAGGAAGTCGACGAGCGTCCGGTACGTCGGTACCTCGGCCGAATAGGGCTTGCCGTTCACGGTGAGCTTGACCGTGTACTTGATCGGGGTCGTTGTCATACAGCGCCTCGCATGGGGAACGATGGTGTCCAGCCCGCGCCGGGCCGACGGCATCGGATGCCAAGGGGGTGAGCACGGAACGCTCCACTGTGCGCTCCACTTCGCTCCACTCGGCGGGGAGTATAGCAGCGTTGGGTGGCGGCCGGATTCACTGGTCGGGCGGAGGGGGCATCGGATCGTTAGCCCATATCTCTTCGTTGGCTTGGTCGATGATCGTTCGGTAGGAATCGTCGGAGTGTTTGCCGTAGGTGTATTCGATCTGGTAGATGCTGGTGCGTAGGAGTGTGGCGACACGCTCGATGTTGGGGATGCGGTCCTTGAGGCGCCCAGCGTAGAGGTGGCGAAACATGTAGCCGCCGATGCGACCGTGGTAGCCGTGGTCTAGGCCATTGAGAGCGGTTGTGAACTGTTGGACCGTCTCTTTGGATGTGAAGCGGTGACCGCGCTTATTGGGGAAGAGGATGCCGGTGTGGGGGTGGGGGAGCGCCAGGATTAGATCGTAGAGGCCGGGAGGGAAGTAGACGTTGCCCGCGTGCTTCTTCGCGCGTCCCTTGGTCATGAAGCCTCGTGGCGTTACGTCGGCCCAGTCTGCGTCGGTCAGCTCGAAGGGGCGGCAGCCGGTGCGATTGAGGATTGTTGAGAACACCCACCAGGAGTAGGAGTGGGCGCGGATGTGGTTGAGGATGAGGTGTTCCTGTTGCTCGGTGAGCACGTCATGGCGAGGGGGTGGAAGTTTGCCGACTTTGAAATCCTCGGGGAGGTTCGCGTCGGGGTAACGCTTTAGTGCCCATAGCGTGAGAGTTTTTAGGTAGCGCATGGAATGCGTGCGGCTGGTGGTGGCGCCTAGCTGAGCTTCGTAGCTGTCGATATCGAGCTGGGTCCAAGGGAAGACGGGGGCGTGTAAGGCCCACGCGCGCATGTAGATGGCTTCGAGCGTGTATGTGCCGATTGCAATTTGCTTGCGGTCGACGGCGCCTAAGCGGAGAGAGAGGTAGTCCGCGACGAGCTGGCCGGTGGACTTTAAATCCGGGGGGAGTTGCTGAGGGATTAGGGCGGTGACGGGGCTACCAGGTAGGACGATTTGTGGCGGGATGATCCGGTCTTCGGTTGCTGGTGACGGCGCGGGGATGAGGACGGCGCGGGTGTACTTGGGGCCGCGTGGGCGGTGTAGCTCGATCACGAGCGTCCGGATGTAGAACTCGTCTAGGTAGCGGGTCTGCCCGCGAGTCGCGGCTTCGCGTATCGCTTCGGGGCCGATGAGGCCTCTCTTGAGCCAGCGTTGGATCTGGCCGTGCTTGAGGCCGTAGTCGCGTTCTAGCTCGCGGATGCCCTTCCAGGACTCGCCGGGAGCAGGGGCGGCGATGATCTGTGTGCTTGTCATGGGTTCGAACTCCTAGTGGAGAATCTGGAGAAATGCTCGCCCAGGGAGCAGGTACTGCACAATGGATTGATGTCTCGGACGCTCGCCATGGGGTGAGTCTCTGATTCCACCGTTGCGACTGCTACGCCGCTGCGGGTTCGAGATCGCCGCGCTCGATGGCCTCGTCTAGAGCACGCTCGGCTCCGAGGAAGTACATGCGCTGCTCACGGGTGAGCGGCTGGCCTGCTGTCGAAGCTTTGCGTGCAGGTGCCAGGGCCTCCGCGATGCGCCAGAGCGACTGAGCCTGAAGCACCTGGGCCATGGTGTTGACCTCGTACATGAGCTCGGCGCGCCGGTTCTGGTCGGCCTTGGTCTTGGGCTCAAGGGTTAGAGCGATTTCCAACTTCGCCTTGGTGTTCCGCATGTCGATCATGTCCGTCTCCTCCTGTGGTTCTTGAGCTGCGGTTCTTCGACCGGCTCTATGAGAAGGAATGGCTCCGGGCGAATGAGCTGGCCCGGCATCCGCAGGACCGGAACGAAGAGGAGGACCCCGGCTTGCCGGGGTTGCGGGTCAGCGCGTCCGGTGCACGGTGTGTGAGAGCCGGTTGACCCCGCAGCTCCATAGGAGGTCGGCATGGAGACGCGGAATATTGAAACGAGCTCCGCAGACTGGCGAGGTGATGCCGGAACGTTCGGGCCGTGCACGGCGTACTAATAAGTAGCGAGCGGTGTACGGTTGAGCTTCGCGTAGTCGAAGGGGAGAAAACACCAGGATGAGTCAGCGCAGGTCGGGATGGGTGACGATGCTTGCCCTCGCCGTGTTGTTCCTGGTAACGGCGTGTGGCGTAGCAGGTTATCTCCCCGCAACGGACGTCGAGCCGCACCCGGCAGGTCTGCTAGAGACGACGGAGACGCCGGTGAGTGGTCTTATCCCGGTATCCAACCACGAAACTGTGCCCGAAGCCCCGGAGGCGTTCGCCGTCGCGCTCGTTGAGATGGCCGATGAGCGCGATTGGGCGAGCGTCAAGGAGCTGCTGGTCGAGGGGTTCGAGGACCTCGATGCAGAAGCCATCGGCTTCGGCCTGAGCGCCGGGTCGTTGACACAGTTCTGGCTGGGGGGTGAACGGCCGGAGCAGTGGCATACGGAGCCGTTCGGGGACGCGGTGATCGTTCGGGTGACCGAGTTCCCCACGTTCGCGCTGACGCTGCGCCGCGCCGCCGACGGCACTTGGCGCCTGGATCCTGGCCCCCTGGCGTTGGGGATGACGAAGCTGCGGCAGCAGGCGCCGGACGACTTCGGCTGGAGCGTGAGGGGCCCCCGAGTGGACCTGCTCACGGATGAAAGCTTGAGCTGGATAAGCAGGCGGTTCAGTCAGCAGGTTTCCCATACGCTCGTGGAGCAGGACCGGGCCATTGTGACGATAACATTCACGCTGGTTCGGGGAGACGAGGTACGCATCCCCCTGGAAGGGTTGAGCTATCTCGCCGGACGGACGGCAGGGCGGCCAGAGGTGGTGTGGACCACCGCCGTGGTCGATAACGACGCTCTCTTGCTGCCCAGTTATCGGGGCGGGGGAGCCACCAGGTACTATGTGTCGTTCGCGATGGAGGGAGCGGCAGCGGTAGAGACCGTCGAGCTACAGATCAACGAGATCACGGTGGATGGCGGCGTCCTGTCCCTGCACTACCAAATACCCACCGAGGACTTCCCCCAGCTATCGGAAAGCGCAGTCTAGGTCAACGGATCGCTGTGATCTGGCTGAGACTGCGCCTAGCGGGGCAGTCTGAGTCCGAGAGGAAGGTTCCGCGATGACGAAGCTGAGGCTGCTCGTACCAGCATTGCTACTGGCGGCGGCGTGCGGTGTAGCCGATCCCCTCGCGACGGATGTCGAGCCGCAGCTGATGGGCTGCGGGCCGAGTCCGCAAGACGGCTTCCATGGCAGCTGCTGGTGGGCCGAGGAGGACATCATCCTGCGTGATGGTGCGGGTGAGGCGATCATGGGGCCCAACTTTGGCGTCGGCGGGCCGAGAGTGCCATCGGACAGGTTCTCTGTCCTCGGACGGTACCAGAAGGAATTCGGGGGCAAGGCGCTCTGGATGGCCATCAGCGCCTACAACGGCGAGCGGCTCCCGGCGGGGGTCCTAGACACGATGGAAACCACGGTGACCTGTAAGCCTCCGGAATGCAGGATTCTCACGGCTACTCATGAAGACAGTGTGCCAATAGAGATTGAGCTGTACGTCAACGACGCCGCGCCCACGCCGACGCCCACCGCCGTACCGACGCCAACGCCGTCGCCGCAGCCGACGGCCGATGAGGGTGCGTCGAGTGGGCCACCGAAAGGCTCCGGTGCGGAGGTCGGCACGGCCTATCCGTTCAGTCTGATGGTGCATTGTGGAGTCCGCAACGCCTACTTCAACGGCCGATGGTGGATGGCGAATCCGATCCTGGGCATCAACCCGCCAGCCGACTGGGGCACGGGCGATAGCAACGGGACGATGGAGCTCGTCAGTGAGAACGGGGCGGTGTTCACCGGACGTGGCGGGAGGGTGGTTGAACTCATTCCGTGGCCGTCGGAAATCGAGATGTCACCGTGTTTCTGAGCGATTG
>JADFQE010000006.1 GCA_022561985.1 Chloroflexota bacterium
AGGACAGGCTCTGGGACATCGGCATGGCCGTCGTGCCGTGCAACTGGCTCCAGGTCATGGAGAACTCGATGGACCCCGTCCACACCGAGTGGCTCCACCGCTACTTCACCAACTACGTGCTCCAGCGCCTCGAAGAGCAGGGCAAGCGCGACAAGGACGACTGGCGCCCCCGCCCCCGGGTGATCCCCCACGCGAAGATCGGGTTCGACGTCTACCGCCACGGCATCATCAAGCGCCGGGTCATGAAGGGCGGGTCCGAGGAGGACGTCTCGTGGCGGATCGGGCACCCGGTGGTCTTCCCGAACAGCCTCAGCGCCATGCAGATCCGCGTGCCCGTCGACGACACGCACACGCTCTACATCTGGTACGCCGACCACCCCATGCAGCCCGGCGACGAGCCGCAGAAGTGGGACGAGATCCCCGTGTACGACGTGCCGCTCCCCGGCTACGACGAGAAGGGGCTGCCGACGTGGGAGCTGATCGACAACAACAGCGGCCAGGACAACATGGCCTGGACCTCTCAGGGCCCGATCTCCGAGCGGAACAAGGAGAAGCTGGGCGAGTCGGACAAGGGGCTCATCATGTACCGGCGCCTGCTCCAGGAGCAGATGAAGATCGTCGCGGACGGCGGCGACCCCATGAACACCTTCCGCGAGGAAGGGAGCAACCTGAACCTCTATGTGCCGAATGAGATGGAGGAAGGCGACGTGAACTGGAAGAGCGCGCACAACCTCACCCTCAAGGGCGGTCTGAGCACCGGGAGCTCGGGGAAGTACAGCGTGATCGGGCGCGCCCAGGCCAAGAACGCCGGGCTCCCGATCCCCGAGGGCAAGCCGGAGGTCACCACGACCACGACGTGAGCGCCCGAGCCCCCCGGGCCCGCTCGTCCCTTCGACTAGGGGCCGACCTAGGGGGCCGACGAGCGGGCGGCTAGCGGGTCCGGACGAACTTCTGGAGCCGCGCGCCCTTCAGGACCTCGGAGACGTACATCGCACCCTGGGAATCGACGTAGATACCGTGCGGCGCGGTGAATTTGCCCGGATCGTGGCTCGCCTCCCCACCCCAACGCCAGAGCACGTTCCCCTGCAGATCGAGGATGCTCACTCGGGCGCCTAGCTCCGCCACGTACATGACGTCTTCTTTGTCGATGTAGATCTTGCAGGGCCGTTCGAAGCCGGGCCACGTCTCGAGATGCTCGCCCGTGGGGGTGAATATCTGGATGCGGTTGTTGGCGCGGTCGCATACGTAGACCTTGCCCTTGTGCTCCCAGACACTGTGGACCAGATTGAACTGGCCCGGGCCTTCGCCCGGCTCGCCCCACGAAAACAGCAGCTTGCCGTCCGCGCTGTATTTGTGGACGCGCGAGTTGCGGTAGCCGTCTGAAACGTAGAACTCCCCGTTGGGAGAGAGGCCCACGTTGGTTGGGTGATGGAACGGAGGCCCTGCGTACTTCACGGTGGGACTCTCCTCGGTGTAGCCCGTGTCGGAGGGCTTCCCGCGATCACCCAGGGTGAATACATGCCGCCCGTCGGGGGTGAACTTCAGCACGATCTGGGAGCCGCGGTCGGTCAGGTAGACCATGTCGTCGGGACCGATGCAGATGCCGTGGGCGTCCTCGAAGATGCCATAGCCCCACGAGTGCAACAGCTTGCCGGAGCTGTCGTAGATCCGGTAGGGAGGGTTCGCACTGCGGGTGAACACGTGGACGTGATCGTGTGAATCGACGGCGACATCGCCCACGAGACCCCAGACCCAATCCGGTTTGAGCTCTCCCCAATCCGGGACCAATTCATAGGTACGTTCGCCCGCGTTGATGCTGATCATCGATTCCTCCCGATATTTCGACCTTGGTACACCAATCGCGTCCGTTGCGTCAACTCGCATCGACACGATCCGGCAACGGTCTCGCACGCTGCCGAGGCCCGCTCATCGCCTGTCCAACACGCGTGCTGCTTGAACACAAGCAGGCCTCTTCCCGCCCAAGTAAACTGACGGTTATACTCTCTTCGCCGAGAATTGTTACAACTCTGTTTCGGGGGACTTTCATGCCAGGATTCCGTCGGGTGTCGAGAGAAGAGATCAGCAGCAGGCGGCCAGCGGTTAACCCCGCCCTCGCCCGGCTCAAGCAGTACCAGGCCTACATCAAGAAGGTAGGCGCTGGAGAAACAGGCCGCCTGACGCCCTCCAAGGGAGAATCGTCCGCTGCGGTTCGCCGGAGGTTGGGCGCGGCTGCGAGGGCGCTGGGGGTCCAGCTCACCGTGAAGCGCGTGGGCGATCAGGTGTTTTTCTGGCGGTAAGCTGACCTCTCCCCAGCGGGGGAGCCTACGGGGCATACCGCCTGGACGTGGAGGCTGGGTCTTCGTGCCGCATGCGCGCAGCGACCGCGGTTATGGACTCTCCGGCCTGCACCAGATGCGTCGCAAGCGTGTCCCGCAAGTGATGGAACCGGAGCCCTGGGAAGCCGGCGCGCTCCGCGACATCGCGGAACGCCTTCTCGAATTCACTCAGGACGAAGGGCGCCCCGTCGGCGCGGGCAAAGAGGAGCCGGTCCGGGGCGATGCGGGAGCCGCTCTTGGCAAGGCCGGCCTCAAGATCCGCGATGTGCCCACGGAGCAGCTCGACGGCGGTCTCGTCGAGGTGGATAGGCTCCCTGGCCACGGGTGATTTCGGTTCCGCGAAACGCGGGGTTTCACCCGGAGGAACATCCTCGATGATCCGCCGCACCCGCACCAGGTGCGCCACGTCATCGACGTCACCGAGTGAGAGGGCACAGATCTCATCGCGCCTGAGCCCGGTGCGGGCTGCCAGCGCCACGGGCACGTCGTACGGCGTTCCCTCGAACGCCTTGAGCAGTCGTTCCAGCTCCTCGCTGGTGAGCGCCACGATCTCACCCGTGCGAGGCACCTCCGGCGGATCGACGTGCTGCATGGGATTCACCCCCTTGGAGATATGGCGCTCTCGGTCGTGGGCTAACTGTAGCACTCACCTCTCAGCACCATCGAAGAGGCCGGCGGCCGCCCGATCGCGCGGACGGGCCCGTTTCTTGACACGCCTGAGAGCCACTCCTACGATGCCCGCGCGGCGCGACGGCGCAACACACGGGCTTGGCCTCCGACCGCGGGAGCGAGGTGGCGCGATGGTGCTTCGGGAGGACAGGCTCGGTGGTACCGCCCGGCGGCGGCAGGCCGGCGACGCACCCGCCCGGCGGGACGGGCCCATCGCCTACACGTACATCTCCGCCGACAACCACATGGACCTGGCGTGGTACCCCAAAGACATCATCCAGTCCCGCATCGCCAAGAAATATCGCGCCGCCGCCCCGAAGGTCGTCGAGACCGAGCAAGGCACCGGCTGGGAGTGGGAGGGCGCGGTCCATGCCTTCGCCGCCGATGGCCGCGACTGGGCCAAGCGCGTCCGGCGCTTCGACCCCATCGAGGTGCCGGAGGGCAAACTGCCGCCGACGGACCCCGAGATCCTGCTGAGCCACATGGACATCGGCGGGATGTACGCCGGCGTCTTCTACGGGAACACCCGCAAGTGGACCTTCAAGGACAAGGGGATGGAGAAGGAGGTCTACCGCGTCTTCAACGACTGGGCGATGGAGCAGTGCGCCCACGCCCCCGACCGCATCCTCGCGCTGCCATGGCTGCACGCGGCGTTCCCCGAGGGGTGCGTCGACGAGCTCCACCGGCTCGTGAGGATGGGCGCGCGGGCCGTCGAGCTCAGCCCCCACGACGCGGGCGAGCCCGTCTGGTCCCCCGTCTGGGAGCCGCTGTGGGCAGCCGCGGAGGAGACGGGCACCGTGATCTGCTCGCACATCGGCGACGCGGCCGGCACGCCCTATCCGCCGAACGAGTACGGCGAGTCGCTCGCCCACTTCTCGCAGGTCCCCTTCAACCCCATGGGCAAGCACATCGCCCAGTACGTCTTCAGCGGCATGTTCGAGCGGCACCCCCGCTTGCACGTCTCGATCGGGGAGTGCCGTATCGGCTGGCTGCCCTTCCTGTTCCAGTGGATGGACCGCTGCTACGCCGACCGGCTGCCGGACACCAAGACGCCGCTCCACGAGAAGCCGTCGCACTACGTCAACCGCAACATGAGCTTCACCTTCGAGGAGGACTACGTCGGCGCCAAGATGCTCGCCGACCCGGAGCTCATGATCCAGGACTGCACGGTCTGGGGCTCCGACTACCCCCACGAGCAGGGGCAGACGTGGCCGGACGCGGAGCCCGCCATGCAGAAGATGTTCGGTGGCCTGGACCCCGCGCTCAAGCACGAGATCGTGTGGGGGCGGTCGCAGCGCATCTTCGGCATCAAGGGCCCTGATGGGGGTTGACCGCCGCCTGGACGCGGCTCGCACCCACCCCGCCCGTGGGCTCCCATCGGACGAGGGATGGACACGGATCGGCGATCGGACGCCTGATCGCCTGGCGGAGGAGTGATGCCCCAGGACCGGTTCAAGAAGGAGACCCTCCTCGAGGACGAGCGCGGACGGAACATGGCCGCGGTGCTGCGCTACGGCCCTTACCTCTTCCTCTCCAGCTCCGACGGCCACCGCGACATCGTCACGGAGCGCGTCGTCCCGGAGCTCGACGGCCAGGCCGTCCCGCAGTGCAACAACGCCTATGGCCGCCAGGCCCTCCGCCTCCAGAAGGCCGGGTACCGCGGCGACGACGCCATCTGGATCGAGAACTTCACCTCCGGCCAGTCCTGGCGGCTGGAGCGCATGGCGACGTGGCCCGATCACTTCGGCGAGGTCGGCCACGCGCAGGCGGTGAGCTTCGGCGCCCAGGTCAAGATGGCCGGCGTCAACATGCTCACCGCCGTCGTGCAGGCGCTGACGCCGGATATCGAGCGTGAGGTGATCGTCCCCCAGCCCGCGCGCGGGCGAGCGTCGCGCATCACGCGCGCGGGCGACTTCACCTACGTGATCGGCGTGCGTGGGCGAACGGACCCGTTCACGGAGGCCGAAGCGCCCGAGGAGGTCCCCGAGCAGCTCGACGCCGAGCACCACAACACCTACGAGTGGCTGCGGTCGCACATCGAGACGGGCGGCGGAAGCTTGGACGACTTCGTGCGGACGGACTGCGCGCTGCTCCGCATCGGCGATGCGCCACACTACCGTGCGGGCCTCAAGCGCCGTTTCGGGACCAAGGTGCCCTTCGCCGCCTATGCGGTGGGCACCCTGCTCGGCGGGCGCGGCGTGATGGAGGTCGGCGGTATCGCGGTCAATCCCGGAGGGACCAAGGAGGTCGCCTGGCTCGCCGAGGACCCCGGCGAGGCGCAGGCGGTGCGGGCGAACGGCCTCGTGTTCTGCTCCGGCGCATCGGGGCTCGCCGACGAGCGCACAGGCGCCGTCAAGCAGGAGCTCTACGGCGACCAGCTCGGCCAGACGAAGCAGGCATTCCGGCGATTGGAGGCGGGCCTCAACCGCTTCGACTCCAGCCTCGACCGGGTGCTGCGGCTCGATGTGTTCCTGGACGACATCTACTTCGAGGATGCGTTCATCGAGGCCGCCAGGGAGTTCTTCGGTGCCAGTCCGCCGACCATGAACATCGTCGGCGTCGACCTCGAGCACAACGCCGAGGTCGAGCTGACCGCGATCGCAGGAGCGTAGCGATGACGAACGCAGAGCCCGTCGCGCGGCCGGTCGATGCCGAGGCCATCGTCGCCGAGATCCTCAAGCTGGGGATCACCCACGTCATCTGCGTCCCCGACACGTTCCAGAAGACGTTGATCGCGCGGCTCGCCGAGCTGGAGGTGCCCCGCACCCTCATCGTATGCACGGAGGACGAGGCGATGGGGATCAACGCCGGCCTCTACATCGGCGGACAGAACCCCATGATGCTGATCCAGAACAACGGCATCCACGCGTCGATCAACACGATGAAGGCCATCGCACTGGACGCGAAGGTGCCGACGTTCATCGTGGCCGGGCAGTTCCTGCGCGACGCCACCAAGCCGCCGGAGGAGCAGCGCGCACGCGCGGTCCGCCTGCTCGAGCCGACGCTCGAAGTCTGGGGCGTGCCGTATTTCCGGCTCGAGGGCCCCGAGGACATCGGCGCCTTCGCGCAGGCCTACCACCGCGCACACGAAGACAAAGGACCGGCCGTCGTCATCGTCGGCACGCCGACCAGCTAGGCGAAGCGAGGAGCAGCGTGGAACGCCAAGAAGCCATCGACGTCCTGGCCAGGAGCCGCGAGGGGGTCGTCAGCGTCGTGACGATGCAGTCGGTGGCGCCCTGGCACGACGCGGGCCAGGGCGAGATCGACCACATCGACGCAACCCAGTGCATGGGCAGCGCCTCGTCCATCGCGCTCGGCATCGCGCTCGCGCGGCCCGACCGCAAGGTCATGGTGCTCGACGGCGACGGCAGCCTGCTGATGCAGCTCGGGTCGCTGGTCACGATCGCGGGCGCCGCGCCGGCGAACCTCTACCACTTCGTGTTCGCGAACGGCCTCCACCAGAGCACCGGCAACCAGCCGCTCCCCGCCCAGGGCGTGCTCGATTGGTGCGCGATGGCCAGCGCGGCCGGATACCGCAAGGCGGTACGCATCGAGGAGGCCGAAGATCTGATCGAGCAGCTGCCGGGCATCTGGGCCACGGACGGTCCGGTGCTCGTCGAGCTCGTTATCGCGCGCGAGGAGGGGGAGCCACGCTGGGCCGGCGTGCCGATGGCCGGCCAGGTCGTAGCCTTGAAGGAGCGGCTGGCGGCGGGATGACATGATGGTCCCCGGCGTGCGCCGCGATGGAGCGCAAGGGGGTCTGTAGCCGGTCGAGACGTATGAGGAGGGGTCCGATGGCCGACGCCGGGTATTGGCGCATGTCCGCCAGCGAGCTGCTCGCCGGCTACGCGCGGCACGACTTCTCGCCGGTCGAGGTCCTGCGCGAGCTCTACGAGCGCATCGAGCGCCTGAACCCCAAGCTGAGCTCCTTCCTCGCGCTCAATACGGACGACGCCTTCGAGGCCGCCCAAGCCGCCGAGAACGCCTGGCGCTCGCCCGGCGAGAAGCCACCGCTCTGCGGCGTGCCCGTCTCCATCAAGGACAGCATCGAGGTCGACGGGATGCCCACGACCTACGGATCGCTGCCATTCAAGGACAACCGCCAGCCCGACTCCGAGATCGCCCGCCGCGTTCGGCGTGCCGGCGGCGTGATCACCGGCAAGACGAATCTGCCCGAGTTCGCGCTCTATTCAGGGGTGGACAACAAGCTCAGCCCGCCGGGGCGCAACCCCTGGGACCTCGAGCGCACCTGCGGCGGGTCGAGCGGCGGCGCCGGGTCGTCCGTCGCGGCGGGGCTCGGACCCCTCGCCATCGGGACCGACTCCGGCGGCTCGGTCCGCACGCCGGCCGCGGTGAACGGCATCTTCGGCCTGAAGCCGACGTACCAGCGCATCCCCGCGGTGCAGACGTGGCGCGCGGCACCGGGCCGCTCCCACAACGGGCCCATGACGCGCACGGTGCGCGACAGCGCCCTGCTGCTCCAGGCGCTCTCCGGGGCCCACGCCCAGGACGCCGAATCGAACCTGCCGCCGGTCCACGACTACCAGGCGTTCGCGCAAGGCGGCCTCCGGGGGCTGCGCGTCGCCGTCAGCTACGACTTCGGGCAGGGATACAGCGCGAACCCGGAGGCGCTGGCGCTCGTCGAGCAGGCGGCGGAGCTGTTCGCCGCGCTCGGCTGCGAGGTCGTGGAGGCCGACCCGCCGACGCTCGAGGAGCCCGAGGAGCTCGAGCCGGGCGTCTGGGCGTACGCCGGGGACCACTACGCGGCTGCCGAGGCGATGATCCCGAACTTCCTCGAGAAGCACCTGGACGATCTCACCGTGTACACGCGGCCGATCTACGAAGCCGCGCCCCAAGCCAAGGCGTGGCAGTACCGGCGCATCGTGCGGCGCAACCGCGCGTTCGGCCATCGCATGCAGGCGTGGTTCCAGGACTACGACTTCCTGCTGTCGCCGGTGGTCGGGCCCGCCGTGCGCCTTGCGGACGCCAAGCCCCGCGACCGCGGCAAGCCACCGCGGAGCTTCGTCGTACCCTTCAACCACACGTACAACCCGGCGGCGGCGGTGCCCTTCGGCTTCAGCGCGGGCGCGCTTCCGCTGTCGGTCCAGGTCGTGGGCCGGCTCCACGACGACGTCGGCGTGCTGCGGATGGCTGCGGCCATCGAGCAGGCCCGCCCCTGGAGCCACCGCTGGCCACCGCTCGCCGAGGCGTAGCCCCGCCGGCTATCCGCCGATCGGATCCCCTCGAAGCCAGGGTGCTTCTCAGTCGCGACGCTTCGTGATGGCGGCGGTCATGTTCCAGCGCAGCCGCTCGTCGTGCTTCTCGAGATCGATGACGGCCGTGTAGGTGACGGCGCCCTGCTTCTCCTCACCGAACGCTCCGATGCTCACGACCGTGCCCACGATCTCAAGCTCGGGAAGGGCGTCGAAGGTGACCGTGACACGGTCGTTCTCCCGGAGGTTGACCACGCTTAATTCGTCGAGGTTCTCGGTTTCGAGACGCCATGCCGAGAGGTCGGCGATCCTGACGACGACCACGCCGGGCGAGACGCGTTCCCCCACGCGCGCATCGAGCGAGCCGATGGTCCCCGCGAACGGCGCGCGCAGGTCGCGCTCCTCCAGCGGCACGCGCACGAGTGCAAGCCTCGCCTCGGCCGATGCGACGTTGGCCTCGGCCGAGGCCAGCTCAGCTGCTGAGAGCGCCACATCCAGCGGGTCGCGACCCTGCTCCAGCGCGGCGGCCTCACGCTCGGCCGCGGCCAGCTCCGCTTGGGCCAGCGCGATACCGAGAGACAGGCGCTCGGTCCCCAGGTCATCGAGTGCCGTTCGGGCATCATCGAGGGCTCGTTCTGCTTCGATGACGGCGTTCTCGGCCGTGGCAACGGCAGTAGCCGCGCCAGCCCGCGCCGATTCGAGGCGGTTCCCCGCTTGGTCGAACTCGTCCCACGCATCGTCGAACTCCCGCTCGATGCACACCTTGCCGGGCGAGAGCTCTCCGGCATCGCAGGTCCTATCCAGCGACTGGTCACCCGCCCAGATGAAAACGATCAATTCGTTCCAAACGGTGGAAGGGTCGTTCGCGACCGCGAGATCTCCCGACGTCAGGTTCGCCCGGTCGAAGACAATCTCCAGGTCCAGACCCCACGCCGAAAAGAGCGCGTCTGGGTCCTGACTCGATTCCGCTTCGCTCGGCGTGACCCCAAGCCACTTGGCGTACACGTCGCGGTAACCCTCCGCGGCCTCGTCGTAGCTCTTCTGCGCCCCCTCGGTCTCCGCGTTCCCATCCAGCCGGGCAACGGTCACGTCCCGCTCCGCACTGGCAACATCCCTCTCCGCGGCGCTCGCGGTGTCCTGGGCTTCCTCGGTGATCCCTGATGTGTCCTCCGCATCCTCGAGGGCCCGCCGGGCGTCAAGCACCGCGGTCCTGGCGGCTGCAAGCTCCGCGGGGCGGGCGTCCTCCTCGTCGGCTTCCTCCTTCGCCTGAGCCGCCCGCAGCTGGGCCAGCGCGGCCCGGGCGCTTGCCAGCGCCGCCTCGGCCTCCGCGAGGGCGGCAGCCTCCCGCTCCGCGTCAATCCGGATGAGGAGTTGACCGGCCTCGACCCGCTCGCCCACGGCGACCAGAAGCTCGACGACCGTGCCAGCGGCCGGCAGACTGAGCCCGGCGCTCCGAACAGGGACGACGACCGCGTCGGCCTCGACCAGGTCACCCGTGTTCACAGGCGGCAGGGTCGCCGCCGCGCCGTCCTCTCCACCGTTCCCCCCGCCGAGCCCAAAAACGACGAATGCGCCCGCTGCGACCACGGCGAGCACCCCGATCCCGAACACGAGCTTCTTCATGGCCACCTTGCTCTTTCTAGAGATGAAACGGTCCGTGTTGCTGAGAAGCCGAGCGCTACCCGTAGGACAGGACCTCGCGCACGCTCGTCCGTGTGGCGCGCCAGGCGGGCATCCCGCTGGCCGTGACGGACAGCACGACCACCACGACGAGCCAGATCGCAGCTCCCTCCGGAGCGTAGCTATAGCCGAACTGGAAGTCGATGGCATCCGCGATGAGCTGGCTGAACGCGATGCCGAGAGGGATGCTGAGTGGAACGGCGATCAGCCAGCTGAACAGACCGATCATCAGCCCCTCGCCCACGAAGATGCCGCCCACCGCGCGTCCTGATGCGCCGATGGCCCTCATCACGCCGATCTCCGTCTGACGCTCCAGCGCGCCGATGGATAACGCGCCCGACAGGCCGACACCGCCGACCACCGCGATCAGCACCGCGATCACCAGCAGCAGGTAGACGATGATGATGAGCCCGCCGGAATTCCGTTCCGCGAACCGCGCCGACGTCAACGAGAAGCTCACATCCTTGCCGTGGGCGTCGAGCCAGTCGCTCAGCTCCTGGGCGAGGTCGTCCAGGCTGGCCTCGTCTTGGGCCGACGTACCCACGAACAGCGTGGTCCCGCGCCCCACCCTGTTCATCTCGCGCGCCAGGACATCGAGCCAGACCACCGAGGCTGTCTGATTGGCGTTGGCATCGACGAGCAGGCCAACCACGGTCCATAGACGCTCGGTATCGCCGATCTCGATGACGACGTCGTCTCCAACCGAGGTGCCCAGCTCCTCGGCGAGGTGCTCGTTGAGCACGATGGCGCGCTGGTCCTCGGGCAGCAGGTACCGGCCCGCCGTGACCACCGGCCCGTATGCGTTCCCGGCCTTTGCCACGCCGATGAGCTGGAGGCTCTCCTCGTCGAGCCCTTCCGCATCGTCGATGCGGCGTACCGAGACGCCGCCCTGGAACTGAAGCATCTCCGCGTACTCGATGCCGGGGAGGCCCCCCACCATCGTTTCGGTGGACGCGATGCGCTGAGGACGCTCGAAGCCGATCATGATGTTGAAGCGATACGTCTCCAGGAAGCCGTCGAAGAAGCCGAACATCGAGGCACGCACGGTGATCACCATCATGAAGATCGCACCGCCGAAGACCAGCGCGGCGAGCGTCATCGCCAAGCGCCCCTTATGGCGGAAGGTGTTGCTGACCGTCATGACCACGAGCGGTGGGAGCCCCTCAAGGCGGGAGAGCCCTCGCTCGACCAGCCCCGCGCCCACACTCAGGCCGTATCCGCTGATCGCGTCGCGGACGGTGGTGCGCGCTGCGGCCCGCACCGGCCACAGAGCGGCTGCCAGCGGCGCCACCAACCCCACGCCAAGCTGCGTGACCACCGCCGTCAAGGGGAACTTGAAATCCTCGGCCGGCACGTTGAACAGACCGAGCATCACGGCTGAGAGCTGAAGCGCGCCGAGGACCCCGAGAGGGATGGCGATCGCCAGCGCGAGCACCACGTAGATCATCACGTTGCTCAGGTATATCCGGAAGATCTCCCGCGGACCCGCGCCGATAGCCTTCATGACGCCGATCTGCGGCACCTGCTCCGTGACGATCGCCGTGATCGTGTTGACCACCAGGAACAGGCTCAGGGCGAGGGTCAGGAAGGACATCACCACGAGGAGCAGGAAGATGCCATTGATGGTGTCTTGAAAGAAATGGCGCTCGGGGTCGAAGGTCTCCGCGGTACCGTGGGGGCGGATACCCAAACGGTCCAGGCGGTCGGTGACCGCCAGCGCCCTCTCTTTCGCGACCTCCTCGTCGTACTGGGGGAGAGCAGCCTTGATCTGATTGAAGCTCGTTGGCCCACCGAGTTTCGCCATGTCGCGGCGGGTGACGTAGAACGCCGCGTCGCCGCCGAAGATCACCGGTTCCGCCAGGACGTCGTAGGCCACCCCGACCACCCGCATCGCCCGTGGCCGCTCGTTGACCTCGAAGTAGACGGTGGAGTTCAGGGGGACATCGAAATTCCCAGCGGTGCCTCGTTCCGAGATCACCCCGCCGCCGACGGGCCAGGTCCCCTCGTCGAGGGTCAGCACGTCGTACGTCTGGTTGCCATAGTCGGCGCGAGCGGTGAGCCTCGCCGGCTCCCATTCGTCCTCGAGACGCAGCTTCCAGCGGATACGGGTCGAGATCTGGCCCTCCGCGCCATCGATGCCCGGCATGTTGCCTATGGCGCGGATGGTGTCGTCGTCCACCCCCGGGCCGATCCGCGACCCGAAGAAGGGGCCTCCGATCCAGATGTGGGCCGGAGTTGCGGACCGCCAGGTCGCGGTCATCCGGTCCTCCATGATGTCCAGCAGACCCATGGTGAGCCCGATGGCGAAGACGCCAACCCCGATGCTGAGCACCACCTGGAACGTGCGGGCCTTGCGGGTCCAGACATCCCGCCAGACCTTCCTCCAGAGCACCTGCATGGTCTAAGCGCCTCTGCCCACGTCCACCGGCCTCACTCCGAGCCCGCGGCCAAGGACCTCAGGACGGGCATCTTCAAGAGCGATCACCCCATCAGCTCCGTGACCCGCTGTCACCGTCGATCCGCCCGTCTTCGAGTCGCAGCACCCGGGGCGCCCGGCTCGCGAGCTCCTGGTTGTGCGTGACCATGACCATGGTCTTCCCCTCCTGCACCAGCCGGAGGAAGAGCTCGAACATACGCAACGTCGCCGCGCTGTCCAGGTTCCCCGTCGGCTCGTCAGCGACGAGCAAGGGAGGGTCGTTGGCCATCGCGCGGGCGATGGCTGAGCGCTGCTGCTCCCCGCCGCTGACCATGCTGGGAAGCTTCTGCGCCTGGTCCGCCAAGCCCACGATCTCAAGCAGGTGGAGCGCCCGCTCTCTGCGCTCGCGCCGGCTGTACTTGTCCGCGAAGATCATGGGAAGCATCACGTTGTCCACGAGGCTGAGCGCCGGGAGTAGCTGGAAGAACTGGAAAACGAGTCCCAGGTTTCGCCCCCGCCACTTGGCGAGCTCGCCCTCGGTCATCGTATCGATGCGAGACTCAGCGACCTCGACTTCGCCCTCGCTGGGACGGTCGATCCCCGTGATCAGATTCAGCAGCGTCGACTTGCCGCTCCCCGATGGCCCGACGATCGTGACGAACTCACCCTGCTTGACCTGAAACGAGATGTCCCGAAGCACGGTTACTTCGCCATCGCCCACGGGGAAGCGCTTGGCGACGCCGCGGACGTCGACGATGATCCCTTCACGCGCGCCCTCGTCACGGATAGGCAGCTCTCCCATGAGCTCACTCCCTCCACGGTTCTGCGGCGCTATTCTACGCACCATCGCCCGATGGCGCCGATGCTTCCACACTTCCTAGTCTCTCGATGTGCGACGAGGCACGTGTAGCGACGGCGATGGGCTCACAGGCCCGGTGTCCTGCCCACCCGCATGGGCTCAGCCACAGCTCGAGGCCGGTGGCCGAGGTGGAGCTTGCACGTGGCCACGAAGCGCCGCCCGCGCCTTGACAGGGCCAATCATAGGTGTAGGCTCCGCCTCGGCGCTCTTGAAACGACGCGCACCGGCACGCCTGGGCCGGATGGCGGACTCCTTCGGTAACGGGAGGTGCGGATGATGCCTATCCAGATCGACTGCGACTCCCATTTCTGTCCGCGGGACATTTTCGACGACATCGACCCCCGGTTCGGAGACCGGCGGCCGGCCGTCTCGTTCGATGCGGTGGGACGCTCAGCCATGCGGTACCCCGAGCGCGAGGCGCACATGTCGCCCCACCAGCGGCACGTCTTGGCCAACGGGTTCCGCTTCTCGTTCCAGGCAGCCGGCTTCTGGGACCCGGAGCCACGGATCGAGTTCCTCGACCGCGCGGGCATCGACATGCAGGTCCTCGTGCCCTCCAACGAGCCCTTCCACTACGACGTCGAGCCGGAGCTCGCGGCCGCGGTGTGCCAGTCGTACAACAACGCGATCGCACGCGTGGTGAGCAAGTACCCGGACCGGTTCATCGGACTCGCGCACGTCCCGATGCAGAGCCCCGAGCGGGCCGTGATCGAGGTCGAGCGCGCCGTGAAGGAGCTTGGTTTCAAGGCCATCACGATGTTCACCAACGTGAACGGGCGCAATCTGGACGAGCCCGAGTTCTGGCCCGTGTACGCCAAGGCGGAGGAGTTGGGCGTTCCCATCGTGGTCCACCCCAGCCGCAGCGGCACGCTCGTCGGCCTCGACCGCCTGACCAAATACCACCTGGACAACGCGCTTGGCTTCCTCTGGGAGGGCACCTCCGCGATCACGGCCTTCATCATCGGGGGCGTGCTGGACCTCTTCCCGAAGCTGCGCGTGGGGGTGCTGGAGACGATGTGCGGCTACCTGCCCCACCTCATGGACCGGCTCACCGAGGTCTACGAGATGGAGGGCGTCGACAAGCTGATCAAGAAGCCACCGGCCGAATACCTGGACCAGATCTGGCTGTCGGCCAACGTCTCGGCCGAACGGGCCACGCTCCGCCACGTGATCGACCGGTACGGGTCCGAGCGCCTCATGCTGGCGGTCGACTTCCCGCACGGTCTCGGTGGCGCGGGCGAGTCCGCCACGGACGACGTGAGCAACAACCCCGACCTGAGTCAGCACGACAAGGAACGTATCCTCGGGCTCAATGCGGCCGAGCTGTTCGCGGTGGGGCCTGCAGCGCCCGAAGACTCGACAAGGAAGACAAGCGCCGCGGCGAAGGCATAAGCAGACCTTCACGGCGGAGAAAGGGTGGGCATGTCCATCAAGATCGACTGCGATTCCCATTTCAGCCCCCACGATGCGTTCGATGAGGTCGATCCGAAGTTCGCCGGACGCGGGCCGCGGATCGTCTACGACGGCTCGGGCAGGGAGGCGACGGTCTACCCCGAGAGGACCGCGAAGCTACTGCCGTACATGTGGAACTACCCCACGCAGTTCACGATGGGCCGGCGGCCGCGCGGGCTCTGGGATGCCGATGCGCGCGTGAAAGACCTGGGCAAGATCGGCTTCGACCGCCAGGTGCTCATCCCGCAGGGCGCCCCCTTCGCGTACGACGTCGACCCTGAGCTCGGCGCGAGCGTCTGCCGCTCCTACAACAATGCCGTCGGGCGGGTCATCAAGAAGTATCCCGACGACTTCCTCGGACTGGCTGTGTTCCCCATGCAGGACATGGGTCTCGCCCTGGAGGAGCTGGAGCGCACGGCCGCGATGGGCCTCTATCCCCACATCCAGACGCACATCCAGGACCGGAACTTGGATGAGTACGAATTCTGGCCCTTCTACGCCCGCGCCGAAGAGCTCAATCTGCCGATCATCCTGCACTCCTCCCACGTGTCGATCACCGCAGGCGGTCACCGGTTCCAGCGCTACCGGTTCGGGAACGCACTCCAATTCCCGATGGAGTCCTGGATCGCGATCGGGTCGCTCATCTGCAGCGGCGTGATGGACGCCTTCCCGAAGCTCCGCGTGGCGACGGTGGAAGCGGGCGCCGGACACATCCCGTACCTCTTCCAGCGGCTCGACGAGGTCGCGGTCGAGGAGCCCCAATACACGAAGGTGTCCATCAAGAAGCGGCCGTACGAGTACCTCGACCAGTTCTGGTTCACCTTCAACGTCGTCACGGAGGCCCCGCTGCTGCCCTTCCTCATCCAGTACATGGGTGGGGCGGACCATCTGCTGCTCACGAGCGACTACCCCCACTCCCTGGCAGGCTCGGGAGAGAACCCGGTTGCCTTGCTCGAAGCGCTCGAGACGGTCTCGCCAGCGGATAAAGAGAAGATGATGGGGACGAACGCGGCGAAGCTCTTCGCCCTCGAGATCTGACCTCGATGAGCGAACGCGGTAGCCGTTCCGCGCCGTACCGCTGTACCACGTATCCCAGTGTCTCCTTCTCGGCGCTCACGTTGGCGGTGATCCAGATCTGGTCGAGGTACTCGTGCGGCCGCTTCTTGATGAGCCGGTCCACCCCTTCGTGGTCATAGACTTCGTTCAGCCGATCCATGAGGCACGGAAGATAGCCGCATCCCACCTCCAGCAGCCCGATCCGGAGCTTCGGGAAGAGATCGAGGACCCCACCTGTGATGAACGAGGTGATCGCCAGGGTCCCTTCGTAAAGGAAGCCCAGGGCGTTATCCAGATGGAACTTCTCCAACCGCTCGAGGCCGAGGAGATTTCCGTTGCGGCTCGGATGCACGATGAGCGGCACGCCCAACTCCTCGATCCGCGCAGACGGGCCACACCGCGGATCTACATCGTCGAAGATGTCCTTCGGCAGGAAGTGCGAATCGCAGTCTATCCTCATCGCAGTGAGCTCCTCGTAGCACGACTCCGACGGCGACCGACGGATTCTATGTATCCTAAGTGGCCGGCGCAAGTAGCCTGGGGGCGGCAAGGAAGACTACAGCCCGGGGCGCTCGGCCGGCACGCCGCGGCCGAGGCCGTGGCCGCCAAGAGATGGAAGAGCAAAGGAGCACCGCGCCCAGATGAGTAACCAAACGATGGAAGAGTTGCGGGAGAAGGTTGCGATCTCCTGTCGGATCATGGGGTCCCAAGGGATCACCAGGGGCTCCCTTGGGCATGTCAGCGCCCGGATCCCCGGCACCGATCACGTCCTCATCAAGGCGAAGGGTCCCGAGGACGAGGCATTGGAATTCGTCTCTCTTGGAGACATCATCCTCATCGACCTCGACGGCCGGGTCGTGGAGGCGCCCGAAGGGCTCGACCCGCCCGCCGAAACGGCCATGCACCTCGCGGTCTACCGCAAGAGGCCGGAGGTCGGGAGCGTGATCCACACGCATCCATTCTGGGCCATCCCGTTGCTCGCAGCGGGCAAGCCGCTGGTCCCCATCTTCGGCGGTTACGATGGCGGATGGAGCATCCGGATGCTGACCGCGGGCATCCCCGTCTATCCGAAGAGCAAGACCATCACGGACAACGAGCTCGGTGCGGATTTCATCAGTGTGATGGGCGACAAGGACGCCTGTCTCCTCGTGGGCCATGGGATGACCACGGCGGGCGCGAGCGTCGAGGCCGCGACGTCGAACAGCGTCAAGCTCTTCGAGCTGCTGCGGCTGAACTACATGACGTATGCCATCGGCACGCCGAGCCCGGTGCCAGACCTCAAGGAGCAGCAGGACCGCATCGCTCAAGGGACCGGCCCGAGGCGTGTTCGGACGAACGCTGCCGGCGAGCCCGCCGACTGGCGGCACTACAAGAAGATGTTGAGCAAGGCGGGGCAGGGCCTGTAGGAACGCCGCGCACGGCTGGCTCGTGGGCACCCTGCCAAGGGAAGGCTCCGGATGCCGACGCAAGAAGGGAACGAGCAGCCGACGAAGTTCGTCCGGGTCCTCGGCGAGGACCTCGTGCTGTTCAAGGACCGCTCGGGACGCATCGGGCTCTTGGCCGCCACCACCGTCGCAGTCGACCGCCGCCAGGATGTTCGGGTTTCGCGACGCTACGGGTGGATCTTCGAGACGGCGTCGGTAGACCGCCCGAGGCCCCCCGAGCACCTTGCTATCGAGTCGACAATGGCACGGAGCCCGGGTTGTCCCCGCGATCCCCGAAGTAGACCTTCACGTGCGGGAAGGCGATCTCGATGCCATCAATTTCAAACTGCGCGAGCAAGCGTTTCCTGAATTCCCCCGAGACGCCCCATTGCGTGCCTGGCTTCGTGTCCCCCATGATCCGTATCTCAATGGCTGGATCGCCCAGGTTGTTGACCCGCACCGCCACGGGCGCGGTCAGCAGGCTTGGGCCCCAGGTCTCATCCGCCTTTAGCTCCCTGCCCACGAGGTTGATCGCAGCGAACGCCTTTTCGACATCGGTTTCATAGGCGACGGGAACGTTCATGTTGAGTCGCGACCAGTCCCGGGCCATGTTGCTGGCTTTTGTGACCATGCTATTGGGAATGATGATGCGAGTGCCGTCGGAGTTGCGGAGCATGGTTCGGCGCAAGCTTAGCTCTTCGACCGTTCCTTCCTCGCCATCGATCTTCACCCACTCGCCGACCCGGTACCAGTCCTCGATGAGGAGGAACATACCGTGGATGTAGTCGCGGACGATCCCTTGCGCGGCGAATCCTAGTGCCAGGCCAACAACGCCAACGGCTCCCAACATAGGCGCTATTTGTATCCCAAACTCCGCCAAGATAGCCAGAAGTGCGAGGATAACGAGGACGACCTTCACCACCTGGTTCAAAGCACCACTGACGGTCCTGGCCCGTGCACTCAGCTGCTGCCGGGTCTCCTCTTGCAATCTGGGGATCCGGAACTCAACCGCTTTCCGCGTAGCGCGAGTCACGACGAGATGGGCGAACCACGACATGAACAAGATGAGGAGTACCCTCAACAGGCTTGCCACCAATGCGGACCCATCGATGTAAAAATCAAACTCAGGCATCATTAGCCTCCGCTGCCGTGGTCGACTCGGTGATCGGAAGGGGCGAAAAACGTGCGGGGTCCGGCATTGAAGACCTCCGTGGAGAGTTACGAACACAGTGCTCGTAGAGGGAGGGAGTATAGCCATGCGGGAACTCGTGCGAGAAGACGACGACAGATGGCCAGCGTCCGCGAGGTTCCCATCCGCCATCGCTATGCGAACAAGCTGGCGAGGGCCATCCACCGCTCCGGTCGACGACCGGCTCGCGAGATCAGAACCTGCGGTTGACGCGTCGTTATCTTTGGCGTCGATAGGGAGCGTCGCCGCGCGACGAGTTGCATCCTGGTGGCACGTCTCAGCTGCCCGGCGCAACATCGGGCGCAAGGCGTGCACCCTCGCTACGTCCTGTTCCTAGCCGGTAAGACCACCGTGTGAACGCCCGGGCGTGCTGTTGAGCTTTTCAAGCGCGTAGGCGAGCGCCATCGGGGCTCTCTCCCCCTCCAAGCGCCCCGTCGCCGCAACGCCATCCTGCCGGGGGTCGCCGTGCACCCCCTACCCGGTAACGGTCAGTGTCGCCGTCATGTTCGGGTGGATCGTGCAGAAGTAGGCGAATGTCCCTGTCTCGGTGAACGTGATCCCTTCGGCCGACTGATCTCTCCCCAGGACGTCCGTGCCCCAGTCACCGTCTGCGGCGGGCGACGCGCCAGAGGTCGCCGTATGCGGGACCGAGTCCAGGTTCTTCCAAACCACGGTCGTCCCGGCCTTGATCGTGAGGTCCTCGAGCGTCAAATCTGCGATCTCGGACGTGACCGTCGCGCCCGGCTCCGTTGCGCCGCCGTCTTCGCTGACTCCTTCGGCCGTAGGAGTGGCGGCAGGTTCAGGTGTCGGGGTAGATTCTGGTGCCGGGGTAGGAGTCGGGTCTGAGCCGCATCCCACGGCGAGAGCTGTCGTCAGCATGAGGAAGATGAGAAACACGACGGCGTGACGCATGGAACGGTCCTCCCGAAGCGCGTTATTCAGACGATGGGGGCCGCCCGCTCAGGAACTCGCGGACGAGGTCGTCACGAGCAGTCCGTGCCCGCTCTTACTACGCGGCCTCCTCTCGCGCAGTTTCATGCGCCGATGGACCTGGTGGATCGGCTGGACATGACGCCTAAGAGGGGGGGCAGCGCCGCTGGCGGGGCGTCACAGCAGCGGCTCAAGCGCGGCCGCGACCTCCTCCCTCGTCACGAGCCCCTCGAACCGCCTCGCCACCCGGCCGTCCGCGCCGACGACGAACGTCCACGGCTCGGTCACGAGCTTCCATTCAGCCATCTCGGCCGAGCGCACCAGACGGCCTTCGTTACGAGCGGCGTCGAGGTCCCACGGCTCGATGTGGATGACGTCGGCGCGCCCCAGGAACTGCTCGGACACAGCCGCGATCTCATTGGTGATCGGGCCGCACATCGCGCTGACACAGAATTGAGGGGAGGAGAAGAGGACGACGAACGGCCTGCCCGTTCCGAGCGCCTGGGCGACAGACAGCTCATGCATGTGGTCCGCGACCTCTCGGGTCGACAGATCAGCGAACGATTCGACATCGTGGATCGTCGCGTTCCTCGTCGCTGGCACTCGCTCCCCCAGGCCCGGCGCGGTCGGCTCCGCGTCCACCACGAAGGTGACGGTCTTCACCAGCGGGCTGCCCTCGATGCCCGAGACCTGGAACTGAGCGGCCCATGGGCCCGGTTTCGGCAGCGTGACCGGGTCCACGACGTAGACACCCCGAAAATCAAGGTGCAGGTGGACCGTGCCGTCCGCGTGCTCGTGGGGCAGCGCCAAGCCTTCAAGGGTGCGCCAGACGCCCGACTCCTGCGCCAACAACTCCCCGACAGAGCCGTCGAGCGCGTAGAACCGCACGACCACGGTCGCCGCGTCTAGGAACGCACCGTCGTCGGCCACGAGGCCGAAGGGGAACCGGTTCTCCCCCACGACGAACTCGGATGCGGCGATGAGCGCGCTGTATGACCCGTCCGGTGGAGTCGACGTTGGAGACGCGGTCGGCTGGGGCGCGGTCTCTTCGGGCGTCGGTGTCCCACCGTCCGCTCCGCAAGCGACCGCGACGATCGTCAGGAACAGGCTCATGCTGCGACCGAACCAGACGCGCGATCGGACCTGCCTCATGTTCCACAACTCCAAGTCTAACGAAGCGTCCAGGCACACCAAGGGGCGCGAGCGACAGCGCCCCGTCGTCCTGCGACGCGCGTCCATCGGTCACTGCGCGGTGATGAAGACTTTCCCGTGAGCCTCTGGTTCCGGGCTTGTGCGGAGCAGTAGAGGCCGTCCTGCTAGGCACGGATCGCACGCGCGGCGAGGGTACAAGCTCGGGCGGGTGCTCGCAACCGAACGAAACGTGAGCTGCGGCTCGCCCTACCCGTCCGGATCAAGTCGTTCCTCTGGGCGGTTTGCTACGAGCCGTCGGAGCCAACGTTCTCAGCAGCTTCACCGACCAGCGCTGCCTCGGGGTGCCTCGACGCCCAAGCCTTCGGAGCGAGCCAGCGTGCAAGATGCAGCCGCCGATACAGGCTGAACGGCATCTCGAGCGCCATCTCGTCGAGAGCGATGCGGAAAAGGGGCCCGCGGCGCATGGGGCATGAGGCCAGATATGCGATCCCGCCCACGACGGGCAGCAGCGCCAGGACCATCACCAACGGCGTATGGATCCTCGCTGCGTCACCGGCCCCGGGGCGCCTGAGCAGACGTCCGACCTGAGCCTTGAGGAAGAAACTGAATGTCCAGAGGAAACGCGCCAGGCTCCGCAGCCCCGGAATCGGGATGGCGATCGCAACGCTCAGGACGAGATGCGCGCCGAGGTGGTGGAGGGTGCCCCGGACCGATCGATCGGCAAGAGTGGCCCGCAGCTCGGCCGCCTGCGCCGCGCTCACCCCGTTCTGGGCCTCCCAGCGGGCGATGCCCCGGTTCAGGAGACGCTCGGCGGCCCGGTCGGCACCGTCAAGCGCATAGGCCAGGTGCATGATCGCGCCCTTCTGGTTGAACAGCCGGTACAACGCCCTGATGACGTAACCCCAAAGACGCGGCTCAGACGCTTGCCACGCGAGGATCGCTTCTTCGCCCCCGTCCACCGCCGCCCGGAGCTCGGCCAGTCCTTTCTGCCCGAGGCTTATCCGCAGCTCTGACTCTCGGCTGTCGACGTAGCTCCGCAGCCGCCCGAAGTCGATGTCGTCGAAGATGGGCAAGCTACCCCTGCTGAGCGACGACCGCCATTGGCCGTGGGCGGGGAACGGCGTGGCCACCGCGGATTCGAGATCGATGATGATGAAGTCCCCATCGAGGTTGCGAATAATATTGGTGTGCGCGTGGGGGTTCAGCGGGTTGATCTGCCACACGCCGAGGCCCGCTTCTGCGAACGTCTCGGCCACCTGACCAAGGAATCGCTTGGCCTCGTCGTCGTTCTCAACCTTGTCGCCCGGTATGAACTCTGTGACGAAGGTGCAGCTGCCGTGGTTGCAGTTCTCGTAGGTGACATGCGCCACCAGGTCCTTTCCGAACCTGTTGACGGTCAAGAGACTGGCGATCGTCCGGCGGAAGGCGGCTGCTCTCAGCGCGTCGGGGTTGCTCTCATACGGGAACCGGGCCTGGAATGAAAGCCAATAGATCAGGCGCACGATGGGTGGCGGTCGATACGTCTTGGTTGCCGTGCCCTCCTCGGGATTGAGGACGACCGTGCTCGCTATCGAGTGCTCCACACGGCAGCTTTCGCAACTCGCGACGAGGAGGTGGTCGTAGCGGCTCGTGGGAGCGAACCACGAGCGCCTTTCAACGAACAGAAAGAATGGCACGAGCACGAGAAGGCCGATGCCACCGATCAGATAACCGGCTGCCACGTCACTCGGCCAATGCGCCTGCTCGAAAACACGTGAGAAGCCGACTCCAACGATCAGGAATGCCGCGAGACCGACGGCGCCAACCAGCGCCTTGCCCTTCAGCCCCATGTGGAACGCGAGGAACGCAATGAACCCAAAGAGGACCGTGGTCCCGAACGTGTGCCCGCTGGGAAAGCTGCTGGCGGCCACGTCCGAGAACGGCCTGGAGCGCCCAACGTATTCGCCGAGCAGCTCGTCACCGGCAAGAGCGACGACGGCCGCGACGCCGCCCACGATGGTGAACCCGAACGCAGCCCGAGCCATGCCCAGGAGCCAGAGGAAGAATATCCCCGAAGCGGCTATCGCCAAGACCGGATAGTTGCTCGTCACCGCGCTCAGTGCGGTGGAAAAACCTGATAGTCCGGTGAATTCTCGATCGGCAATCCACAGCAGCACCGTCTCGTCCAACGATGGTCGCGGGTCGTTCTTGATGGCGATGGTCAGCAGGGTCAGCAAGGTCGCCAGCACGGCGATCGCCGCGAGCCAGAGGACCGCGATGTATCGCGGGATTGAGTTGATCGACCGGGCGATTGTCACCATGGGTTCTCCCTACGTGATCCGACCTAGGCGTCTCGATCCGCTCCGCAAGCATCCGCGGGTTGTAACAGGTTTGATGCTACGGGGCCGAAGAGCGATGGGCGAACGGCAGCGATTGCGTGTGCCTATCGGGCGCCGGTTCGATCCGCCGCACCAGGGGGCGCCGTGCCGCCGCTGTGCTCCGCAGTACAGTCGACGTACTCCCGCCAGTAGATGAGCTTCCCCCCCGCGACTCTCAGGACGATGGCGTCCTGCACGCGCGCCGTCGCTCCCGTCTTCTTGTCCGTGTCGGTCCACGTCCACTCCACGGCCGCACTGTCGTCCTGGGAAATGATTCGCTCCACCTCCACGCGGACGTCTCTGTATCGGGCCCGATGGTCTTCCGCAGCCCGCTGGATCTCGTGGGGGTGCGTGAGCCGCATCCCGGGCACGATGAACTCGCAAGGATCGGAGAATGCACCCGCGATGGCTTCGGCATCTCCTGCGGCCCAAGCCGAAGCTTGTGCGTGAACCAGAGCCCTGATATCCGCCGCGGCATCGAGTGAGGTCCCTTGTGATTGGCTCATCGGTCGCTACCCCTTCCCGTACACCGGTACAACTCCTCCCGAGATGATCCGCGCGGCATCGCTGACAAGAAACGCCACGACGTCGGCCACTTCTCGGGTGGTGGGCCAGCGTGAGAAATCCGCATCTGGCATGTCGCGACGGTTCGCAGGAGTGTCCATCGTGGACGGCAGGATGGCATTGACCGTGATCCCATCCTCGAGCCACTCCTGCGACAGCGACAGCGCCAGGTTTGCGATCCCCGCCTTGGCGGCGCTGTAGAGCGCAGCCCCCGGCCCCCCCGCTGCTGCTCCGCGCGCACTCACGAGCACCACGCGTGCCCCATCCGGGTGCGCTTTGAGGAGAGGATAGGCGTGGCGCAACGTATGCACGGCATTGGTGAGGTTGAGGGCGATGAGCCGGTCCACGTCTGCTTCGGTCAGCGCAGAGAGGGGCCCGCCTAGGAACCCACCGAGCGTTGCAACGAGGGCACCCAGTGGCGCACCGACCTCATCCATCAACATCTTCGTTCTGTCGAAATCGAACAGGTCAGCGACGTGGACCGTAAGACCGCGGTTCTCCGGCATCTCCGCGAACGACGACGCCATGTCCGCGTCAAGCGCGGTCACGTGGACCTCGAACCCGGCCTCGCGCAGCACTCGCCCCACCTCCGATCCGAGCGCGCCGGTGCCACCTGTAACCAGCGCCTTCGTCTTGCCCGTGGTCATCTCCGCCTCCTCCACCGATGCCTGACCGGTATCATACCGGCATGCCCTTCGAGATCCACATCGGCGGTCCGGCCAGCGCACCGCTAGCCCGGCAAGTAGCGTTCATCAGGCGTGCGGAGGATCTCGGGTTCGACGGAGTGGGGATCGCCGACGACGTCGGGCACGGGCACGATGTGTACGTGGCTCTCGCGCTGGCCGCGGCACAGACCAGCACGATCCAACTCTATCCGGCGATAACGAACCCGGTCACCCGACATCCGTTCGTGCTCGCCAGTCTCGCCAACTCACTGGCTGAGCTGGCGCCGGGACGGGTCAAGCTGGCCATCGGGCCCGGTGACACGGGAGTAGCCCAAGCCGGTCTCAAACCAGCGACCATCAACGAGTTGCGCGAGGCCGTCCAAACCATCCGCCGGTTGCTCCGGGGCGACGCTGTTCACTTTGGCGCCGGAGGGGAGAGCCGCCTCCGCGAGCCGATCACGCCCACGCCTCCCGTTGTGGTCGCCGCCAGCGGTCCGCGTGCCCTGGAGCTGGCCGCCGAGGTCGGCGACGAAGCGCTGCTCACCGTGGGACTCGACCCGCGGATCATCCAGGCCGTCGAGCTCCATCTGGCCAAGGGAGCAGAGAAGGCCGGTCGGTCCATCGGCGACCTCCCGGTCACCTACTACACGATCGTCTCAATCGATCCCGACGGAGAACTCGCACGAGAGCGCGTGTATCCAACGCTTCTGAAGTGGCTGCGGAAGGGTATGTTTCGCGTCGGTCTCGGTGCCCTCGGGATCCAGAGCCCCACACTCTCGCCGCCGTCCGAGCTGTCCCAGGACACGCTCGCCGAGCTGTGCGGTCTGCTGTCCATCGCAGGTACACCGGGGGAAGTGCGGGAACGATTCACCCGCCTCGCGAGCGACGGCGTGCAGCGCGTGTTCTGCATGGCGCTCGGCGATGAAGCGAGCCACGAGCACACCATGGAGCTGCTCGGGGAGCATGTGATTCCGGGGGCCAAGTAGGCGGCCCCCGGCCGTCGAGTGGCCTGTGCGGGTTCGTCGCGCTACTCCCCGGATCAGGTCCAGGGATACCTAGAGTCCGACCGGCGTTCCCCGAGCGCTCAGCGTTGGCTTGCTTCGTGGATTCCGTGGGGAGTGCGCGCGTCTCGGCTATCGCCAGTCCTTGGAGGGCGGGGAAGCCGCCCCGAGGCCTTCGATGGGCTCGACGTGGCGGACGACGACGTTCATCGTGCCCTCGCGGTGCGAGACGGTGCCCGTGATCAGCAGGACCGGCGCGCGGATGACGTGGCGGTACCGCTTGTAAATCGCGGGCCACACCACGACCGGCGTGTGGCCGAGCTCGTCCTCCAGCGTGAGGAAGTAGGCGGCGGCCTGCGGGTGCTGGCGGCGGACGACGAGGCCGGCGACGCGCACTTCCGCGCCGTCCGCCAACCCCCACAGCTCGGCGCTCATGGTCACGTCCGGCAGGCGGTCGCGCAGATACGCCATGAGGTGCGAGCGCGGGTGGATGCCCATGGTGCGGTACTCGCCCTCCATGGTCTCCCAGGGGGTCTGCGCGGGAAGCGCGGCCATGTCCTGCTCGACGGGCAGCGGCAGCGCGAGCTGGGCCCCGGTCCGCCGATAGCGCAGGCCGATCTCCCACCTGGTGTCCCGCCTGGTGTCTCGCTGGGCACCTCGATCTAGCTCGTCCAGCGCGCCGGCGTCGGCCAGGTTGTCCAGCGGCTCCTGCCGGATGGAGGTGCGCGCCATGAGGTCCGCGACGGAGGAGTACGGCCCGTTGGCGTCGCGCTCCGCCACGATGCCCTCGGCGACGCTTGGGCCGACCGCCTCGACGTTCAGCAGGCCGAGCAGGAGCGCGTCTCCTTTAACTACTCCCTCGCCTGAGCGGGCTCCGCCCAGCGGCTCACACTGGATCACGCACCGCTCGCGGCTGCGGTTCACGTCGGGGTTGAGCACCGGGACCCCGTGGCGCTTGGCGTCCTCCTTGAGCGTCTCCAGGTTGTAGAAGCCCATCGGCTGCTCGTTGAACAATCCCACGTAGAACTCCAGCGGGTAGTGGTACTTGAGCCAGGCCATCTGGTAGGCCGTGACGCCGAAGGCGTAGGCGTGGGACTCCGGGAACATGTAGTGGCCGTTGAACTTCGCGAAGATGCGCGCGGCCGTCGCCTCGTCCACGCCACGGTCGTGTGCGCCGTCGCGGAAGCGGGGCCACCAGTACGTGAGGATGGACTCCTGCTCGTCGAGCCGGCCGTGGGCGCGCCGGAACTCCTCGGCCTCGGTGGGCGAGAAGCCCGCCACGTGGACCGCCAGCTCGTTGAACTGGTCCTGGAAGAGGACGACGCCGCGCGTGCGCTTCAGGGCGGGGGCCTCCAGCGGGTGCTCGTAGCGCTCGATGCCCGCGGTGCGCCGGCGGATGAACTCGCTCACGCCGTCGTTCGCGCCGACGCCGGGGCGGACGGCCGCGACCTCGAAGGCCATGTCCACGAGGTTGCGGGGCTTGATGCGCGTGATGGTCTGCATCTGGGCCGCGGACTCGATCTGGAAGATGCCGATGGTGTCGGCCCGGTGCATCATCGCGTAGACACCCTCGTCCTCGAAGTCGATCTGCGAGAGGTCGAGCAGCTCGCCGGTGCGCTCCTCGATCAGCCGCACCGCCTCCTGCATCTGCGAGAGCGCACCGAGGGCCAGGAAGTCGATCTTCACGAACCCCGCGTCCTCGATCGAGTGCTTGTCCCACTGGCAGATGTAGCGGCCGTCGATCGCGCTCGGCTGAACGGGCACCGAGTCCAGGAGCGGCGTGGACGAGAGCACCATCCCGCCGGGGTGCTGCGCGATGCCGCGCGGGAAGCCGTCGAGCTGCGCGGCGAGGTCGATCAGGTCGCGCCAGACCGGGGAGCCGGCCTTGTCCCGGAAATCTGGCATCGCTCCCATCTCCTCGCGCAGCTGCCCTGGTCCGGCGTGCTCGGTCTGCTTGGCCAGCTTGTCCAGCTGGTCCTTCGGCAGGCCGAGGGCGAGGCCCAGGTCGCGGATCGCACCGCGTATCTTGTAGGTGGGGAAGGCCGCGGTCAGCGCCGCGCGCTCCCAGCCGTAGCGCGCGTGCACGCGCTTGATCAGCTCCTCCCGGATGTCCCGTGGGAAGTCGAGGTCGATGTCCGGCACGGTGACCAACTCCTCCGGCAGGAAGCGGTCGAGGCCCAGGTCGTAGGTGAGCGGGTCGATGTGCGAGAGGCCGAGCAGGTAGGCGGCGAGCAAGGCGACGGAGGAGCCGCGGCCGCGGCCCGGCGGCGCCGCCTCGATGGGCGTCTCCGGGTCGACCAACCCCAGGTCGACCTGCACCTCGCGGGCGATCCCGATGATCTCGTGGTACATGAGCAGCAGGCCAGCGAGGCCGTGGCGCTCGATGCGGCGCATCTCCTCCCGCAGGCGTGCGTCGGCCTCCGGCGTGAGCGAGCCGTAGCGGCGCCGGGCGGCCTCCCGGCAGAGGTGGTCGAGGTAGGTGATGGGCGTGTGGCCCGGCGGCACGGGGGGGTCCGGGAAGCGGTACGCGAGGCCGCCCGTCGGATCGAAGGCGCACCGCTCGGCGATGGCCATCGTGGCGGCCAGCGCCTCGGGCAGCTCGCGGAAGAGCCGGGCCATCTGCGCGGGCGACTTGAGGTAGAACTCGGCGTTGGCCCGCCGCTCTCGATGCGACTCTTCGAGGCTCTTGCGGTGGCGGATCGCGACCAGGCAGTCCTGGAGGCGGTGGCGGTCCCGCACGTGGTAGTGGACGTTGTTGGTGGCAACGAGCGGGACGCCGGTCTCCCGCCCGAGCGCAACGAGTGCCTTGATGCGAGACGTGTCGCCGTGCACCAGGTTCTGCTGGAGCTCCAGGTAGACGTTCCCCTCGCCGAACCACTCGGCGTACCGCCGGAGCAGGGCCGCGGCCTCCTCGTGCCTGCCGTCCACGAGCAGCCGAGGCACGGGGCCGTCGGCGCACCCCGTGAGCAGGACCAGCCCCTCGGCGTGCTCGGGCAGGAGCGCTGGGTCCATCTCCGGTGCGCGGCGGTCGCTGAAGGCGTGGGAGAGCGAGATCAGGTTGCAGAGGTTGCGGTAGCCCGCCGGCGTGGCGGCAAGCAGTGTGAGGTGCAAGGGCACGGCCCTTGACCCACTCGCCAGCGCCGGCCGGGGGGACTGCGCGGAGGCGGCTGAGCGCTGGCCGGGCTGCCGTTGTGGAGCGGCAGCGGGTGCCTGCGCGGGGCCCGCCAGCGTGACCTCGGCCCCGGTGATCGGCTTAACGCCGGCACGCTTGGCCTTGCGGGCGAAGCGCAGCGCCCCGCACAGGTTGTCGTGGTCGGTGAGCGCGAGCGCCGGGTAGCCCAGCTCGGCCGCGCGGCCCACCAGCTCCTCGATGGTGGAGGCGCCGTTCTGGAAGGAGAAGTTGGAGTGGGCGTGGAGCTCGACGTACTCAGCCATCGCGCTGCCGGTACCACCGCCCCGTCGCACGATCCCCCGTCGCACGATCAAAGAAAAGCGTGAGCCGCCTCCCTCCCTCCAGCAGCACCTCGAAGTAGGTCCGCGCGACGCTCACCTCGCGCCACCACTCGTCGTCGATGCGCCAGACGTCCTCGACTCGGGCCACCGGCAGCCGCACGCCCCGCTCCCACACAGCGATGGGCCGCTCGCCGTCGGCCTCGGCCTCGACGCGCACGGGCTGCGGTTGGTTCAGGGGACGAAAGGCACCAGCGCCCGACGCCGCTCCGGCATCCGCGACCATGGCTCCACCTCCCTGATGTGATAGATGGGCGGCTGCACGCCGAGCCGCTCCCGCAGCTGGCGCACCGCCTCCTCGAGGTTCTGCTGCCGGCGGACGTCGAGGAACAAGCTCTCCTGCCGGCCGCCCTCGCCGGTGATGGCCGAGAGCGTCAGCCGCAGGTCCTCCAGCGGCCCCGGCGGCGGACGGCCCTCAAGCGTGGTGCGCACGAGGGGGAGGGCGTGCTCGCGGCTGCCGATGGGTGCGCGGAAGACCATGCGCTTGCTCCACCGTGGCCCGCTCAGCACCTCACCACTCAGGACACACACCCGCGCGAAGCGGCCGCGCATCGACGGCGCGGCGAAGACCCGCCCCAGCAGGCTGTCCACGGCGGCGACGATGGACTCCACCGTGCCCAGGGGGATGGCGAAGTCGATGCCGGCTGTCACCGTCTCCTGGGAGACGCGCGGCACGAAGGGGCGCCGGTCGGTCCCGTTCGCCAGCTCCCACATCCGCATGCCCTCGCGGCCGAACTGGGCCTGGACGCTCCCGAGCGGGAGGGCGGCGATCTGGCCGAGCGTGCGCAGACCGAAGCGCTTCAGCCGCTCGGCGGTGGCCCAGGGCACGGGCAGGAGGTCCACCGGGAGCGGCCCGAGGAACCCGGCTGCGGGATCGGGCGCGCGCCGGACGCACCCCGGCTCCGCCTGCTCCGCGGCCACCGATGCGACGAAGCGGCTGCTCCCCACCCCGACGCGCGGGCCCAGGTGGGCCGGGACGGTGCGCAGGAGCGCCTCGGCCAGCTGGTCGAGGCCGCCGAAGAGCAGCTCGAGGCCGGTGACCCGAACGTCCGCATGCCCCAGGCTCTCCTCCTGCACATCAGCGCTCAGGGCCTCGATGGCCGAAAGCACCGCGTCGAACACCGCCCGGTAGTGCACGGGGTCGGGCTCGACGAGCGTCGCGCCCGCACACACGCTCAGCGCCTCGGACAGCCCCATGCCGGCCACGACGCCCGTGGCCTCGGGCGATGCGTCGAGCACGACACGCTGCGACCCGGAGAGCTTGGCGACGACCACCGGCCGTCCCCTGAGGGACGGCTGCCGCTGGACCTCTGCTTTGACCGGCAGGTGGTCGATGAGCACACATGCGAACACTGGAACACCCCGCGCCATCGGGTGGAGGCCGAAGGGTATGAGAACTGTCGTTCTAAAGACAACGGGGAGTTGTCAGCCCAATAGCAAACAGGCTAAAGCTGGTCGTCGTCCGGGATTAGCCGTAAACTGCAGTCCTCCCATCCGAGCCGTGCTGGCCTGCGCGCGGAATCCGATCGGGAGGGCCGTTGATCGAGAAGGCCGCGGGCGGCGATCGGGAAGAGATCGCTCGTGAAATCGGATTAGCCTAAACAATCCCGCAAGACGGGCAAGCCGTCTGGGCGGACAGGGAGGAAGAGAATGATTCTGGTTACGGGCGCAACGGGAAACGTGGCGAGCGTCTTGATACCGATGCTACTCCAGTCCGGCCAGCAGGTGCGGGGGCTGGTGCACGAGGAGGCCAAGGCCTCGGGGCTGAGGGACCAGGGGGCCGAGGTGGTGGTGGCCGATCTGGAGAAGCCCGAGACCCTGGACGCGGCGGTGGCCGGCGTCGAAAGGATCTACCTCATCATCGACAACGGGCCGAACGGCGCGCAGCACGGCATCAACCTCATCGACGCGGTGAAGCGGTCCGGGGGCCGGCCCCAGGTCGTCAGGCAGGGCATGTTCGGCGACAGCCGCAGCCGTCTCAACCACCAACACGAGCAGGTAGCGGCGGCGCTGGCCGAGTCCGGGCTGCCGGTGACGACCCTGAGGCCCACGTTCTTCATGCAGAACACGCTGGCCGGGGCACAGACCGTCGCATCAGCGGGCCAGCTCTACTGGGCCATGAACGACGCCAAGCTGGCGATGATAGACATCCGCGACATAGCCGAGTGCGCGACGGCCGTGCTGACCTCGGATGGCCACGCCGGCGAGGCTTATGTCCTCACCGGCCCGCAGGCGGTCTCGTTCCACGACGTCGCCAATGCCCTGTCCGGTGCGCTCAACAAGCCGGTGACCTACATAAACGTACCCAACGAGGCCTTGGTTCAGTCGATGACCGAGATGGGCATCCCCGAGTGGACGGCGCAGGGCTTCGCCGAGCTCATGGACGGCTTCAAAGACGGTTTCGCCAAGGAGGCGACCGACAACGTAGAGCGGCTCACCGGCCACCCGGCCCGCTCTGTTGAAACATTCGCACACGACTTCGCCGGGTTCTTCGGCGGCGGCCAGGGCTAGGCGCCGAGCCGCGTGCCAAAGAGGGGCGCGGCGCCATCTTGCAGCGACGAGCACCTGCGGGTTCGCCGACACTGCAATCAGCTACAGCTAGTTCGGGTCCGCCTCAGTGGGATCAGCGTGAGTCTCGTGAGCCGGCTTCGGCCGCTTGCCGCACACGAACTGCATTCCGTCTCGCCGCTCCCCGATCCACTTAGCCGCCCAGGAACCGATAGCCGATCGAAGGCTCCGTCTTGATGTAGCGCGGGGCGTTGGCATCGTCGCCGAGCTTCTGGCGCAGGCGGTTGATGAAGACGCGGACGTACTCGCGCTCCTCCCCGTACTCCGGCCCCCACACCTGGTGCAGCAGCGTGCGATACGTCAGCACTTTCCCGCGGTTCGAGATCAGCTCGCGCAGCAGGTTGAACTCCGTCGCCGTGAGCTCTACCAGCCTCCCGCCGACGGTCGTCGTGCGGGTCGCCATGTTCACTTCGAGGTCGCCGCTTGTGTAGGTGGCCTCGCCGGAGGGCTCGTTGGCACGGTCGCTGCGGCGGAGCACAGCGGCGATCCGTGCGAGCAGCTCCGGCGTGCTGAACGGCTTCACCACATAGTCGTCAGCTCCGGCCAACAGGATGCGGGTCTTCACCTCCTGGTCGTCGAGACCGCTCAGCATGATGATTGGCACCTGCGACCACGCTCGCACGCGGCGGCACACCTCCAGGCCGCTCAGCCGGGGCATCAGCACGTCGAGGAGCACCAGATCGAACGGCTCGCTGCGAAGGAGATCGATCGCCTCCTGGCCGTCGCGGGCAGCCGATGGCAGCGCGCCCCCGCTGCGTAACGCCTCACTCACCTCTCGGATAAGCCCTGGGTCGTCGTCGACGACCAGGATCCGCTTGCCTTCCACAGCCTCCCTCTCATCGGCGCCGGTCAGCCCGAGCCCCAACCAGTCTCGGCCAAGACCAAGGGGCACGCAAGCGATCCGGTAGTCGTTAATCCACCTTCGATGCATCCGGGCGCTAGGCTCGCTCGGCGGACTCACACACGATCCACACAGAACGCCGGCGGCATCCACACCAGAGGCCGTCATTGTTGGACACGGCAGAACGCAAGCAGAGGTGTTCAATGGCACTTCCTGGCATCTCGCATCGCGGCATTACCCTGCGGAGTAGCAACGTCCGCATGGTGGTCCGCAGGGCGACCGTGGTGGCGCTCATCGCCATCGTCCTCGCGATCGTGTACAGCGTCTCGCAGGGGCTCCGGCCGCTCATCGTCTACAGCGGCAGCATGGAGCCCACGATCCCCACCGGCTCCGTCGTCGTCGTGAAGCCAACGAGCCCCGAAAACCTCTACGTGGGTGACGTTATCACCGTCAACCGGCCCGGCGGTCTGGGCATCGTCACGCACCGAATCCAATCGATGCAGGTGGTCAACGGCCGAAACGTGTTTCAGACGAAGGGAGACGCCAACGACTTCCCCGATCCTCAGCTATTCACCCTGGAGCACCAGGCGGGCCGCGTCGTGGGGCGCGTGCCGTACCTCGGCTACGCCATGGTGTACGCAAGCAGCCCACTCATACGTATGGCCCTCGTGGCCGTATCGGTCTACTCCGTGCTCATGGTGTCCTCGAAGCGGCGCGCGCGCCCGAGCGCTCTCGGACCGGGCGAGGGAGGACGACATGCCTGAGGAACCCTCGATGGACGCACGTATCGACGAGGCGAATGAGCGACGCGAGTGGGCTCGCGAGGTGCTGCAGCGATGGCTCATCGACCTCGGCTACGCCCCGCTCCGTTGGGCGCAGGAGCTGCGGGCGCAGCGGAATTAGCAGCGGCCACGCTACAATCCAGGGAGGGAAAATGGGGATGGCGGGGATCATGGCTGCCAGCGGCTGGAGGCATCAGGACGAGGGGCTGAGCCTGGGCGCCCAATTCCGGAGCCGCTTCTCCAACACGCACCTCATGGTCGCCGTGGGGATCTTGGTGGTCGCCCTCGCGATCACCGTCGGCACATCCATCGCGGCGCGATCGCACTTCCGCTCGCTGAGCGAAGACGAGTTCGAGCACGCGGTGCTCACGGCCGCCGCCGCTATCGAAAAGAGCGTGAGCGAGAAGCTGGTCATCCTTCAATCCATCCAGGGCCTGTTCGCAACCCGCGACGACGTGACCCGCGACCAGTTCGATTCTTTCGTGATGCTCCTCGCCCGTGATGACAGCGCCATCCAGGCGCTCGAGTGGATACCGCGCATCGAGCGAGATGCCCTCGACGCTTACGTCAGACGCACGCAGGCGGAGGGATTCGCCGACTTCGCCCTCCATCCGGCCGGGGAGCGCGACGTGTACTTCCCGGTCGACTACGTGTTCCCGATGGATCCGAACCGAGCGGCGTTCGGGTTCGACCTGGCGAGCAACCCGGAGCGCCTCGCGGCACTGAACGAGTCGAGGGACACCGGTAAGTTGGTCGCCACCGCTCCGATCACCCTGGTCCAGGAGACCGGGTCACAGGCGGGGTTCTTGGTGTTCGCCCCGGTCTATCGGGGTGGCGGCGTGCCATCGACGGTGGCCGAACGCCGAGACAAGCTTGCCGGCTTCGGACTAGCCGTGTTCCGCGTCGGCGATTTCATCGACAACAGCGTCCCGGCGCCGTCGCAAGAGGAGTTCAACCTCGTCGTGTTCGACACGTTGGTGAGCGACGACACGAAGATCCATGCAGCGACCGATGCGCACCGGGGGTTGCTGGAGGCCGACGCGCTCCTCATCCAGCGCGAGCTCGACGTTGCGGGGCGCACGTGGGTGCTGTGTTTCCTCGTGCCCCGCGGATTCGGCCTTGGGGCGCTCTCCCAGAGCGCCTGGCTGCTGATCCTGATCGCGGGGTCCCTCGTCAGCCTGCTTGGTTTCGGCTTCTCGTTCCTCCTCCTCACCGGACGCGACCGGGCAATCGCATTGGCCGGGAGAATGAACGAATCGCTGGCTGCCTCGGAGTCGCAGCGAGACCAGATGTTCGAGCTCTCCCAGGACCTCATCATCACGGCCGATGCACAGGGCAACTTCGTGTTCGTGAGCGAGGCATCACGCCGGCTCCTCGGACGTGACCCGGCGGACATGGTCGGGAAGCCCTATCTCGATTTCGTTCACCCCGAAGATCGGGCCTCGGTGGCCAGAGCCGCGGCCCAAGTGGTGGAGGGCGACGAATTGACCGCGTTCGATTGCCGCTTCCTGCGCGCCGACGGCGAGGCGGTGTGGCTCAGCTGGAACGCGCACTGGCTCCCCGGTCTTGTATTCGCCGTTGGCCGCGACGTCACGGAGCGGCGGGAGATCGAGCGCATGAAGGATGAGTTCGTGGCGACCGTCTCCCACGAGCTCCGCACTCCCGTCACGTCGATCAAGGGCTTCTTGGAGATGCTGACGGACGATCTCGATGCGTCCATGGGCGAAGAGCAGCGCTCCTACCTGCAAGCCGCTGGGCGCAACGCCGAGCGGATGGAGCGCCTGGTCAGCGACCTCCTCGACCTCTCCAGCCTCGAAGCGGGGAGGCTGGCCGTCGAACCGGCGTTGTTCGATCTGAGGTCCGCTGTCAACGACGTCCTCTCGGCGTTGCAGCCCGATCTCGAAGAGCGGACGATCGACGTGACCATCGAGATTCCCGAGGTCCCCACGCCCCAGGCGTGGGGCGACCAACGGCGCGTGGAGCAGGTGCTCACCAACCTGCTGAGCAACGCGGTCAAGTACTCTCAGCCGGGCGCCCGGATCGAGGTCGTCGTCGCCTCGGACGACGAGGGGGACGATCCCTCGATGCTGCGGGTCGAGGTTCGGGACAACGGCATCGGCATCCCCCCCGAAGCGATCGAGCACCTGTTCGAAAAATTCTATCGCGTCGACAATTCGTCCACGCGGTCATCGACCGGCACCGGGTTGGGGCTCGCGATCAGCAAAGCGTTGGTGGAGCTTCTGGGTGGACGGCTGTGGGTCGAGAGCGAGCTTGGGCGCGGGAGCACCTTCAGCTTCACTTTGCCGAGGGGTGCCGCTGACGCTCACGGTCCCGCGTAGGGGGCTCGAACACCGTTCGGCTCGTGATCGATGGCCCCACTGGCACGAGCATCCGTTCGTTCGGGGCTAGCGCGTGGTTCGCCGCGGGCGCGAGAAAGCCCGACAGACCCCTGAGGACCGCTTCGTCGTATTCGGCGATGGCCCGTTCGTAGTGGCCGGCCTCATGCAGAGCGACGCCAGACCAGTTCGTACCTGAAGCCACGCCGTCCCTCGCACTGTGTCAACCTGCGCTCGCGTTCGGCCCCGTCGCTCGGCCGCAAGGTCGGTGGTGCCGACGGGCACAAGCTTCGGCCTCCCGGACCGCAGAGCGCGTCGCCCTGTCCGCCACAGGTGCTGCGCACCTGCCCTGAGCGCTAGAGCTGCGCTCTTCTCAGGATCCGAAGGAGAGCGTCCTTGAACTCATCGACGGATGAGAGGGGTTTCTGAAGCTCGGGCGGGAGGCGGGCGATCGAAAGCTGTTTGCCTGACGCTGAGGCGTCCTCCGTCCCGAACAGCATCCGATGCTCGCGGGCCAGCGCACGGACAAGCTCCGCGAAATTCTGCTCCCCGCGCTCGACGAGCTCTCCGAGCCGTATCTGCAAGCCTTCGCGGATCTCCTTCTCCTGCAGGGCTAGCGTCATGTCGCGGAGGATCGCCAGCGTGGCCCGCTGGCCTTCGAAGACGGTGGCCACGGACGAGGCCTGGACCCGGCGCACCTCTCCGTTCGTACGCTGCACGCGATACTCATAAACGGCCGGCGCGACTTCGCCGCCCTGCTGGGCAAGGGACCGCTGGATCACCAGCTCGCGGTCGTCGGGCAGGACGTGCTTGTCGATGGGCACTCCGACGGCTTGGGTCTCGTCCTCAAGCCCGATGAGCTCGAGGTACGCGCGGTTCACGAACACCCGCATCTCTCCCACATTCACCACGATGGCGTCGTTGACGTTGTCGACCAAGGCCCGGTATTTCGCCTCGCTTGCGCGGAGCGCCGCATCCACCTGCCGGCGCTCCCGGCGCAGCCGCTTCTGCTCGACCGCCTGAGAAACCGCCTGTCCCAAGCGCCCGAGCCGGTCCTTCAGGAGGAAGTCGGCTGCGCCCATCCTGATGCATTCGGCCGCCTTTTCATCGCCCAGGGCTCCGGTGACGATGATCGCCGGGATGTCCAGCTCCCGTTCCTGCAGGACACGCAGCGCCTTCAAGCCATCCCAGTGCGGCATCGCGTAGTCGGCGAGAACGATCTCAGGCGCATGGACCAGAGCGGCGACAAAGTCCGCCTCCGTGTCTACCAAGTCCCATTCGGGCTCGAACCCCGCGCGCCGGAGCTCGGCGACCATCAGCTCCGCATCGGCCCGGCGGTCTTCCAGGATCAACACCCGTATCGGATCAGCCATGTCCCCTCCCCGCACGCAGCAGCTGAGCATCCTGCTCCGAGTCGTCCACGATCAACACAACGAGCGCATCGCCCATCCGGCTCACCTCCGAGGGATCCGATCAGTCGTCGGCTGTGGCACTTGGTTCAGACCAAGCCAGTAGCGAGCCAGTAGCTGAACCGCCTCGGTGAACTCGGTGAAGTCCACGGGTTTGCGTATGTAGCTGTTCGTGCCGGCCTCGTACGCCCCTTGCAGGTCTCGCTGCTCGATCGACGAAGTCATCATGACCACTGGGATCCTCTGTCCCGCAGGCTCGCTTCGCATGCGGCGGACCACCTCGATCCCGTTGAGCTTGGGCAATTTCAGGTCGAGCAGCACGAGGGAGGGCGGGTCGTTCTGAGCACAGCCGTGCTCGCCGAAGAGGTAATCGATCGCCTCGGCGCCGTCGCGGCGGGTATCGACCCGCTCGACGGCCGCGACGCCCCGCAACGCTTTGAGCGCCAAGGCCTCGTCATAGGGACTGTCTTCGACCAACAGTATCTTCGCGGGCCTCATGCCGTTCCTCCTTGGTTGCCCTCTGGGAGGGTGAAATAGAACGTGGCGCCCTCTTCCACCGCTCCCTCGGCCCAGATCTTCCCGCCATGCCGGGCGATGATCCGATGCACGATGGCAAGGCCGACGCCCGTTCCTTCGAACTCACCGACGCTGTGCAGCCTTTGGAACGGCTGAAAGAGCTTGTCGGCGTAGTCCATATCGAACCCTGCGCCGTCGTCGCGGACGAAGTAGACCGGACCGCCCTCACGCGCCTCGACGCCGAACTCGATCCCCGCGTGCTCGTGCCGGCTCGTGAACTTCCAGGCGTTGCGCAGCAGGTTCTCGAGGGCGATGTGGATCAAACGCTCGTCCGCGACGGCGACGGCAGACTCGACGATGGTGAACTCGACGGCCCGCGCTCCGTCCGTCTCGCGCAGCTCGTCGGCGATCCCACGGGCGATGGCCCCGAGGTCCACCGGCTCGATGATCATGTCGCTGCGGAACACGCGGGAGAGCCGCAGGATGTCGTCGATCAGGCGCCCCATCTCCTGGCTGGCGTCGCGCACCCAGTGCAGGTACTCCTTGCCGGTGTCGTCGAGCTTGTCCTCGTACTCCCGAAGGAGCGCGAGGCTGAAGCCATCGATGCCGCGAAGCGGCGCGCGCAGGTCGTGGGAAACGGAGTAAGCGAAGGACTCGAGCTCCGCGTTGGCAGCCTCGAGCTGCGACGTGCGCTCCTCCACGCGGTGCTCCAGCGTGGCGTTGAGGGCGGTCAGATCAGCCTCGGCCCGCATGCGCGCCGTGACGTCCTTGAGGTAGGTCTGCGTGACGGGGGGGCCGTCCGGTCGGGTCCGTATGCTTCCGACGCCCTCAACCTCGATGGGTGTCCCGTCCTTCGCTTGAAACGTTGCACGGAACTCGCGGACGTCCCCGGTCATGATCCCAGCGAATACCCCGCGGCAATGCTCGAGCGAGTCTGGGTGAATGACGTCCCACACGGTCATGGCGTGCGTTTCCCGCTCGGTGTAGCCGAGCCGCTCTATCCACGCGCGGTTCACGAACTGCAGCTTCGCCTCCGCATCGGAGCTCTGGATCAGGTCGTGCGTGCCGTGGAGCAGCGCGGCGTACGCGGTTTCTCGTTGTCCGATCTCATCGTTGGAGAGCTGAAGCTTCGCGGCGGCGAGCAACGCCCGCTGCCTGCCTCTCATGAGGAGACGACCCGAGGCAAAAACAACGCCCGCGAATACCACCCCACCCACCAGCACGACCAGCCAGCCGTAGAGAAGGATGCCGCTGACCCCGAAACCTCTGGGCCCCACGAACGTGAGGTCGAGTCGCTGCCCGGCGATCTCGATGGAGCGCTCGACGGTCACATCGGCGGCATCGAGCAGGCGCTCGGCGTCCTCCTCGGTCGAGAATAAGCGGTGGGGGACTCCATCGACTGCTCGGTCGCTGACCACCAGGCCCAGCTCGGAATGGAACGAGGGGGGAAGGGCCGCCTCCAGGAAATCGCCGAACCGGAAGACGCCAAGAGAGAAGCCAGCAAGCGCCTCGCGGCGCTCGCCCACGGTCGCTGGCACGCCGCCGCCTTCGTACACGGGCACGAATAGCAGGAACGCGAACTGCGCCTCCGCCTCTTGCACCAGGGTGATGTGTTCCGTCGCGGTGGGCCGACCAGAGTCCCTCGCTTCGTTCAGCGCCGCCATCCTGGCGGGGTTGGACCCCAGATCGAATCCGACAGCGCTCTCGTTGCCCGCGAGCGGCTCCACGAAGGCAACGGGGAAATACTCATCCGCGGCCCTCTCGGGATGGATCGACGCCTCGGCGATCCCGAGGCTAGCACGGAGCTCCATCTCGAAGGCCTCCCGATCGGCGGCCAACACCCTGGGGATCCACTCCAGCGCTTGGACCCCCTGTGCCTCGTTCAAGAACCCGGACACGAACGCCCTGAATTCATGCCGTGTGACCTGCTCGCTGGCGTCGAAGAGGGACCGGATCGCGGTCACCTCCCCGATGCTCGCTTGCACCTGGAGATTGATCGCGTCCATGGCGGATCCGACCGCATGCTCGATCGCTTCGCGATTCTCCTCGGCCAGCACGGATCGCATGGCGAGCGTGCCCACGGCGGTCAACGCTAGGAGGACGATGGTTACAGAGGCGAGCACCACCGAAGGGAACAGGCGCCACGCGCCGGTCTCCGGCGCTGCCGGGTCCTCCGATCCACGTCCCGACACCCTCGACACAAGCATCACGCGCTCCTTCGACCCGTTCTTCGCTTACGGCCGATTCTAGGAGGTTGCAAGGCCGGCGGCGTAAACAAGACATAAATTCTTGGGGCCATATCGCGTGCACCGAGCAGGCCGAAGCGCAGGAAAGGGCAAGGCCTCGTCGCCGCACTCTACGAGGGGGCCACCGAGGTCGGGTGCATGGAGGGGGAGATCACACGGCTGTTGCTGGACGGCGTCGGGTACGGGCTGCGCCCAGGCCTCAGCCGAGCGTGCAGTTGCGCTACGTGCAGGCTGCGGCGAGCCGGGGCGGCGCATAGCCACCCCCGCTAGACGGTGGGCGGCTTGCGGTAGCGATAGCCGAAGCCGCGCACCGTGTCGATCAGCGTGGGCTTGGCCGGGTCGGCCTCGATCTTGCGCCGCAGGTAGCCGATGTACAGCCGGACCACGTCGAGCGACTCGGCGTACTCCTCGCCCCAAACGCGGTCGAGTAGCTGTTCTTGCGTGAGCACCTGTCCGGGGTGGGCGATCAGTGCGGCGAGCAGACGGAATTCGGTTGGGCTGAGGTCGATCCGCTCACCACGCGCGACGACCTCATGGTGCGGGAAGTCGACCGACAGCTCGCCGTCGTTGAAAACGGTCAGTTCGGTCTCATCGGGAGCCATGGCCGCTCGCCGGAGGGCGGCTTCCACTCGGGCTTCCAGCTCATCGCCGCTGAAGGGTTTGGCGATGTAATCGTCGGCGCCGGACTTGAGTCCTTTGATCTTGTCCCGCTCCTCAGCTCTGGCGGACAGCATGATCACGGGCACCGTCGAGACCTCCCGGAGGCGCCGGAGCACCTCCCAGCCATCCATGACGGGCATGGCCAGGTCGAGGACGACAAGGTCGGGGCGCTCTCGGTAGAACAGCCGGATCCCCTCCTGACCGTCCGCGGCACCGATGGTCTCGTAGCCCGCGCGCTTGAGGCGCGACGTCACAAGGAGCCGGACATCGTCCTCATCGTCGATAACGAGCACTCGCTTCTTGGTGGCGCCAACCACGGCATCCTCCCAGTGGATCGCTCCGATTGTAGCAGCGCACGCGACCCGGTCGACTCATACGCGAACCTCACGCGGTCGCGCGCTCACTCTCACGAGGCTTCTCCACACTCGTGGTGAAGCTTTTCGAGCAGGTCGCCGAGGGAGGTGCCCCATGGTCGCGAAAAGAGTGAAGCCATTCCTACTGAACGCCTGCCCGCGGTGCGGCGGGACGCTGATCCGCAAGGATGCGGCGGACGGGACCTACTTCGCTTGTTTCCAATGCGGAAAGCACATCGGCTAACCCAGCAGGATCCCAAACGCCCCGGAGCCCTCTCGCTTCCCCTTCAGCAAGAGGGCTCTTCTTCGCTCTCGATCTCGTTCGCAACCGGTCCACGCAACCCTTTCGTTAACGGAATGTTGATGGTGGGGGCTTTGCGATTTATGCGGTATTGAGCCCTGGGGCGCGAGACTGGTAGCGTGGGCGGGTCCGCAGGGGCCGGTCAACTCACACACAGCACCTACACGACACCACGCGCGGTCTCACCCGCGCTGCTTAACGTTGCTCTTGTCAGCCAAATCTATCCCGTGGCCGGCAAGCACGCAGAGAGTGGCAGCGCAAAGGAGCGAGTGATGGTCGCAATGGCAGCAAGGAACGTCGAAGGATTCCTGAACCTGAAGATGGTGTTGGTGGCGCTGGTGTTGGCAGTCGCGGTGGCGATCCCGTCGATCGGCGGAACGTTCGCTGACTTCACGGCCTCGACGAGCAACCCGGGCAACGTCTTCCAGACGGCGACCCTCACGATGACGACCGACCACCCGGCAGCGGACTTCGTGCAGATCGGCGACATGATCCCCGGCGACAGCGCGACGCGCACGGTCACGGTCTCGAACACGGGCTCGGTGCCCTTCACCTACGCGGTGACCATGGCCAACGAGGGGGGCCCCGCCTCTGCGATGTGGACGAACGGTGTCAATGGGCTCCAGGTTGAGCTGTCGAACGCCGTTGGCGTGCTCTACGACGGCCCTGTCGCCAGCCTCAGCTCCGTCGAGACAGGCATCGAAGTGGCGGCGGGTAGCACCGAGGTGCTGACCTACGTCTTCTCCATGCCCAACTCCGCAGGCAACTCCTTCCAGGGTCTGTCCCAGGGCGTTGGCATCACCTACGACGCCACCCAGCTCGCCGGCGCGGCCCGATAACGACCGAAGCAAGGCGAGTGGCTTGATGAGGGGGCGGCCGATCGGCCGCCCCCTTTAGCGTTCGCGCAACGAGCTACAGCTCGCGCTGCTCAAGCGCGACGTGCTCGACGAGGCGGAGTTCCGCACCGCCAACTCGCTTAGAACGTCCAACGGCTCAATCACCATCCGCTAGGAATGGCGCTGTTAGAGCCGGCGGCTGGAGCGAGCTCTCGCACCATGAGATGGTCGGAGCGGGGCGCCAGGCAAGCTAATGCTAGTCACGGCGGACGGGAGAGAATCTCGCCTATTGCGTCAGGGGTGGATAGAACTCGGTCCGTGGGTGGTGGAGCGCCCAGGCCCAGTCGAAGGCGGACGAGTGCGGCAAGACCCGGAGCGCTTCGCCCGCCAGCGCTCCCTCGATCGCGATGCCGAGACCGCCGTTCCACACGCTCCCCGTGGTCGTGTCCACGAGCCGCCCATCCGCCCACTTGAACTCCAGCGTGCCCTCGGCCGTCTCTCGCAGAAAGATGTGGACCGAGCCTTCGTCGGGGTTCGCGTAGACGAGCACGGGCCTCTCACCGATGGTGTCGTTGAGCGCGACCAACTCGCCCACTGCGTCGACGTACCACGCCTTGGAATCGTCGCCAAGCATGACTCCCGCCACCTCGCCACCCCGGGGCCTCGCGAAGGGGTCCGCGGCCGCCCGCGGGGGCGGGAGGCCGTCGGGGTCAGCGAGCACCACCGTGTCCGGGTGCTCGCTGACCCACGCCGACCAAGTCTCCACGGCTGCGGGGATGCCCTCCAGCCGCACTCCGGCGTAGTCCCCGAGGATGCTCAAGCCCGTCGGCTGCGACCAGAAGCTCTCTGTTTCGTGATCCCACCAGACCATAGCCTGGAGGAACAGCCCGCCCTGGTTGCCAAAGGTGTGGGGCACCCCGTCGATCCTCCGGTCGTGCACGAGACCGGTGGCGCAGATCGGTCACCAGGTTGCCAAGATCGGCACGCCCCCAACGACGTCGTTGACCATCTCCCGCCGCCGCAAGATATGCACCGGGTAGGCGCGCGGATCGCCGTTGATCGATAGGCCGATGACGAGATCCGCGTCCTTCAGTCCCGCCTCGGACGGACTGATGAACGTCGGTTCGTAGATCGGTTTGATGGAATCCCGGGGTATGAGCGTGTGCAGCGAGCCGCCCACTTCGAGCGCGTAGCGCACCTCGGACGTCGTACCGCCGCCCTCGAACGCCCGCGCGGCAGACGCGCCGGGTGCCGCAGGCGTTGCGCCGAACGGCGCGACCCGCTGGCCACAACCGGACAAGGCGATGGCTGCAACCGCCGCGAGTAACAGACCCGCGGACCACCTGCGGCCATTCACCGGGCCAGCTCCCTCAAGACGGGTCTCAATGCCATACCTATCCGATGCCGGAGCGCGCGCTGCCGGTGCCGCTTGAAGGCTGCGATCGGCTCATGCCACGCGTCT
>JADFQE010000148.1 GCA_022561985.1 Chloroflexota bacterium
ATCAGCGCCTCGTGGCTGCCGTACGCCCTCAACGACCTCGCGCTGCGCTTCGCGCGGCAGAAGCGCGATTGGCCCGGCACGGACGTGTTGCGCGAGAACAACATGTGGGTCGCCTGCCAGACGGCCGACGACCTGCCCTACGTGCTCGCCGCCACGGACGACGACCACATCGTGATCGGCACCGACTACGGGCACAACGACACGGCGTCGGAGATACTGGCGTTGCGCATCCTGCGCGACGGCGGCACCGTCCCGCCGGCCTCCGTCGACAAGATCCTCGGCCCGAACGCCGAGCGCCTCTACGCGCTCTAACGGGCGGCAGAACCATGCACGTCGTCGTCGGCACGCACAAGATCAAGCCCGAGCACCTCGACGAGTACCTGACGAGCATGCGCGCGTACGCGGCGGTCTGCGTCGCGGAGCCGGGGTGCGTTCGCTACGAGGTGCTCCAGGACCTCTCGGACCCGACCGTCATCTGCCTCTACGAGGTGTTCGTGGACGCCGAGGCCTTCGCCGCCCACCAGCGCTCCGAGCACCACGAGCGGTGGATGGCGCGCTCGGCCGGCTGGCGCGAGGTCAGCCCCATGGCGCGCCACGAGCTCGACTTCGTTTACCCCTAAGACCCGGGACCGGCATCCTCAGATTGCTCGCAGATCCGGCGCATCAGCACTTGACACTGCTTGTATGTGCTGATGTACGCTTGGGTAGTCCCGAGTGAACGAGGAAAGAGCGCGGTCGAGGGCCGGAGCCGAGCGGGCAACCGCGGAGCCGAGAACCAACGCCAAGCTCGGGCGCCCCGGTCACTCGGGACACTTTTTGTCCCCCGCGCTGCGGAATGCGGCGTTCGGCTCCGCCGGGCCGTTGACTACGGTCGTACCCTGGGCTATAAGCTCAGGTAATGGGCGGAGGATCCGGCGCCGCGCGCGCACGGCCGCTCCCCTCCCCGTAGGAGCGAGGACTCAGCCATGCTGACGGCAGAGCAGAACGAGCGCCTGACGCGGGTCGGTCCCGGCACGCCGATGGGCGAGCTCATGCGCCGCTACTGGCACCCCATCGCGGCCAGCGTCGAGCTCAGCGACGACAACCCCACCAAGGAGGTCCGCCTGCTCGGCGAGGACCTCGTCCTGTTCCGCAGCGCCGCCGGCGAGATCGGCCTGATCGAGCCCTCCTGCGCGCACCGCAAGGCGAACCTGTCGTACGGCATCCCGGAGCCCGAGGGCATCCGCTGTGCCTACCACGGCTGGCTCTACGACATCCACGGCCAGTGCCTCGACCAGCCGTCCGAGCCCGAGGGCAGCCGCTTCAAGGAGAAGGTCAAGCTCAAGGCGTATCTGGCCGAGGAGCTCGGCGGCCTCATCTTCGCCTACATGGGCCCGGAGCCCGCGCCGCTGCTTCCGCGCTACGACATGCTGGTCTGGCCCGGCGTCCGCGACGTGGACGTGTGCATGCTGCCGTGCAACTGGCTGCAGTGCCACGAGAACTCGCTCGACCCATTGCACTTCCAGTGGCTGCACCGCTACTACGGCGGCTACGTCATGAATAGGAAGAAGCCTCAAGCGGAGCGCGACGCCTGGAACCTCCGGACGCTCACGAAGGGCGCGGACCACCACAAGATCGGCTTCGAGAAGACGAGCTACGGCGTCATCAAGCGCCGGCTCATCGGCGACGAGACGGAGGAGGACGACAACTGGAGGCTGGGGCACCCCGTCTTCTTCCCCAACATCCTGCGCATCGGCATCAACCTCCAGTTCCGCGTGCCGGTCGACGATACGCACACCCTGCACCTGATGCTGAACTGGCGCGCCCTCAAGGACGGCGAGGAGATGCCTGACGCCGTCCCGTATCAGGAGCTCCCCGTCTACGACGACGACGGGAGGATCAAGGGCGATTGGGTGATCGGCCAGGACCAGACCGCCTGGATCATCCAGGGCGCCATCACCGACCGCACCACCGAGCGCCTCGGCGTGACGGACGTGGGCCTCATCATGTACCGCCGGATGCTCGAGGAGCAGATGCAGGTGGTCGCGGACGGGGGCGACCCGCTCAACACCCACCGCGACCCGGCCGAGAACGAGATCATCATGGTCCCGTGCGAGCGGTTCGAATACCCCGGCTACGAGGGCATCTCCGGCGGCCCGTTCAAGGACATCGTCGTCCACAACGACGTGGAGGCGGTGCTCTCGGGTGAGGGCGTGAAGCGCCCCGAGTTCGCCACCCAGGGCACAGCCCTGGACCCATAAAAGGGGCGCACGCCAGTGATGGGCTGACGGGGCAGCGATGCCTGGAGCCGGAGCGAAGCGTGGGCTGACTCAGGAGGGGACGAGACCCTTCGCTCCGCTCAGGATGACCGCCGGCGAAGCGGACCGAGGGTGCGCGGACCAACCGTGAGCTTTAGTCCGGAGCCGTAGCGAAGCGTAGGCGCACAGTTAGAGGAGGCGACAAGCATGCTTACCGCGGAGATGAACGACCGGCTGACGCGCGTCGGGCCCGGCACGCCGATGGGCGAGCTCATGCGCCGCTACTGGCACCCCATCGCCGGCAGCTCCCAGCTCAACGACGACAACCCGACCAAGGAGGTACGCC
>JADFQE010000074.1 GCA_022561985.1 Chloroflexota bacterium
GTCGTGTTCGTCCTCGAGGGACGCGGCGCGACGACCTTCTGGCAGGAGGGGACGGCCAAGGAGTCGGTGGAGTGGAAGCGCGGGAGCGTGTTCGCACCGCCGCTCAACTGCTACTACCAGCACTTCAACGGCGATGGCCAGGCGCCCGCCCGGTTGCTGACGATCACCAACGCACCGATGGTGCTGAACATGTTCAGGCACCCCGAGGTCCTGTTCGAGGACACCTTCGTGTTCCGCCAGCGCTACGAAGGCGGGGGCGCCTTCTTCTCGGCCCCGGACGAGCGGCTCGAGGGTTACACCTGGAAAACCAATTTCGTGCCCGACATCCGGACGCACGCCCTGGTCCCCCGCTCCTACCGTGGGTTCGGGAACAAGAGCGCGGCCTTCGAGATGTCCGACAACTCCATGGCGGTGAGCGTGACCGAGTTCCCTCCGGGGTCCTACAAGAAGATGCACCGGCACGGCGCCGGCGCGCACGTGATCATCCTGAGCGGGCAGGGATACTCGCTGCTGTCCTTCGAAGGGGAGGAGCCGCGGCGCGTGGACTGGGCGGACGGAAGCATGCTTTCGCCCCAGGCCGGAGAGTTCCATCAGCACTTCAACACGAGCTCCACACCGGCCCGGTACATGAAGGTCCGGCTGAGCGCCCTCGACCCCGAGTACTGGCACGGAGAAGCGCCGGAGCAGGTCGACTACGAGGCCCAGAGCCCCTGGGTGTACGACATGTACGCCGAGGAGTGCGCGAAGAACGGCGTCGAGGTGCAGCAGTCCCGGCCCAAGGTAGTCCGGGCGAAGAGGAAGTGAGCCACGGCCATCGAAGCGCTCGCCCCCTGTGACAGGCTTGGAGAATATGAGGCAGAGATCTGGAGGCCCACGATGCGTAGCCTGACCTCACGTCTGTATCGAGGACCTTTCGCCGCCGTCGTGCTCGGCACCGCCTTCGCGCTCCTGGCCGCGGCCTGCGGGTCACCGGAGCCGACGGCGACGTCCGCTCCCACCGCAACCCCGGAGCCGGCCGCGACCTCCACGCCGACGCTGGCGCCCGGCGCCACGGCGCCGCCCCCGCCTCCGCCGACCGCCACGCCAACGCCCGGCAAGGCCGCCTGGGAGGTCCGGTGGGATGAGACGGTCGCGGGGGCCAAGGAGGAGGGCGAGCTCATCATCATCGGTGGCGGCGCGGTCGTCGCCTCGCGCGCCATCCACGACCTCTTCGAGGAGCTCTTCGACATCAAGATCTCCTCCAGCGGGGGGAATTCGACCGAGTTCGCGGACCGCCTCCTCGCGGAGCGCTCAGCGGGGATCTTCACCGTCGACCTCTTCTGGAGCGGCCTGGGCACGGCCACGGGGCGCCTCGTGCCGAACGGGATACTGGACCCGGTTGCCGATCACCTCATCCTTCCGGAGGTGGTGGACACGTCGTTCTGGTTCCAGAACCGCCACTGGTACGCCGATCCGGAGCGGAAGTACATCATCAGCTTCGCCTCGTCGGCATCCCAGATGGACCTCTCCGGCCGGTACAACACACAGCAGATGCCCCCCGAGGAAGTGCAGGGCATCGTCAGCCTCTGGGATTTCCTCGAGCCCAACTGGAAGGGGAGGATCATGGCGATGGCTCCCACCGACGGCTATTCGGGGAGATATCCGGCAGCCTATGGCAACCCTTCGTTCGGTCCCGAATTCATCGAGCGGTTCTTCTCGCCGGAATTGGACGTCACGTTCTACACGGACGAGCGGCTTGCCGCGGACCAGCTCCTCCTGGGGAAATTCGCCGTGTGCCTCTTCTGCTCGGGCACCACGACGCAGATCGACGCCGTGCGCCAATTCGGCGCGCCGGTCGGCGATTTCACGGAATTGGCGCCGACGTGGACGGATGCCGCGGTGCTCTCGTCCTCGTCCAGCTCTGCACTCGCGAGCATGGTCAACCGCGCCGCACACCCGAACGCGGCCGACCTCTACCTCAACTGGTGGCTCAGCAAGGAAGGCCAGACGGCCATGCACACGCTGACCAATCCGAACAGGGTCCCGCTCCCGACCCTGCGTGAGGACGTGACCGACTGGGGCATCACCCTCGAAGCAGAACGGCGGGAGCCGGGGAAAGAGTACGTCCTCCTCGAGTTCCTCGAGACCTACGACCCGGTCCGGGCGCTCGACGAGGTTGCACGGTTGTATGAGGAACGCGGGACGTAGCAACGTCGCGATGAGCGGGCTGCACGGAGAAAGCGGCGCGGCCGGGCGAGCGCGGCCGTATCCTGCCGGCAGTCGATCGCCCTGGGGTGCGGAGAGCCGATGAGAGCCGTCAGGATCCGAGATCTGCTGCCAGCCCGTGGGAGAGGCTTGCTCGCCCCGAGCACGTTCATCATGGCGGCGATCCTCATCTCGCTGGGGTTCTACCTGCTCTACCCGGTGCTGCTGCTCCTCATCTACACCTTCAACGTCGCGCCCGAGGTTTTCGTGCCCCCCCGGCAATGGGGCTTGGCCAACTGGACCGCCGCCTTCGAGCAGCCGCGCATCGTCATCGCGTTATGGCATTCGTTCATGGTCTGGGGGCTGACCGTCGTCATCAGCCTCCCGACGGCCATCGTCATCTCGTGGCTGCTGGCGCGGGTGAAGATCCCCTTCTCCCACGGGCTCGAGTTCATGTTCTGGATCTCCTACATGATGCCCGGGCTCGCTACGACCATCGGCTGGATCATGCTGATGGACCCGGACATCGGCCTCCTCAACGTCGCCTTCACGTGGCTCCCGTTCGTCGACCAGGGTCCCTTCAACATCTTCAGCGTGGGGGGCATCGTCTGGGCCCATGTGATGGCCAACGGCATCTCCTTGAAGGTGATGCTGCTCACCCCCGCTTTCCGGAACATGGACGCGGCCCTCGAGGAAGCGGGGAAGGTAAGCGGAGCGTCGAACATCCGGACCATGGTCCGGATCACCCTGCCGCTCATGATCGCGCCCATCACGCTGGTGTTCGCCCTCCAGCTGCTGCGCGTCTTCCAGTCCTTCGAGACCGAGTACCTGCTGGGGACGCCGATCAACTTCTTCGTCTACTCCACGCTGATCTTCGACATGGTGCGGAAGGAGCCTCCCCTCTACGGGCAGGCCACCATCCTTGCCAGCTTGACGCTGATCGTGCTCATCTTCCTCATCCCGCTGCAGCGTTGGATCCTGGAGCGGCGCCGTTACACGACGATCACGGGCGCGTTCAGGCCAGGGCTGGTTGATCTCGGGCGATGGAGACACGCCGCCACCGGCTCCATCTGGGCGATCATCCTGCTGTTGACGGTCTTGCCGGCGGCTGCGCTCATCTTCGGGAGCTTCATGGTCAGGGCGGGGTTCTTCTCGTTCACGCCGGCCTACACGACGCTCCATTGGGAGCTGGTCCTCAACGACCGATTCTTCACGAACGCGGTCATGACGACGCTTATCCTGGCAACGATCGCCGCGGTGCTAAGCCCGATCCTCTTCTCCATACTCGCGTACATCCTCGTGCGCACCAAATGGAGGGGGCGTGGGGCCCTGGACGTCATCATCTGGTCCTCGGGCGCGATCCCGGGGATGCTTTCCGGACTGGGGTTGCTCCTGCTGTTCCTCGGCACCCCGGTGCTGGTCTTCATCTACGGGACGATCTGGGCCCTCGTGCTCGTCGTCATCATCCAGGGGAACACGACGGGCACGAACGTGATGAAGGGGGTGTTCGTGCAGGTCGGTCAGGATATGGAGGACGCGGCCAGAGTGGCCGGGGCGGGCTGGGTCCGCACCTACGTCACCATCTGGATACCCCTGATGACGCGGTCGCTGATCCTGCTCGCGACGATGAACTTCGCGTCGGCCGCGGGTGCGACGAGCAGCATCATCCTGCTCGCCTCGCGAGACACCATGACCCTTTCCATCCTCGCGCTCGAGTACCGGCTCGGCCGTGGCGACCAGGAGGCGGCGAGCATCGTCGCCATCTTCCTCATGCTCATGACCGTGGGTATGTCGTCGCTGATCTGGGCCTTCGGAGTGCGGGTGGGCGTCCGCCACACCCACTGAGCCGGGGTGCGGTAACGACCCGCCCCAAGGGCTGGCGCCGCTGCATGCGCGGCCCCAGCCCTGCGCTCGTCCGGTTATCTAGCCACCGCGAGCGGCCATGAGGGCCGCGTAGTGCTTCCACGGTCCGCCGGGCTTGCGATTGGTGACGCCAACCTCGGGCTTGAGGTGGGCCTGATCGCGCTGCCGCTGCATGTTGGCCCCGAAGTCGGCGATCTGGTCCTTGGTGATCGTCGCGTGCTTGGGACCCGCGGCGCAGTAGGCCAGGTAGTTCATGCGCGCGACGTACTCGACGTGCAGCATGTTCATCACCGCGTCTTCCAGGTCACCGCCCACCGTGGCCGCGCCGTGCCCCTGGAGCAGGATGGCCTGGGAGTCGCCCATGCGCTCGACGACCTCCATGCCATCCTCATCGCGGATGATGAGCCGCGGGCTCGGGAACACCGGGAGCGGCTTGCGGAACAGGGGCATCCCCTCGATGCACATGGGCCCCATGTCGGCCTCCAGCACGCTCATCAGCACCGTGTAGGGCGGGTGGACGTGGACGACGGACTGCACGTCGGGCCGCTCCCGCAGGAGGCAGGCGTGCAGCTTGACCTCGCTGGGCAGGTTCAGCTCCTTCGGCCCCTCGGCCTTGAACCCGTCCATGTCGACCACCAGCAGCTCATCTTCCGTCACCAGCGAGAGCGCGGGCCCGAGGGCCTTGATGACGAACTTGTCCGGCTGCCCCGGTATCCGCATGCTCGCGTGACCACGCTCGATGGTCGGACCGTCGGAAAGTCCCATCTCGACCAGCATGTGGTTGGCGACAACCACCGCCTGCTTGACGTCGTCGATCTCTGACATCGCGCCTCCCCCTCCGTCCAGATTGATAGGCCGCTCACTGTACGCTTTTCCCCAACCGGGTGCCATTTGAGCGCGATTTCATGTCCTTCGCCCACACCGGCCGGCAACGATTGCCGTGTCCTCTCGCTGGTGGTACCGTTTCCCGCGCACCCGTCCCGAGTCGGAAGGAGGCCCGCTGATGCTCACCGCCGAGCAGAACGAACGGCTGACCCGCGTGGGGCCCGGAACGCCCATGGGTGAGCTCATGCGGCGCTACTGGCACCCCATCGCCGGCAGCTCCCAGCTCAGCGAGGAGAACCCCACGAGGGAGGTACGCCTCCTGGGCGAGGACCTCGTGCTGTTCCGCAGCGCCGCGGGCGAGATCGGGCTGATCGAGCCCTCCTGCGCGCACCGCAAGGCGAATCTGTCCTATGGCATCCCGGAGCCCGAGGGCATCCGCTGCCCCTACCACGGCTGGCTCTACGACGTGAACGGCCAGTGCATCGACCAGCCGTCGGAGCCAGAGGGCAGCCGCTTCAAGGAGAAGGTCAAGCTCAAGGCCTACCGGACGCAGGAGCTCGGCGGCTTCATCTTCGCCTACATGGGCCCGGAGCCCGCCCCCCTGCTGCCGCGTTACGACGCGCTGGTGTGGGACGCCGAGCGCAAGCTCTCCTCCGCGATGCTGCCGTGCAACTGGCTCCAGTGCCATGAGAACTCGCTGGACCAGGTGCACTTCCAGTGGCTGCACCGCTACTTCGGCGGCTACGTCATGAACCGCAAGAAGCCCCCGGAGGAACGGGACTTATGGAACGCCACCATCGGCTCCAAGGGCGCCGACCACAAGAAGCTCGGCTTCGAGATCACCGACTACGGGGTCATCAAGCGCAGACTCGTCGGAGATGAGACGGAGGACGGCGAGTATTGGCGCCTCGGTCATCCCATCCTGTTCCCCAACATACTGCGCATCACCGGGGGCATGCAGTTCCGCGTTCCCGTGGACGATACCCACACGCTGCACTTCGACCTCAAGATAAAGCTGACCGAGCCGGGCGCGGAGGTGCCGGACCCCGCGAAGGCGGTGATGGCCGAGCCGGACCTCTACGACGAGAACGGCCGTATCATCGCCACCGGCGTCGTGCCCCAAGACCAGCTCGCATGGATCATCCAAGGGCCCATCACCGACCGCACGACCGAGCATCTGGGCGTGACCGACGGCGGCGTCATCATGTTCCGGCGCATGCTGGAAGACCAGATGAGGATCGTCGAGGACGGAGGTGAGCCGAAGAACGTCCTGCGCGACCCGGCGGAGAACGAGACCATCGTGCTGCCCGTCGAGAATTTCATCTACCCCGGCGACACGGAAACGGGCGGGCCGTTCAAGGACGTCACCCCCCGCGAGCCCGACGTGGTGGTCGTCCTCTCCGGCGAGGGTGCTCGCCGCAAGGAGTGGGACGGCATCCCGATCTTCGATCCCCAGGACCGGGCCGGCGCCAAACGTTGAGCAGACACAGCCGGCCGGGAGGCAATCATGCCGCTTGACGATGGATACTACGACCGCCTGGAGCAGGCCAACGCCGCCGCCCACTGGCTGCGGGACTTCACGCCGCGGCCCGCGCCCGAGCCCTACATCTGGCACTGGGAGCAGATGGAGCCACTGATCCGGGAGGCGGCCGCCGAGGAGGCCCTCGGCGGCGAGCGCCGCTCGCTCACCCTCCACAACCCCGCACACAAGCGCGGGGGCGGCGGCACCATCTGCTCGCTGATCGCGGCCATCCAGCTCATCAAGCCCGGCGAGGTCGCCACCGCGCACCGGCATACCGCAACGGCCATCCGGTTCATCATGATCGGGAGCACGGCCCACACCGTCGTCAACGGAGAGAAGGTGCAGATGGAGGAGGGAGACCTGGTGCTCACGCCCTCCTGGGCGTGGCACGACCATGCTCACTCCGGCTTCACCAACGACGACATGATCTGGATGGACGTCCTCGACGCGCCCCTGGCGGGGTACTTAGGCGTCCAGCGCCGCGAGATGTACCCCGAGGACACCCAGCCGGTGACCAAGCCGGATGGCTTCACGGCCGCCCGCATCGGCGGCGGCCTCATGCGTGGCTTCACGGACGCGCGACCGGAGCGAGCGCTCGCCATGATCTACAAGTGGGAGGACTCCTACGGCGCGCTCCTCAACGCGAAGGAATCGAGCCCCTTCGACGGGGTCGCCATGGAGTACCTCAACCCGCTCACCGCCGGGCACACGCTGCCCAGCATGTCGCTCTCCCTCCAGCGCCTCCGTCCCGGCGAGCACACGAGAGCCCACCGGCACGCCCACAGCGTCGTTTACCACGCGGCGCAGGGCGACGGATTCACCATCGTCGAAGGCCGGCGTATGGACTGGACGAAGTTCGATATCTTCGCGCTGCCACCCTGGACGTGGCACGAGCACGGCAACGCGTCGGAGGATACCGACGCGGTCCTCTTCTCCCTCAGCGACCTGCCCGTCGTCGAGGCGGTCGGCATGGCGGAGGAGGAGGAAGGCGAATACCAGGAGGTCGTCGGCACCATCGGCTAGGCCGCCCGGGCCGGACCTTGGTGCCGGTCAGGCAGCCGTCAGGAGAGGTGACGCGATGACCGCAGCACAGCCCCCGCTCCGTTTGGGCATCATCGGCATCGGCGTCGGCGCGACGCAGATCCTCCCGATGATCGAGGCCGCGCCGGAGATCGATCTCGTCGCCGCGGCCGACATCAACCCCCGCGTCCGCGAGGCGTTCGCGGCCCGTTACCCCGAAGCGCGCGTTTACGATTCAGCCGAAGGGCTCTGCGCCGACCAGAACGTGGAGGCGGTCTGGGTCGCCACGCCCAACGACTTCCACGCCGAGCACACCGTCCTCGCGGCGAACGCTGGCAAGCACGTCGTGTCCGAGAAGCCGATGGCGCTCAACATGAAAGAGGCCGAGGCGATGGTGGAGGCAGCCGAGCGCAACGGCGTCAAGCTCCTGTGCGGCCACACGCTGGGGTTCAGCCCACCCATGATGGCGATGCGCCGCATCATCAACTCCGGCGAGCTCGGCCCGCTCCAGGTCATCAACAACTGGACCTACACCGACTGGATGCTGCAGCCACGCCAGCCCGAGGAGCTGGACGAGGCGCGGGGCGGCGGCGTGCTCTACCGCCAGGGACCGCACCAGTTCGACACCGCTCGCCTGCTGGGCGGTGGCCTGGTCCGCACGGTACGCGGCACCACGGGGAAGTGGTGGCCGCAGCGAGCGGGCGTTGGGTACTACTCGGCCTTCTTGGAGTTCGAGGACGGCGTCACCGCGTCGATCGTCAACAACGGCTACGGCTACGCGATGACCGCCGAGCTGGTCCCCTGGGGCAACGACCGCGGCCTCGTGGAGAAGTACACGGGCGAGGAGCGGATCGGGGTGCGGCGAGCGCTCAACGAGGGCACGCGCGACGAATTCGCGGCGAAGGACCGGCTCCGCATCGGCTCCGAGCACGAGCGCCGCAACTGGCGTGAGCGGCCCAAGGAACGCAGTCCGTGGGTGCCCACGAACATGGGCATCCTCATCGCCACCTGCGAGCGCGGCGACATCCGGCAGTCGAAGTTCGGCCTCTACGTCTACCGCGACGACGGAGTGGAGGACCGTGACCTGGGCGACACCCAGTACCGGGCTGGGAGCGAGGACCTGATGGAGCTTTTCAACGCCGTGAGGAACGGTGCCCCGGTCTACCACGACGGAGCCTGGGGCATGGCTACCCTCGAGGTGATCACCGCCGTCATGGAGTCGTCCCGGAACCGCAAGGAGGTGCGTCTGACGCACCAGGTCGCCATGCCGCTCGAGTACGACGCCTAGCTACTGGTACCTGCGGTTCGGGCGGTCTAGCTGAGTCCCCCGGTACATGCCGAGGGACCTAGGGTCCGTCGCTGGTGCTGTACGCAGGACCGTCATGACAACGATGGCCAGCATGACCACCCCGGAGGCGATCCCCGCGGCAGCGAACGAGCGCACGCCCGTCCTCACGCTGCCGCGGTAGGCGACGATGCCACCCACCATCAACGCGACACCCAGTACCGCCAACGTCACTTGGAAGATGAAGCCCCAGTCCATGTCGTCCCTCCGAGCTTCGATTCGTCTAGGCAGTTGCGCTCGTCGCGTGGGCCATCTCGCGGTCCGCGAAAGCGGGCCCACTGGCTCGCACGGACACCAAGGCCGGGTCGGCTGCGGGCGCGACGCCGTGCTCGGCGGTCACGGGTCGTTCGACGCCGCTTGGGTCGACGAGATCCTTCGCAACGCGCTTCGCCACCTGACGGTCACGGAGGCGCTGCGCCAAGAACGAGCCGACGAAGCCAGCCGATCCAGCTGCGAGCACCCAAGCGCCGACCACCATCAACACAACCCATAGCTCCCACATTTCATGCCTCCCCTCAGATCTGTGCCATGGCGAGCCGCCGTGGCCCGCCTCTCCTAACTGTGTATCGGTCTACCGGACCGGCTCGGCCACAGGAGGCGTTGCCGGACTCACCTGAGCCTGGCCGTCGCCGGTGTCGGGGGCGAGGTCCAGGCAAGAGACCTCGCCTTCGGAGGTGATGGCAACGACGGCCATGGGGACGCATGGCTTGTCCGCGGTAGGCATCGGATACGGCTCGCCGACAGAAATGTCGGGTTCGATGGCGCCTTCTCCATCGGGGCCAACGACCAGCGTGTCGTTGCATGCCGTGATGTTGTGGATCCAGTTGCACTCGTCTGGATCTATGTCGTCGATGCTGGTGGCCACGGGCCCATCACCGGACGGCTCACCGGCGTCGGGGGCGTCGGTCCCCTCACCAGCCAGGGCAAAGCCCCCGCCGGTGATGGCCGCAAAGGCGATGGTCACGCCTGCTAGGGTTATCAGCCACTTATTCCTCATTGCGGTCCTCCTCGTTCGGCGCGTTCTTGCGCTGGGTTCACTATTCATGACGGTGCCGCGTGCCCGAAAGTTCCCGGTGGCCGGTCTGTGGGTCCGCCTTGCCGACGCTCGGCACGGCTGACGGCGAGCACAGCTGGAGAAGTGGTCTATTCTGGAACGCGGCGCGCGACCGGTTCGCCGCGCCTGCCGAAATCCCCAGAGGAGCGGACATGGAGCGCATCGCCTTCGAGAAGCTGACCCTCCCGAACGGGCTTCAGGTCGTCTTGCATCAGGACAGGTCCCTCCCCTTGGTATCGGTCAACGTCTGGTACCACGTTGGCTCCAAGGACGAAGAACCGGGCAAGACGGGGTTCGCGCACCTGTTCGAGCACCTGATGTTCGAAGGGTCCAAGCACCACAACAGCAGCCATTTTGAGCCACTCCAGAAGGTCGGGGCCAGCGTCAACGGCTCCACCAGCAAGGACAGGACCAACTACTGGGAGAATGTTCCTTCCAACTACCTGGAGCTAGCGCTGTGGCTGGAGGCGGACCGCATGGGTTTCCTGCTCGATGCCCTCGACCAACGCCGGTTGGACATCCAGCGAGACGTGGTGAAGAACGAGCGCCGGCAGAGCTACGAGAACCGTCCCTACGGCTTGGCCGGCATCGATCTGCAGGCGGCCACCTACCCGAGCCCGCATCCCTATCACTGGCCGGTCATCGGTTTCATGGAGGACCTGGACGCCGCCGCCCTGGAGGACGCCCACGCGTTTTACCGGCGCTACTACGTCCCCTCCAACGCCAGTCTGGCGATCGCGGGTGATTTCGATACCGGGGTGGCGCGAGAACTGGTGGAGCGCTACTTCGCCGACCTCCCTCCCGGGAGGGCGAACCCCAAGCAGGCTCCGATGGAGTCTCCTCTCCAGGCCTCGGTCGGTTTGACGCTCTACGACCGGGTCACCCTGCCTCGCTGCTATCTGGTCTGGCCCAGCGTGCCCCGGTTCCATCGCGACGAGGCCGCCCTTTCGGTCCTCGCCTCCATCCTCGGAGATGGCAAGAGCTCTCGGCTGCATCAGCGGCTGGTGTACGAGAGCCGCATGGCCCAGAGCGTGAGTGCGGACAGCGATACGGCGGAGCTGGCCGGAGACTTCGGGGTCGATGCGACGGTCGCTCTCGGTCACGACCCCAACGAGGTTGCAGAGGAGGTCTGGGCCGTCATCGAGACCCTGCGCCACGGTCCGCCGACCGATGAGGAGATCGCGCGGGCCAGGAACCGGATCGAGTGGGCTCATGTCCGTCAGCTGGCCAACGTGGGCGGCTTCGGCGGCAGGGCCAACCGCCTCAACGCCTTCAACGTCTTCGCGGGAGACCCGGACCTCGTGAACACGGACATCGATCGGTTTCTGGCGGTCGGGCCGGATGACGTTTGGCGGGTCGCGAACGAGTACCTCAATGACCGCCAGGTCCGGCTGACGGTGCTGCCGGAGTCCGCTCAGCCTCGAGCCACCAAGGCACTGGACCGGACGGTCGAACCGGCGCCGTCGGCGGCGCCCTCCTTCACGCCGCCGGTCGTGCAGCGAGCGCGGCTGGCTAACGGGCTCGAAGTCATGGTCGTGGAGAAGCGCGGCATCCCTGCGGTTGCCCTCGGCGTTTTCATCCCGACAGGCGCGGCCGCGGACCCCGATGCCTTGCCGGGGCTCGCTTCCCTGACGGGCAGCATGCTCCAGGAAGGGACCGAAAGCCGCTCCAGCCGGCAGATCGCCGGAGAGATCGAATTCATGGGCAGTCAGCTGTCGGTGCAGACCGCCCGGGAGCAGACGTCCTTGAGCATGTCAATGCTGACCCGCGAATGGCCTCGGGCGTTGGACTTGGTGGCCGACCTGCTCCAGCACCCGACCTTCCCGGACGATGAGCTAGCGAGGGTACGGACCCGCCGCCTCGCGGAGCTGCAGCGCATGCGAGACGACCCGACTGCCCTGGCGGGCCGGGAGTCCACGGCGCTGCTCTACGGAAAGGACAGCGCCTATGGCCACCCCATCTCCGGGACAGAGGAGTCGGTGCAAGTCATGACCCGCGACGAGATACGCGGTCACTTCCAGGGAAACTTCGGGCCGTTGGGAGCCGTCTTGGCGGTGGTGGGCGACGTCTCCCTCGAGGCGGCCGTGGAGCTGGCAGAAAAGTCTCTCGGAGCCTGGGTCGAGGCTCGACCGCAGGAGGAGGGGCGGCGTATCGACGACGGTCCGAGGCGAGACACCACGACGATCTACCTGCTGGATAAGCCAGGAGCCGCCCA
>JADFQE010000007.1 GCA_022561985.1 Chloroflexota bacterium
ATACTGGTGTTCATCGCCATTTTCAACCTCTCGCTGTAGGAACCCAATTCAGATTCGGATGCTCTCGCACAAGAAACGATCCTCACGCAGCCATCGTTGTCAGGCGCATTGGTGACGGCACCATTCCGATACACCTCTGACTCGGGCGCTTGGCGTTGTCCGGTGCCATATCCTTCGATCCATGACCTCCCCCCAGCCCCATCAGCCCGTCTCGATTCGTGAGACGCTCACCTCGATCATCATCGCCTTCGCACTGGCATTCGTCTTTCGGGCGTTCGTGATCGAGGCGTTTGTCATTCCAACCGGCTCGATGGCGCCGACGCTCATGGGAGCGCACATGCGGTTTAGGTCGCCAGAATCTGGATATGACTGGGCGGTGGACACATGGGATCGGGCAAACGGGATACCAATGCCCATCCAGGGGACGAAGCCCAATGCCGCGATCCACGTCAACGACCCGATGACCGGCGATCATCAGGAAGACGACGCCCGTCGCACAAAGACCGGCGACCGCATACTCGTGCTCAAATACCACCTCCGCTTCGGTATTCGACCAAGCCGATTCGACGCTGTCGTTTTCAAGGATCCCGGCGACCCGCAGACCAACTTCATCAAGCGGCTGATCGGATTGCCCGGTGAGCAGATCGCACTTATCGATGGCGATGTCTTTGTGCGCAGGCCGAGCGATGACCCGGACGTCCCCGGTATAGAGTCAACGTGGGAGCAGCCCGGGTGGCACATCGCGCGCAAGTATGAGGCGGGTTCGGGGCTCAAGTCTCGACGCGGGCTGCATCTTCAGACATCGCTCTGGCAGCCGATCTTTTCCAGTGAGTTTGCTCCGCTCCATCCCAAGAAGGTGACCAATGCACGACCCTTCCGGTCGCCGTGGCGGGCGAACGCCGGGTGGGATCTCACCGGCGCGTCGTATCGCTACACCGGCACAGGAAATACCACACTTCGATGGGACGATGATGCTCGCCCTGTCACGGACAGGAATCCTTACAACCAGTCAGCCTCCGAAAGAGAGGCGAGCAAGCGGGGCTGGGTGCTGCCACCCCAGCGATCTGGGCATGGCGCGTTCCCTGTCTCGGACCTGCGCATGCGCTGCGGTATCGAGCCGGACGCGACAGGCATGGAAGTGTCAGCGGTCATCGAGGCGCGCAGCCACGTGTTTCGAGCACGCTTCAAGGACACAGAGGTTTCCATCGATGTTCAGGGGCCGGACGGGACGTGGAACATGGCGGTTGCGAGCGGGACGCTGGCGTCGCCGATCGCGCCGGGCCGCGTGACCAATATCGAGTTCTGGCACGTCGATCAGGCGCTGCATGTGTTTGTCGATGAGAAGCACATCGCAACCTATGAATACGACTGGTCGCCGAGCGAGCGGATCCTGTTCACCACGGGCCGAACTCTGGGCGACATTCTTGAGGACACTGAGCTTTTGCCCCGACAAAACGTGCTCGCGGATCGAACGCTCTATCAGCACGGCAAGCCCGCGATTTCATGGACGTTCTCGGGCGGCACGTTCACCCTGCACCGCGTCGCACTCGATCGCGACCTGTTCTATCGTCCGTCATTGACCAAGAGCGGGAGCGCAGCGGGCTGGTCGACACACCCTGATACAACCCGCACTTTCTCATCAACCCAGTACATGGCATGCGGCGACAACAGCGCCAACAGTTCCGATGGCAGAATGTGGGAGGATGTGGACGAATGGGTGGCTGAAATCGACAGCCGCCCCGGCATCGTTCCCGAGCGGCTGATGATCGGCAAGGCGTTTTTCGTCTACTTTCCGTCGATGCAGCGTGGGGCGATCCCGGTCCCGTCGCCCGATTTCGGCCGATTACGCTGGATCTGGTAGACATTGCCCCGGTTTCGTGCCGAGGTCGCACGCTGAGTGGTTTCGCGGTAGACTCATGCCCGACCGGTCGAGCCCAGCCTCGACAGCCTCTGCGTTGTGTCGAAGCAGCAACCAGAAATTCTCGTGGAGCCGCCAATGAGTTCTGAATCCAACCGCACTACCTTGTTCGTCGCGAGTTGTATCTCGCTTTTGACAACATCGATGATCTTTACGATTCGCGGCGACATTCTGGGCGATCTCGAGACGGCGTTCCATCTCACCCACGAACAGATGGGCCAGATTCTGAGCCCCGCTTTCTGGGGGTTCACAATCTCGATCTTCATCTGCGGGTTTCTCAATGACTTGATCGGGATGAAGTCCCTTCATGCGCTCTCCAGTGTGGGGTTCATCGGAGGTGTCGGGCTTGTGCTCATTGCTCCGGAACCCGAAGTTGCGCAGGTTTCCTCCATCTTTGCGACGACCGGCACGGTCATGTTGTTTTCAGGCTTCCTGCTGATGGGGCTCTCGCAGGGGGTTGTCGAGGGCGTGATCAACCCGCTCATTGCAACCATGTACAGTGACAAGAAGGCGCACAAGCTCAACGTGTTGCACGCCTGGTGGCCGGGTGGGCTCATTATCGGTGGTGTGATTGCATTACTCCTGACCAAGGCCCAAGTCAGTTGGCAACTCAAACTCGGCACCATCATGGTCCCGGCGGTCGTGTACCTGGGAATCGTGCTCACACAAAAATACCCCAAAACCGAGCGCGTCACATCTGGTGTCTCGACACCCGAGATGGTTTCTCAGATCTTTCGTCCGTTGTTCCTTATATTGTTTGTCTGCATGTGGGCGACGGCCGCTGCGGAACTTGGCCCCGATCAGTGGTTCCCGTCCATCATGGGCGACCTCACAAATATCGCGGGCATCAACTTCTTGATCTATACCGCAGGGCTGATGTTCGTGCTGCGACTGTTTGCCGGGCCCATTACTCACTTCATCAAGCCACCCATGCTGCTCCTGATTTGCGCTGTGCTTGCATCAATCGGACTGTATTGGCTCGGCAGTCTCAAGCCCGGCACATCAGTCTTCATGGCTTTCGCTGCGGCAACCGTGTTCGGTGTCGGAAAGACGTTCTTCTGGCCGACCATGCTCGCGATTACCTCCGAGCAGTTCCCGAAGGGAGGGTCGCTGGCCATGTGCGTCATGGGCGGAGCGGGCATGCTCTCGATCGCATTCATCTTGCCAATGATGGGCCAGCGCTTTGACAGCCTTGGCGCCGGGGCAGCGCTTCAGAGCGTCGCCATTCTCCCAGCCGTTCTCATCGTCGTCTTCGGTGGTCTTGTGTTCTACTACAAGGCAAAGGGTGGCTACACCGTCAAAAGCCTTGGAGAGAAATCCGCTGAGGATTGAACATTTTACTCCAACTCAACCCAATGCCATCGGCACATCTGACACGAGCACGTCGTTGTCGCCTTCGGGCCGCGTCAGGCTTTTTCCGTCGTCATGCTTGCTCAACTCATACTCAATCCAACGATTCTTTTTGAGTACACCGCCGCTGAATCTGGCGATGCGATCCAAGTGATACTGATCGCAGCGGGCATCGGGCTTGTCGCCGGCATCGTCGGCGGGCGGGTCGAGCAGCCACGGCAGATCCTCGCGCAGCGCGATGGAGACCGGGCCGTTGCGCGAGAGGCCCACGGACGGCGGGTCGCCGGTCCGCCGCGCCAGGCGCCCCCACGCAAGCTCGCCGCCGAAGCAGAGCGCGTCGAGGGTGGACGGGTGGAAGTCGGTGAGGCGGCTCGCCAGGAGCGAGCCCTCCCAGGCGGCGGCCGCGGCCTCGAACCCCTGGAGTTGCTCGACCACCTCGACGAGCCCGGCGTCGCCCGCCAACCGGCTGCCCGGGGTGGCGTGCTGCCACTCCAGCAGGAAGCGCAGCAGGCTGGCGGCGGGCACCGGCTCGACCGCGCGGCGCAGACGCCCGATCGTGGCGCGGTGGATCCGGGCCAGGATGCGGCGGTCGCAGAACTCCTCGCCGGCCGCGCCCGGCACGCCAGGCATCTTGGGCCGGAACGCGCCGCGCAGCACGATGCCCTCGGCCTCGAGCTGGGCGACCGCCTGGCGCACCGGGGCAGGCTCCAGCGCGAGGCGGCCGGCGAGCTCCTCGACGGTGAAGGGCCCGGTGGACTCGACGCGGCCGCGCACCAGCTCGACGATGGCGCCCTGGAGGTCTGCTCCTCCTTCGACGGGCTCAGGGTGAGCGGAGGGATCCGCATACGCCGCCCGGACCGCGTCCGCGCGCTCCGTCGCCAGCCAGAAGGTGCGCCCCCCGGCCTCCAGCGTCTGCACACGGCCGTCCGCGCCCAGGTCGTCGAGCCACGCGTGGAGGAGCGCCGGGTCTGGAGCGTGCTCGGCGATGTCGGCCTCGCACAGCACGCCCAGCGACAGCAGCGCGTCGTGCGCCTCGTCGGCGTCGCGGACCGTCGGCCACGCGAACGCCGCCTCCTGCACGATGACGTCCGGGTCCAGCGAGCCCAGCTCCTGCGCGTTCTCCGGCAGCGCCCGGCGCAGTGCGACCGCACGCGCCCGGCGCTCCTCCAGCGGCGCGTCGTCGAGGAAGGCGTAGGGCATCGCATTGAGGATCTGGTGCGAGAAAACTGACGGCTGGAGCGTGTCCTTCCCGTAGACCTCGATCTCGTGACGCTCGATGCGCCCGAGCAGCGCGGTGAAGCCCTCGACGTCGAGGGCCTCGGTGAGGCAGTCGCGGACCGTCTCGAAGACCAGCGGGTGGTCGGGCGGCTCGATGGCAGCGCCGGCGGGCATGTTGTCCTGGCAGGCCGCGGCCGCCGGGAACACGGCCGCGAGCAGGTCGTCGGCCCGCATGCGCAGGATCGGCGTCGGCACGCGCTTGCCGCCCGAATAGCGCAGCAGCGCGAGCGAGCGCGAGGCCGTCCAGCGCCACCGCGTGGGAAAGAGCGGCGCCTGGAGGACCGCCTGCAGCAGCACGTCGCGCGCCGTCGGCGACTTCACGTACCCGAAGACGTCCGCCACCGGGAAGGAGTGCTGGGGCCCCAGCGCGATGTTGATGCCCTCGTCGGTCGCCGAGGCCTGGAGCTCGAAGTTGAAGCCCACGCAGAAGCGCTTCCGCAGCGCGAGGCCCCAGGCGCGGTTGATGCGGCTGCCCAGCGGCGAGTGGATCACGAGCTGCATGCCGCCCGCCTCGTCGAAGAAGCGCTCGGCGATCAGCCGCTCGGCCGTTGGCACGAGGCCCAGGACGCGCTTGCCCTCGGCGATGTACGCCACGATCTGCTCCGCCGCGTCCCTGGGTACGCTGGCCACGCCGGACACGCCGGACACGCCGGCTTCCATCAACCAGGCGATGGCCTCCTCGGGGAGCGCCAGCCGCTCGTCGACGCCCGTGCGTAAAGCTGAGACCTCGGCCGAGAGCTCGACGGTCCGCCCCGGCGCCTCGCCCGTCCAGAACGGGATCGTCGGCGACTGGCCGTGCGCCTCCTCGACGCGCACCGAGCCCGACTCGACCCGCCGGATCTTCCACGGCGTGTTGCCCAGCAGGAAGATGTCGCCGGCCATGGACTCGATGGCGAAGTCCTCGTTCACCGCGCCCACGACCGTGCCGTCGGGCTCGGCGATGACCAGGTAGTCGGCGGTGTCGGGGATCGTGCCGCCGCTGGTCACGGCGGCGAGCCGCGCCCCCCGGCGGGCCTTGAGCTTATGGTGGACGCCATCGCGGTGCAGGTAGGCCGACCCCCGCCCCCAGCGGTTCGCGATGCCTTCGGAGAGCATCCGCACGACGTCGTCGAAGCGCTCGCGGGGCAGGTCCCGGTACGGATAGGCCGTGCGCACGAAGGCGAAGAGCTCGTCCTCCGCCCACTCCTCGGTGACGCACGCGGCCACGATCTGCTGGGCGAGGACGTCCAGCGGCCACGGCGGGACCGCCAGCGCATCGAGCACGCCCGCGCCGATCCCCCGCAGCAGCGCCACCGTCTCCACGAGCTCGTCGCGCGTGAGCGGGAAGAGCCGCCCCTTGGGCGTGCCGCCGAGCCAGTGGCCCGAGCGGCCGATGCGCTGGAGCGCGACGCCGATGCTCCGCGGCGAGCCGATCAGGCAGACGAGGTCGACGTCGCCGACATCGATCCCCAGCTCGAGCGACGCCGTCGCCACGCACACCTTGACGGTGCCCGCCTTCAGCCGCTGCTCGGCGTCGAAGCGCACCTCCATCGACAGACTCCCGTGGTGCGCGGCGACGTTCTCCTCGCCGATCCGCTCCGAGAGCAGGTGCGCGACGCGCTCGACGAGCCGGCGCGTGTTCACGAACACGAGCGTCGTGTGGTGCTCGGTGACGAGCGCCGTGAGCTGGTCGAGGGTCTGCGCCCACTGCTCGTGGGTGGCGATGGGCCCGAGCTCGAAGCCCTCGGGCAGGACGACCGCGAGGTCCATCGCACGCTTGTGGCCGATGTCGACGATGGCGCAGTCCGGGTATGCCTCGCTACCTCCAGATGGGACGCCCGTGACCCCGGTCAGGAACCGGGCGACCGTCTCGATGGGCTTCTGCGTCGCCGAGAGCCCGATACGGGTCACCGGCCCGTCGGCGAGGCGGCACAGCCGCTCGACCGACAGCGCGAGGTGCGACCCGCGCTTGTTGGGCGCGACGGCGTGCAGCTCGTCGAGGATCAGCGTGTGCACCGAGGCGAGGGCGTGGCGGCCGCGCTCGGACGTCAGCAGGATGAACAGCGACTCGGGCGTGGTGATGAGCACGTGCGGCGGGTGCTTGGCGTGGGCCGCCCGCTCCTTCGCCGACGTGTCGCCGGTGCGCACCGCCACGCGGATCTCGGGCAGCGGCGTGCCCCACTCCTCGGCGAGCGCGGTGATCTCGGCGAGGGGGTCGAGCAGGTTGCGCTTGATGTCGTTGGCGAGCGCCTTGAGCGGCGAGACGTAGACGACCTGGATGGCATCGGGCAGCCCCCGCGGCTGGGCGGGGTCCTCGGCCGAGGGCTCCAGCGCCTGGCGCACGAGCACATCGAGGCTCGTCAGGAAGGCGGCCAGCGTCTTGCCGGAGCCGGTGGGCGCGGCGATCAGCGTGTGGCGTCCCGAAGCGATGGCGGGCCAGCCCTCGGCCTGCGCCGGGGTGGGCTCCCCGAACCGCCGCTCGAACCACGTGCGGACCAGCGGATGGAAATGCGAAGTCGGCACGCCGCCAGGTTACCAGGGGCGTCGAGGGGCGGTTGTCGCGGAGAAGGGGAGGCCCCACACCCCGATGGCCCGCACGCCGCGCACCCGCTATCATGCGCGCGGCGTGACCTCGCCTAGGAGCGACCCCTATGGAATACCGCAAGCTCGGCAACTCCGGCCTCAACGTCTCGGTCATCGGCCTCGGGACCAACAACTTCGGGAACCCCAACCGCATCGCCGACCCGGCGCAGAGCGCACGGGTCATCCACAAGTGCCTGGACGTCGGCATCAATTTCATCGACACGGCCATCTCCTACGGCCAGGGCCAGAGCGAGGTCCACATCGGCGAGGCGCTCAAGGGCCGGCGCGGCGACGCGATCGTCGCCACCAAGTACAACCTCACGAAGCTGGAGGGGCAGTCGCCCCGCGACCGCGTCATGCAGGAGGCCGAGAAGAGCCTCCGGAACCTCCAGACCGACTACATCGACCTGTACCAGATCCACGTCGTGAACGCGGACGTCCCGCACGAGGAGGTCCTCGGGCCGCTGAACGAGCTCGTGGAGCAGGGCAAGGTCCGCGTCATCGGCGAGTCGAACTACTCCGGCTGGCGCCACGCGCAGGCCGACGCCACCTCCGCACAGCACGGCTGGGCCCGCTTCGAGTCGAGCCAGGGCTACTACAACCTCTTCCGCCGCCAGGCCGAGCTCGAGCTGCTGCCCTTCTGCACGGCGGCGAGCGTCGGCTTCCTGCCGTATTACCCTCTCGCGGGCGGCTGGCTCACCGGCAAGTACCGCTCCGGGACCGCCGTCGGCGAGAAGGCCCGGCGCATGGTCGGCGAGCTCCAGGGCGACGAGGCCGCGCTCGCCACGCTGGACAAGCTCGACGCGTACGCCAACGAGCACGGCCATTCCGTGCTGGACCTTGCCTTCTCGTGGCTGATCGCACACCCGGCCGTGAGCTCGGTCATCGCCGGCGCCATGACCGAGGAGCAGGTGGAGGCGAATGCGAAGGCCGGCGACTGGGCCATGACGACCGAGGAGCGCGACGCCATCGACGCCATCGCGACCTGGGACGGCACCGGCAACGAGGTCGAGTCCTTCGGGATGGGCGGCCTGCCGCCACGGCGGTAGGCGCGGCGTTGAGCCGGGGCCGGACCGCTCAGTAGCCCTACGTCGCGTCGAACACGTTCCGAAGCTCCTCCCCACGGAGGAACCGGCCCAGGTTGTCCACGAACACCCCGCGCTGCATCAGCCACTTGTCCGGGTCGTCGGATGCCAGCCCCGGACTCAGGATGACGTTCGGAAGAGCCCAGAGCTCGGAGTCAGGGTCGATCGGACCGTTCGGGTTGAGCGCCGCCCCGGCGATGTGGCCGTCGCGGAGCGCGGCGATGAGCGCGTCGGCGTCGATGCACTTCAAGCCGCCCGTGAGGTTGATGACGTAGGAGCCCGGCTTCATGGACCGCAGCTCCGCCTCGCCGATCAGGGCCTCGGGCCTCGGGGGGAGCGTCAGGAACAGGATGTCCGTCTCGCGCAGCATCTCCCCGAGGTATTCGGGCGGCCCCAGCTCGTCGACGTAGGCCGGCTTCTCGGTCACCGTGCGCTTCGTGGCCAGCACGCGCAGCCCCAACGCCTTCGTTTGGCGCGCCAGCTCCGAGCCGACCGTCCCCAGGCCGACGATGCCGACGGTCTTACCGCCGACTTTGTCCATGGCCGTGAGGCCGCGATCCCACACGGCCCTGCTCTGGGCCTCGAGGATGACCGGCAGCCGCTTCGCCAACCCGTACATGCAGGCGATGCCGAATTCCGTGAAGGGGCGGCCGTGGATGCCCGTCGACGTGGTCACGGTGATGGAGCGCTTGAGCACCGAGGGAGTCTGGAAGCGGGCCCCGCCGCCGGAGGTCGTGTGCAGCCAGACGAGGCTCCCCATCCGGTCGATCAGATCGTCCTTGGGCGGCTCGCCGGCGAAGAGCACGTCGATGGCGCCGAGGTCCGCCCCCTCCTCGCCGAGCACGAACTCCACGTCCGGGAAGTCGTCGGCGAGGGAGCGGCTGTCCTCCGGGGACAGGGGTAGCCGGAGCAGGACGCTATGGGTCGCCATGGCCATCTCCACGCGCAGGCCGGATGGCCGGAACGTTACCGAGCGCCGCGGCGAGCGTCAAGCCAGCGCGGCGCTTGTTGCCCGTGCGGCATCGGCGTATGGTTCGCTGCACGAGACCGATTCAGGCACAGCCGCAGGGGAGGTGAAGGAAATGGGCACGCTGTTGTATCTCGCCACCGGTGAAGGCGTCGTCACCGTCAAGTCGAATGGCAAAGACACCTGGGAGGCCGAGCAGAAGGGGCTCTCGTCCTGGGACATCAACGAGATCGCGGTCGAGCAGTCGGCTCCGGCGCGCGTTTACGCGGGCACCCGCGGGGACGGCGTCTGGCGCAGCGACGACTTCGGCGACACGTGGACCAAGCCGAACCGCGGCAAGCCGGGACCCGGCAAGGTGAAGTGCGTCACCATCGACCCGCACGACTCGAGCACGATCTGGGCCGGCACGGAGCCCATCGGCCTCTGGGTGAGCCGCGACGCATGCGAGAGCTGGAGCCCGGTCGATTCCGTCTGGGACGTCCCGGAGGTCGCCAAGGTCGACTACCCGGTCGCCGCGGTCGAGCCGCACGTGCGCGACATCGTCATCGACCCCAAGGACCGCGACACGATCTACCTGGCGCTTCAGGTCGGCCACATGCTCAAGAGCACCGACGGCGGGGCGACCTGGAAGCTGCTGAACAAGAACGTCGACGCGGACGCTCACACCATCGTCTCGCGCCCCGACGACCCGTCGCACCTCTACCTGGCCACGGGTGGCCACAGCGCCCGGCTGTCGAACGCGCCGGGAAGGGCGCTCTACCAGAGCGAGGACGGCGGGGAGAGCTGGAGCCCCATGGGGCTGGAGTTCGACCAGGAGTACTCGGTCCCCCTCGTCCAGCACCCCACCCACCCGGATGTCCTCTACTCCGCCCTCGCGCACGGGCAGCCGAGCGCGTGGCGCAACCGGGACAACGGGGCGCAGGCGACCATGATCCGATCGGACGACGGCGGGAAAAGCTGGCGGGCGCTCAACACGGCGCCCGAGGTCGTGAACGACTTCGCCGCGTCCATCGCGCTCGACCCGGATGAGCCCGACAACATCTTCGTCGCCACGCGCACCGGGAAGATCTTCCGCAGCGCGGACGGCGGTAACTCGTGGGCCAGCCTCGGCGTCAAGGTGCGCAACATCGCCGACATGCGGGCGGTGCACGTCTAGGACCCCGGCCCCTCAAGCGTCACGCCCCTCAAAGCGTCCAGAGAGAGGCCGCGGCTCGATGGGCCGCGGCCTCTTCGCGTCAGGCGCCGGCGCTAGACCATGCGCTGGATGAAGCCGGCCTTCCGCCGCCACTTCGGGCTGACCTTCACCCACAGCTCGACGTAGACGGGTCCGCCCACGAGCTGCTCGATGTCGGCCCGCGCCTGCACGCCGACCTCCTTGAGCGCGCTGCCTCCCGCGCCGATCAGCAGCCGCTTCTGCGACGGCGTATCGACGTAGATGGTCGCCCGCACCAGGTCCGCCTGGCCCTCGGCGCGCTCCTCGTACTCCTCGATCTCGACGGCGACGTCGTAGGGGATCTCCTGCTCGTAGAGCAGGAACACCTTCTCCTGGATCATGTCGGCGCAGAGCAGGGAGACCGGCCGGTCCGTCAGCACCTCGGGCGCGAAGAGCGCCTCCTGGGCGGGAAGCCGCTCCGCGAGCTGCCGCAGGAGCACGTCCACGCCGTCCTTCTCAGTCGCGCTCAAGGGCACGATGTCCACGAAGTCGTGGAGCACCGTATAGGCCTCGATCACCGGCAGCAGCTTCCTCTTGGCGACGGAGTCGATCTTGTTGAGCGCGAGCAGGATGGGGGTGCCGGAGGCCGAGATCTGGTCCACCAGCAATCGCTCGACGTCGCCGGGCGGGCGCGGCTCAACCACCAGCACGGCGAGGTCGGCGTCGGCGAGCGCCGAGGCCATCTGGCGCGACATCGCCGCGTCGAGCTGGTCGCGGCCACGGCGCAGGAAGCCGGGCGTGTCGAGCAGCGCAGCCTGGAAACCCTCGCCGTTGAGCACACCGAGGAGCTTGTGGCGCGTCGTGTGCGGCTTGGGGCTCACGATGGCCAGCTTCTGCCCGAGCATGGCGTTGAGCAGCGTGGACTTGCCGACGTTGGCCCGGCCGACGATGGCAACGAAACCGCTATGGAATGAACCGTTCATGGCCCTCGCTGGAAGAACGAACCGGGTGGGGATGGGACTCCGGCGCACGACAGCCCGCCTGGGGAGCGCGGCCTCTCCATCCCCCACGCCTGTCCCGCCGCCCTCGATGCCATGATACCGCTATCCACGAAGCCCGCCGTGCGCACTCTGGAGAGGGGGCGTGGCGTGGGTGCCTGCACGCTGTACGAAAGGACGTAGTGCCTGCACCTTGGAACCACTACCGTACCGCGGTGGTGGCGCTTGCGTGTCGGGGATCTTTCCGAGGGCCGGAGGTGCTCGGCATGTGGACTCCCGAACGCGTCGTCGGTCACCCCCCGTGACCACCGATCCAGTCATCACGAGTCGCTCTCCCTCCGTTCGTAATGCGCCGGTAACGGTGGGTGGGGCAAAGTGAGGCCATGACAACATCAACAACGAGCATGCAGACCCCGCCACCAGCGAAGTCGCGGAGCACCCCGCGGGAGGAGGCGCTGCGCCACGTCGAGGTGACCCTCTTCTGGCGCGGAGAAGCGTCCTGGGCGGCGTGCCCACCGGAAGGAGCCTTCAGGTTCCGCTGCCTGGGGATGCGCTTCGGGAGCGGCCGGTGGCAGCTCCATCTCGCTGAGACCGACCGCCGGCTCCCTGGGATGAGCACGGCTCAGAGGCGCGAGCTGGCGAGAGCCCTGCGCGAAGCGCTGGCTTCGTCGATGGGCCTCGCCGTCGTGTCGTTCTCCGACGACCTCATCCTCGGATCGGCCTGCACCATGCCGCTCGAAAGTCCGGCGAGCATCACGCGCTGAGTGGTTCAGGCGTCTGCACGGTCGCGATCAAGACGCCGCTCTCCGTAGGCACCGGCTGTCCGTCGTCCCGGAGCGCAGCGATGTGAGAAGCGATGGCACCCCTGGCGTCGTCGAGTGCCTCTTCCAGGGTCTCCCCCTGAGCGAAGCAGCCTTCAAGCGCGGGGACCTCCGCCCAGTACCCGCCCTCCTCTGCCTTGTGGACGACCACTACGTGTTCCATATCACCACCCCCGGCTCACTTCATGAGCCCGACGAACTCTTCCTCACTCAGGCCTGCCTTGCGGAGCATCGCCTTCAGTAGCCCTATCTTGATCGGATCTCGCCTCCCGGAGAAGGTGACGATCAGCACATGCCCGAGCCGCACACCGGCCCAGTATTCGTCAACCAACACGGGCTTCGCTACCACCCTGACCGACTCGCCGTCAAATTCCGCAGCACCATCGACAGGGTTGACCACGGCTATCAGGGACCAATCGGCTCGTACATGTTCCGCCACCTCTACGCGGAACGTATTAAGAACATCATACCTATCGAGCGAGCAGCGAGTATCATGCGCACCAGCGTTCAGATGTTGGAACGCACCTACGGCAAACACACGGACGAGTCCTATCACACCATCATCAATGAGGTCGACCGCGCCATCTTCGCAGACACCCCACTTCCCACATCGCCTCCAACCTGATCCTATCTTCCAGTACCACACGCGGGCGTAGCTCAGTGGTAGAGCTCCACTTTCCCAAAGTGGCGGCCGTGGGTTCGATCCCCATCGCCCGCTCCACAACGCTTCCGGCGATCATCGTCGCCCGCGGCGTTATCGGCAAGCCGAACCGCTTACACTTCACCTGTGTCGCCGGAGCGCGTCGTGCGAGCAAAGATAGCCGCCTTCACGGGCCTCGAAATACTGGTGCTCACCGTTGTGATCGTGTCCGCCGCGGTCCCGGACGTAGCCTTCACCTTCGGCGGCGGCGACCACGTGGCCTCTCCTTGGTCAGCGTGGCTCACGATGGTGGTTGGCTACTTCATAGTCCTGGGTCTGATCGGTATCGGAGCCGCGATCGGCGTGGCCATCGACATGCGCGCTTGGGTGCACCAGACGCTGACCGTAGCGTTCGTGGTCCTCTCCTTCATCGGGGTTTTCGGGGTCTCCGCTATCACCGTGCTCTTCCTGGCCATCGGGCTGTTCAACCTGGGTCCGATCTCCCTCGAACTGTGGCCCGCGAGATGGGGGCAGTGGGCGAAGTCGCTCCGCCCTTCTTCCAAGGTTTGAGCATCCAACAACAGGTGGGGACAGGTGGAGACACAGGCACGAACCGACCGCTACCACTGCGTCACGCCCGCTCGAGCGAGGCCATTGTAGTGCGCGGCCCATCACGGCGCCAGGCGGTGCCAGGCCACCAGCGCCGCCGCGCCCACGCCCAGCAGCAGGAGTCCCGAGCCGATGCTGAACGAGCCCAGCGCGGGCAGTGACAGTGGGCTCGTGGCCAGCAGCACCGCGCCGAGGGCCATGTACTGGTACGCGCGCCCCCGCCGCCGGTTCACCGCCCGTCCGACGCCCTCCCCGATGACGTAGCCCAGGCCGATCATCAGTGCGAAGAAGAAGAACCCGGCCAGCAGACCCGTCACCAGGACCACGACCAGCGCCCCCACGAGCCCGAGCACGACCGCCGCGCCGATCCCGCGGCCCGCGTCGCTCCGCGAGAACCGGTAGGTCGGCAGCCGCACGGCGCGCGCGCACTCCTTGCACCGGATGCCCACCGGGTGCTGCCGCACGCACTCGAAGCACACCGGCTTGCCGCAGTTCCCGCAGCGCAGGCCGGTCTCGCGGTCCGCGTGCCAGTGACAGGCCGTCGGGGAAGCCATCCTATCCCTGCTTCGCCGGGGGTGCGCCACGGCCGAGCCAGGCCTCGCGGTCGGCGACGTCGCGGTCGTGCAGAAGACGGTTCACGATGAGCTCGCGCAGGCGCACGCCCTTGCCACGCAGCGTGTTCGATGTCAGCCGCTTGATCACCGTGACCATGAGCAGCCCGCCCATGAGGAGCACGATGGCGCCCGGACGCTCCCAGTACAGCGAGAGCGGCACGAGCAGGCCGAAGCCGACGAGCACCCAGAACGGCGCGCCCTTCGTGAGCCGCCACCCGGCCACCCCCACGAGGATGAAGACGGCGAGCTCCAGCCGCGCGAGCGCCAGCATGACGCCGACGGCCGGCGTGAGCCCCCGTCCACCCTTGAAGCGCAGGAACACCGGCCAGTTGTGCCCGATCACCGCGAGCAACCCCGCAGCGGCCTGCCACTCGATACCGAGGCCCAGGGCGCGCGCGAAGAGCGGCGGCCCCAAGCCCTGCACGAACAGATCGAAAGCGCCGATGGGGAAGGCCCACCGCTTGCCGACGTTGTACCAGACGTTGGAGGCGCCCACGTTCCCGCTGCCGACGCGCCGGATGTCGATGCCCCGGACGAGCCGGCTGACCAGGTAGGCCGCGGGCACCGAGCCGATGAGATAGCCGTAGCCCAACGCCAGCGCGATCTTGAGCGAGTCGTCCACGGCGATGACGGGCGCGGCGGGCTAGCCGTGCGCGCGGACGGCCTCCGCCCGCTTCTCAAGCTCGGCGAAGACCTCGGCGGGCGGGCCGACGGTGCCGGGGAGATGCTCTCCCTCGTGCCCCATGGCGTGATAGTCGCTGCCGCCCGTCGGGAGCATGCCGTAGCGCTCGGCGAGCCGCTCCAGGTCCCGGCGCTGATCGGGCTTGAAATCGCCGTAGTGGACCTCGAAGCCCACGATGCCGAAGCCGGCGAGCTGCGGGATCAGCGCCTCGTATCCGGGCACGTACAGCGGATGGGCCAGCACCGCCACGCCACCGACGCTCGCGATCAGCTCCACCGACTCGGCGATCGAGATGTGTGGGCGGTCCACGAAGGCGGTGCCCTCGTCGTTCAGCAGGCCATTGAATGCGTCTTTGACCGTGGCGATGTGCCCACGCTCCACCAGCGCCTGCGCGATGTGCGGACGGCCGACGCCCGCGTCGCCCGCGATCTCCAGAACGCGCTCCCACTCCACCGCATAGCCCTGCTCGAGCAGGCGCTCGACCATCCGCTCGCCACGGTACAGCCGCTCGTCGCGGAACCCCGCCAACCGCTGCTGGAACGCGTCGTTGTGGTAGTCCAAGAAGTAGCCGAGCACATGGACGTCGGAACGCTCGTCCGTCGGGTGGTCGGCGCTGATCTCGATGCCCGCCACCAGGCGCAGCCGTGGGAAACCCTCGGCGGCCGCCATCGCCGCATCGAGCCCTTGGGTCGAGTCGTGGTCGGTCACGGCCGCGATATCGACGCCCTGGCGGTCCAGCAGCCCGACCAGCTCCTCCGGGGTCAGCCGGCCGTCCGAGAGCGTCGTGTGCATGTGCAGATCGATCTTCGGGCTCGGTGCGGTCATCCTTCAATCACCCTGTCCACGCGTTGGATGCCCGTGGCCAGACCCGTGAGGTCGTCGATGTCGATGGCCACGGCGTTGAACTGGAGCGGGCCCGCGCCATCCGCGACGTTGAGGCGGTGCGGCAGGGCCGTGAGGAACCGCGTGAGCACGTCCGATACCTTGCTGCCGATGATCGAGTTCACTGGGCCGGTCATGCCGAGGTCCGTCACGAACGCCGTGCCCTGCGGCAGGATGCGCGTGTCCGCCGTCGCGACGTGCGTGTGCGTGCCGACGACCGCCGTGACGCGCCCGTCGAGGTACCACCCGAGCGCCGCCTGCTCCGACGTGGCCTCCGTGTGAAAGTCGACGACGATGGCCTTGGGCGGGTCGAGCTCAAGCTCCGCCAGCAGCCTATCGGCGACCGTGAAGGGCGAATCGAGACCCTCCGGCATGAACACGCGCCCCTGCAGATTGAGCACGGCCAGCGAGCCGACGCGCATCATCCCCCGCCCAGGCGTGCCCTCCGGGTAGTTGGCCGGGCGCAGCAGCGGCAGCTCGCCGTCCAGCGACGGCACGAAGTCCCGCTGGTCGAAGGTGTGGTTGCCCCCCGAGATCACCGTTGCTCCTGCATCGAGCAGCTCGTCGGCTATCGCGTCGGTCAGCCCGAAGCCCGCGGCTGCGTTCTCGCCGTTGACGACGACCACGTCGATGCCGAGCTCCGCGCGCACCTGCGGCAGGACCTCCTTGAACACCCGCCGGCCGGGCTTACCGACCACGTCTCCCACCATCAGCACACGCAAAGCTTGCTCCTGACTGTGCGCCTACGCTCTCGCTCCGGCTCCGGACTGAAGCGGCACGCGCTGCTGCGGCCGTCCTGCCCGACTATCCCCTCGCTAACAGTACCTCTGCCCTTCCCGAACCCGCTCATCCTGAGCCTGTCGAAGGACGGCTCCGGACTGAAGCGGCACGCGCTGCTGCGGCCGTCCTGCCCGGCATGGCTTCTGCTCTGGACTGTGCCTACTTCGCGATCTCCGTGGCGCGGGTCTCCCGCACCACCGTCACCTTGATCTGGCCGGGGTAGACCAGATTCTCCTCGATCTTCTTCACCACGTTGCGCGCCAGGTTGGAGGCGGCGACGTCGTCGACCACCTCCGGCTGCACCAGGATGCGGACCTCGCGGCCGGCCTGGATCGCGAACGACTTCTCCACGCCGGGGAAGCTGTTCGCCACGTCCTCCAGGGCCTCCAGCCGCTTCAGGTACAGCTCCGTGGTATCGCGCCGCGAGCCGGGACGCGCCGCGCTGATGGCATCGGCCGCCGCGACGAGGAACGCCTCGGGCGAGCCCCGGGCGTCGTCGTGGTGCTCGGCGATCGCGGCCTGGACCGCCGCCGGCAGGTTGTACCGGCGCGCGATCTCGTCGCCGATCTCGATGTGCGTGCCCTCGACCTCGTGCGTCAGCGCCTTGCCGATGTCGTGGAGCAGGCCGCCCGCCTTGGCGGTCTGGATGTCGGCCTTGATCTCGCTCGCCAGCATGCCTGCTATGCGCGAGACCTCCACCGAGTGCTGGAGGATATTCTCGCCGTAGCTGTACCGGTAGTTCAACCGGCCGACGAGCTTCACGAGGTCCGGCTGGAGCCCGCGCACGCCGGCATCAAGCACGGCCTGCTCTCCGGCGCGGCGCATCGTCTCTTCGACCTCGGCCTGCGCCTTCTCGACCGCCTCCTCGACCCGCGCAGGGTGGATGCGGCCGTCCTGGATGAGCGCCGTGAGCGCGATCCGGGCGACCTCCCTCCGGATGGGGTCGAAGCACGAGATCGTCACCGCCTCCGGCGTGTCGTCGATGATGAGGTCGACGCCCGTGGCGGCCTCGATGGCGCGGATGTTCCGGCCCTCGCGGCCGATGAGACGGCCCTTCATCTCGTCGTTCGGCAGCGGCACGATGGACGTCGTGGTCTCCGAGACCACGTCCGAAGCCAGTCGCTGGATGGCGAGGGAGACGACCTTCCTGGCCTTGTCGTCGGCTTCGGCGAGCATCGTCTGCTCGAGGCCGTAGTACCGCTTGGCGAGGTCCTGCTCCATCACGCCCTCGGCGGTGGTCATGATCTGGCCCTTCGCCTCGCCCAGCGTCAGGCCCGCGATCGATTCCAGCCGCTCCGTCTGCTCCTGCTTGAGCGCCTCGACCTCGCCCTTCTGCTCGTCGAGCTCCCGCTCGTGCTCCCCCGCACGCTGCTCGCGGCTCTCGATCGTCTGCTGACGCTTCTCGATGCTCTCCTCCCGGGTCGAGAGGCCCTGCTCGCGGTTCGTGAGCCGGTCCTCGGTGCGCTGAGCCTCACGCCGGCGGTCGCGGACCTCGTTCTCCGCGGTCTCCTTCGTGCGCATCGCCTCTTCCTTCGCATCGAGGACGAGCCGCTTCTGCTCCGCCTCCGCCTGCTGGAGAAGCCTCCCTGCGGTATCCTTCGCGGCGTCCACGCCGCGGCTCAGCATCATGTTGCGCAGGACGAGCCCGCCACCGACTCCGATCCCGATGCCTGCGATCGCGGCCACGATCACGATGACTGCTTCCATGTCGCACCCCTTTCCGTCCTCACCCGACGCGTCCCACCTTGGGGATCCCCGGGGGAGGAGCCTTGACCATGAGATGCCGCGGCGCCCCTCGGGGGCGTCGGGACATACGACACAACTACCCCGGACGCCGGAGCGCCCAGGGTAGTTGCGAGCTGCTATCTGGATCCCTATCGTCGTGTGACACACACCACCGCCTGGTCGATTGGCGGTAGCGGCGAAGAGAGACGAGGCCCGGTAGTGGTCCTGTCTAGCCGGTGCCTGCGGGGACCGGGTCGCCTTCGACCTCGGTCTCCTCGGGAACCGGCACGTCCGTATGACCGTTCGTCGAAGCGTGCTGACCACGGATGTGCTTCTCGAGCTCGGCCATGACCTCGAGGTGGGTCTGGAGGAACTCCTTCGAGTTCTCCCGGCCCTGTCCGAAGCGCGTCCCGTTGTAGGAGTAGTTCGCCCCGGACTTGCGCACGACCCCCATCTCGACCCCGAGGTCGAGCAGGTCCCCCGCCTTGCTGATGCCGATCTTGAACATGATGTCGAACTCCGCCTGCTTGAACGGCGGGGCGACCTTGTTCTTCACCACCTTGGCCCGTACGCGCGTCCCGATCGCTTCCGTCTGCTGCTTCAGGGTTTCGATCCTGCGCAGGTCGATACGGACGGAGCTGTAGAACTTCAACGCGCGGCCACCGGGGGTGACCTCCGGACTCCCGAACAGGACGCCGATCTTCTCCCGCAGCTGGTTCACGAACACCACGCTCGTGTTGGACTGGCTCGTCACCGCGGTCAGCTTGCGCAGCGCCTGGGACATGAGCCGCGCCTGCAGCCCAACATGCGTGTCGCCCATGTCGCCCTCGAGCTCCGCCCGAGGCGTGAGAGCGGCGACGCTGTCGATGATGACAACGTCCAAGGCACCGCTGCGTACCAGGTACTCGACGATCTCCAGGGCCTGCTCACCCGAGTCGGGCTGAGAGATCAGGAGCTCGTCGATATTGACGCCGCAGCGTTCTGCGTAGGTCGGGTCCATGGAGTGCTCGGCATCGATGTAGGCGGCTGTCCCACCCATCCGCTGGGCCTCAGCCACGATGTGGTGGCACAGTGTGGATTTCCCGGCCGACTCCGCTCCGAAGATCTCGATGATACGTCCCCTGGGGATGCCCCCGATGCCAAGGGCAATATCCAGGGAGATGGAGCCTGTCGGGATCGCCTCCACATGCATGCGCTGGGCTGCATCGCCCATGCGCATAATCGATCCACGGCCGAATTGACGTTCAATTTGACCGAGGGCCAGCTCGAGTGCTTCGTCCTTCTTCGACACGTAGGGCCTCGTCTCTTCACCGCCACTACCGCTCAGGATGCTATCACATCCCCTCAGTGACGATGGCGCAGCGAGTGTGCCGAAACACCACCGGAAACCGCAAGGCTCCGATGTCACACAAGGGCACTGCCCTTGACCCACTCGCTCGCGCCGGGCCGCCAACGCCGACAACCGACGGCTGGGCGCTCGCCGATCGCCTGCGGCGACTGGGGAAGGCGCACGCCGTGCGCCCCTACGGGGACATCGAGGGTCCGGCCAGCGCCCAGCTGCCTATGTCTGAGACCGAGGCTCTGCGCTGGCGAGTGGGTCAAGGGCAGTGTCCTTGTAGTGGTTGACGAGGGGGAGGCGACGGTCGCGGCCGAAGTTGCGGCGGGTGATCTTGACGCCTGGGGGGGCCTGGCGGCGCTTGTACTCGCTGCGGTCCACGAGGCGCATCGTCTGATCGACCACGCTGGGCGCCATGCCCGCGGCCAGCATGTCCTCGCGGCTCCGGTCCTGCTCGACGTACGCTTCGAGCACCGGGTCGAGCGTTGCATAGGGTGGCAGCGAGTCCTCGTCCTTCTGGTCGGGCCGCAGCTCCGCCGTGGGCGGGCGCACGATGATCGACTCGGGGATGTCCTCGCGTCCGGCGGCCTCGTTGCGGTGGCGCGCCAGCTCGAACACCAGCGTCTTGGGCACGTCCTTGATGACGGCGAAGCCGCCGGCCATGTCCCCGTAGAGCGTCGCGTAGCCCGTCGCCATCTCGCTCTTGTTCCCCGTCGTGAGCACGATCCAGCCGAACTTGTTGGACGCGGCCATGAGCAGGTTCCCGCGGATGCGCGCCTGGAGGTTCTCCTCGGTCACATCAGGCTCGCGTCCCGCGAACAGCGGGCCAAGCTCGTCCATGTACGAAGCGCGCACGCCGTCGATGGGGATGACCTGCATGCGGACGCCGAGGTTCGAGGCCAGCTTCGCTGCGTCGTCCGCCGACTGGCCGGCCGTGTATTGGGACGGCATGAAGAAGGTCGTCACCGCGTCCGGGCCCAGCGCGTCGACGGCGATCGCCGTGGTGAGCGCCGAGTCGATGCCGCCCGAGAGCCCGATGACGGCCCCGGTGAATCCCGTCTTGCGGACATAATCCCGCGTCCCAGCCACGAGCGCCGCGTAGACCTCGGCCAGGGGGTCGAGCTCGTCGCCGATCTCCGGCTCGAGCGCCGCCCGTCCACCATCAGGCCGCCCGGGCGGCCCCACGCTCCCCGGGCCATCGGGCGGCGCGCCCCCGAGCGCGTAGTGCTTGGGCTCGCCGACCGCGCTCAGCCGCTCCTCGAAGCCGGTGAGCCGCATCGGGAGCGCGCGGTCGGCGTCCACGTCGGCGAAGAGCAGCGCTTCTTGGAACTGGGGCGCTCGCGCCACCAGCTCGCCCTCCGGGCTCACCACGAGGCTCTGTCCGTCGAAGACGAGCTCGTCCTGCCCGCCGACCATGTTCACATACGCGATGAACGCCCCGTGGTCCCGCGCGCGCCCCGCGAGCATCTCCTGGCGCTCGCGGCCCTTGCCGCGGTGGTAGGGCGAGCCGTTGATGTTGACGATGACCTCGGCGCCCGCGACGCGTTGGACGGTCGCCGGGCCGACGTCGTACCAGATGTCCTCGCACACGTTCACGCCGACGCGCACGCCGGCGACCGTCAGCACCGGGCACTCGCGGCCCGGCTCGAAGTAGCGGGCCTCGTCGAACACGCCGTAGTTGGGCAGGAAGATCTTGTGATAGATGGCGACGAGCTTCCCGTCGTGGGCGACGGCGGCGGCGTTGTACAGCTTGCCGTCCACGGCGTCCGGCGCACCGATCACCGCCACGATCCCGGAGCTCGCTGCGACGACGCGATCGAGCGCAGCGCGGGCGTCCTCGATGAACTGGTGCTTGAAGAGCAGGTCCTCGGGTGGGTAGCCGGTCACCGCGAGCTCCGGGAACGCGATGAGGTCGGCGCCTGCGGCCACGGCCTGGCCCATCAGCGTCAGCATGACGCCGGCGTTGCCCTCGAGGTCGCCGACGGTCGGGTTCATCTGTGCGAGCGCCAGCCGAAGCGGTCGCATGGGTCGTGGCCTCCCGGTTCCGTGTCCCCGCTCTCGTCCCTGAAGTATACGGCTATGCCGCCGCGGCGCCGTCCGCAGGGAAAACGGGGCCAATGAAGAAAGCGCCCGCTCGGGCGGGCGCTTTCTCATAAGAAGCTTGGGGCGGGGCGCCTAGACGCCGGAGCGGCGGCGTCTGCGCGCCGAGCGGCGCGCTGCGAGGCGGGCCTTCTCTCCCTTGGAGCGGAAGAACCGGCGGTCCTTGTGCTCCTTGAGGATCCCGTTGCGGGTCACGGCAGCCCGGAACCGCCCAACGATCCCCTCGGGTGCCTCACCCTCGCGCAGTGTGACGAACGCCACGTTCCCTCCTCGGTCATCCAGGGCCATCCAGTCAACGCCACCGCTCGATGAGGGCGAGGTTAACCGGCCCAAACGATAGCACAACGCGCCCGCGCCGAGCAACCGCGGCGGCGCAGTGGCCGATCCGCGCGCCGCTTTCACATTGACACCCACCGGAGGGTACAGGTATCGTGCTAGCAGTCGGCGCCCTCGACTGCTAACCCGTCGGCGACGGAGCACCCCCTGCCCACCTACACGTATAAGTGCGAGACCAACGGCCACGACTTCGAGCTTCGCCAGGGCTTCAGCGCGAGCCCCGAGCAGGTCTGCCCAACGTGCGGGAGCAGCTCCCGCCGCCAGATCCACGCCGTCGGCGTGATCTACAAGGGCTCCGGCTTCTACACGACCGACTACGCGCGCAAATCGAACGACTCGTCCTCGGCCAAGTCCTCGTCCACTTCGTCGGACGGGGGGTCGTCGGACGGGGGCTCGTCGGACGGGGGCTCGTCGGACGGGGGGTCGTCGGACGGCGGCTCGTCAGGCGGAGGCTCGTCGGACGGAGCGTCTTCGAGCAAGGCCGGCGGCTCCAAGGGCTCGTCGAAGAAAGAAGGCTCGTCGAGCCCGTCCGCCAAGTCCACCTCCGGCTCATAGGACTCCCAGCGGGATGCGCGCCGTCCTCCAGCGTGTGAGCGAGGCATCCGTCACCGTCGATGGCCGGACCGTCGGCTCCATCGGCCGCGGCCTCCTCGTGCTGCTCGCGGTCGGCCGCGACGACGACGACGACGACACCGCCTACATCGTCGACAAGACAGCGGGGTTGCGGATCTTCCCCGACGGGGACGGCCACATGAACCGCTCCGCCATGGAGGTCGGCGGGGAGCTGCTGGTGGTCAGCCAGTTCACGCTCTACGCCGATACGCGCAGGGGCCGGCGCCCCAGCTTCGTCGCGGCGGCGCCGCCGGAAGCCGCGGCCGAGCGGTTCGACGACGCGCTCGATCGCTTCCGGGCCACCGGGCTCCGCGTGGAGACCGGCCGCTTCGGGGAGACGATGGACGTGGCGCTCATCAACGACGGCCCCGTGACCATCTGGCTCGACTCGGCCGAGCGGCACCGCTCACGCCGCGGCTAGGGCCGAGCGCTCGAGGCTAGGGGGCGCCCGTTGCGAACTCCTGCACCAAGAAGCACGTGGCTCCCTGGGCCTCGAGCTGCTTGAGGGCCTCGAGGACCGCCGCCTGCGCGATGTCCTCGCGGTTGACCTTGCGGACGCCGTACTCGCGGCGGAGGATGCGGCGGATGTCCTCGACCGCCTCCACGGCGTCGGCGCGGAAGCGGTAGGTCACCTTCACCCGCTCCTTGGGCTCCTCGGCCGCTGCGAGCGCGTCGATCTCGGCGCTGACCTCCTCGGTGGTCCGCAGGATGGCGCGCCGGCCCCGGCTCTCCAGCTCGGGGAAGATGAACACGGGCCGCTTAGGTTTTGCCATTGAGCACCTCCGCCGCCAGCTCCCGGTACTGCTTCGCCCCGTCCAGCTGCCGCCGCCAAAGCGTGAGCGGCATCCGGTACCCGGGCGCCTCGATGAAGCGCACGGACTGCCGGATCACCTGCTTGAAGAGGTGGATCCCCTCGCGGTCGCAGAAATCGGCGAGGTACGCGTACACCTCGCGGCTGTTGATCGTCCTCGCGTCGTAGCGCGTCGCCAGGATGCCGAGGATGTCGAGGCCCGGGTTCGTGACCTCCCGCACGTTCTCCAGCGTGTCCAGGAGCAGCCGGAGGCCGCGCAGCGCCATGTACTCCGTGGAGATCGGGATCAGCACGTGGGTCGCGGCCGTCAGGCTGTTGACGGTCAGGATGCCGAGGGACGGCGGCGTGTCGATGATGATGTAGTCGTAGCGATCGAGCACGGGCCGGAGGCGGCGCTGCAGCACCGTCTCGGCGGCGAGGGCCTGCTTCAGCTCGATCTCGGCGCCCGCCAAGTCGATGGTGGCGGGTGCGAGGTCGAAGCGGAAATCGGTGGGGATGATGACGTCGGCTATCGACGCCTTGGGGCGGACCAGCGCTTCGTAGACGGAGATCTCGATGGTCGTCGTATCCATGCCCAGGCAGACGGCGCATCCGCCCTGCGGGTCCATGTCCACGAGCAGCGTGCGCTTGCCCCGCTCCGCGATGCACGCCGCGAGGTTCACGGAGGTGGTCGTCTTGGCGACCCCTCCCTTCTGGTTGGCAACGGTGATGACGACGGGGCCTTGGTTCTCGGCCATGGGGCTTCAGCCTTTAACCGGGCCACGGAGCGATGGGGCGCCAAGCCCTCAGCAGCCGGGGCCGGTCGCCGTTACGCTATAAAACAGCAATCGGGTTGTCAAGATTTGTTGCAAACTGTTTTGCCAGCAAACTGGAAGCCCAGCAGCGCCCGCCGCCTACGGGGACCCCGTCAGCAGGCCGAGCAGCGCCGACGGGTGCTCCACGACGACGTCCGGCACCGCGAGGCCGTCGCGCTCGCCGGGCGGCACGCCCCAGCCCGCGAGCGCGCTCCAGGCGCCCGCGCCGCGCCCCACCAGCACGTCGCTCGCGCTGTCGCCGACCACGAGCGTCTCCGCGGGTGTGCTCCCCAGAGCCGCCAGCAGCCGCATCAGCCCCTCGGGGTCCGGCTTGTGGCGAGCCACGTCCTCGAAGCCGACGACGTGGGTGAAGTAGCGGTCGATACCGAGCTCGGCCATCTCGACGAGCGCACCGGCGCGCCGGCCCTCCACCGTCATCTCGCGCGTCTTCGACGTGAGCACGCCCAGGCGCATCCCGCGCGACGCGAGCCCTTCGAGCATCTCGGGAACGCCATCGTGGAGGGAGATGAGGCCGGGGCCCTTCAGCCAGTACGCACGCCGGTAGGCCGGGAACAGTCCGAGCGCCGCGCCCCGGCCGCCGTCGAAGCCGTCCAGGGCCTTATCGAACGGCCGCCCGCGCGCCGCGGCCATGAACGCCTCGGCCGTCGGCTCGGTGACCCCGGCACCCGCGAATGCCTGACGCACGGCCGAGGTCCGCGCGGCCCAGGTATCGGCGAGGGTGTCGTCGAAGTCGAAGACGACGGTGGTGATGCCCCGCGGCCTCCCCCGCGCGCCGGTGATGGCGACCGGGCCGTGCGCGCCGCTCACCGGCGGAAGCTGGCGGGCAGCGCCCACCCCCACAGCCGCATGACGCGCCGTTGGAAGAAGGCGCGCTTCCCGATGAGCGTGCCCACGGTGAGCAGGGTGGCCGAGTAAACGGGCGGGATGAGCAGCAGATAGACGAGCCGGTACGACCACGGCCCCGAGATGAGCGAGCCGTCCAGGCCGAGCAGCATGTTGAGGACGAGCCGGCTGAAGAGCATCGTCAGCCCGCCCGTCACGCCGAACGCGACGAAGATGAGGCCGTAGTGCCTGAGTCCTGACACGCTCAGCTGCATGGTCCTCCCTTATCGACTACCGTGCTCGTCAGCCGGACGCCCGCTGCCGCGCTTCGAGGCCCGCCGGACGCTCCACCGCCTTCACCAGCGCCTGCGTGCCCTCCTCGCCCAGCCCGTCGGCTTCGAGGGCGGTGTAGTACGCCCGCGCGAGGGACGTCACGGCCAGCGGGACGTGCTTCTCCTGCGCCGACTCCAAGATCAGCCGCAGGTCCTTCTGCTGGAGCTTCACCATGAAGCCCGGCGCGAAGTCGCCCTTCACCATACGCGGGCCCAGGTTCGCAAGCTGCCAGGACCCGGCTGCCCCGGCGCCGACCGCCTCGATGGTCTTGAGCAGGTCGGCGCCATGCGCCGCCGCGAAGACCAGCGCCTCGGCCACGGCCGAGCAGGTCCCGGCGACCAGGATCTGATTGACGAGCTTCGTGGTCTGCCCCATGCCCGAGGGGCCCATCAGCGTGATGCTCTTCCCCATGGCCTCGAGCACCGGCAGGCAGCGCTCGAACACCCCCTGCTCGCCACCGGCCATGATGGTCAGCGTCCCCTCCTGCGCGCCCCACGACCCGCCGCTGACGGGCGCGTCGAGCATGGCGATGCCACGCTCCCGGAGGCGCGCGGCCAGCTCTCGGGTCGCGCCGGGCGCGATGGTGCTCATGTCGATGAGCACGGAGCCCGCCGCCATCGACCCCGCCAGCCCGCCGGGCCCCTCCACCGCCTCCAGCACGTCCGGTGTGTCCGGCACCATCGTGATGACGATGGGCGCCGCGCTCCCGACCTCCGCCACCGAGCGTGCGACGCGGATGCGCTCACCGGCGATCGCTTCGGCCTTGGCGGGCGTCCGGTTGAAGGCGACGACGTCGTATCCCGCCTTCGCCAGGTTCACGGCCATGGGCGCTCCCATGATACCCGTGCCGACCACGCCGACGGTCCCCTTCGAAGCCATGCGCTCTACCTCCTGCCTACGCTTCTTCGGCTGCCGCGAGAGCGCGGCTGGGGGCCCGGAGCTGGCGGGCCGCGAACACGCCGCCTCCGGTGAGGATGATGCTCAGGTAGCTGATCGTGCGGTCCACCAGCGCGACGGCGAGGGCGACCTCCACCGTCAGCTCGATCTGGAGCAGGCCGCTGATCCCCGTCTCCACGATCCCCAGACCGCCGGGCGTGAGCGGGATCGCCGAGAGCAGCCCGTTGGCCATGGGCACGAACAGGACCAGGCCGAAGGCAACCGAGGCACCGAGCGCCTTCACCACGAAGAAGAGGCGCCCGACCTCGCACATCCAGCCCGCCACGCCGAGCCCGAAGACGAGCGGCAGCCGGTCGAAGCTGCCCATCGTCCCCTCGTGGAAGCGGTGGTAGACCCGCTCGATGCGTCCGGGGAGCTTCGGCGCGACCCAGTGGTGCGTCAGCCGCATCGCCCCCAGCCCGCCCACGACGGCGACGAGCAGCGCACCCGCCGCCACCACCAGCAGCAGCGGAGGACGCACCTGCCCCCCGATCAGCAGCACCGCGATGCCCGTGCCCATCAGCGTGACGACCACCGTGAGGTCGATCAGCCGGTCCGCCAGCACGGTCCCGGCGGTGCGCGAGAAGCTCGCTCCGCTATCGGCTGAATAGACGTAGGCGCGGTAGGCGTCGCCCATGCGGAACCAGGCGATGGAGTTCACGAACCAGCCCATGAGGATGACCCGGCCCGCGTACAGCACCGAGGGAAGGGGCGGGGGCGCCGGATCGTCCCGGGCCGCGTTCGCCAGCAGCACCCGCCAGCGGGCGCCGCGGAACACGAAGGTCAGGTAGTGGACCGCGACGGCGGCGGCGTACCACCCGAGGTTGATGCCGCGCACCGCCTCCCACGTCTCGCCCCATGCGATGTCGAAGCGCGTGAGCAGCAGCGCCAGGATCGCCGCCAGCACCACGAAGGAGAGAGCGGTCCGTGGGGAGGCGAGCTTGCGCCGCAGCGAGAGCTCGCTCCCCGCGGCGGGGGTGGATGTCTGATCGGACTCGGTCAATGCTCGGAACACCTCTTCGCGTAAGCATACCTGGCCGCCGGCGAGGCCGGCTCTTCGCCCTATGGCACCGGGCGCTTGGCCCTACGCCAGCGGGCGCTTCGCAGGTATGCCCGTCCGGCGCGGGTACCGCGCCGGCGTCGCGCCGGTCTTCTCGACCACCACCAGCGCCGTGCGCTCCGCCACGCCATCGATCTCCGGGCGCTCGACCCCAACGATACGGCCACCGAGTGTGGCCGCGACGGCCGTGCAGGCCGCGGCGTCGTCGGCCGCCGACGACACACCCCGCGGTGCGATCAGCGTGCCGCCCGTCTTGCAGAACGCGAGGCCCAATTCGAGCACCACCGGCAGCGGGCCCAGCGCGCGCGCCGTCACCACGTCGAAGGAGTCGCGCAGAGCGCCCTCCCGCGCCGCCTCCTCGGCCCGCTCCGCACGCACGTCCACGCCGTGCAGACCGAGCTGCTCCGCCATCCAGCTCAGGAACGACGCCTTCTTGCTTGTCGCCTCCAGCAGCACGACGTTCAACTCCGGCAGCAGGAGCTTCAGCACGAGCCCGGGGAAGCCCCCGCCCGAGCCGACGTCGATCAGCCGGGCCGCGGACGGCTGCTCGCGCCGGATCACCGGCACCAGCGCCAACGAGTCCAGGAACAGGACGCGCTCCGCATCCGCGAGCGCGCCCGCCGACACGAGGTTGAGCCGCCGGGTCCATGCGCTCAGGCCGGTGAGGTAGCGGCCGAAGAGCTCGACCTGCTCGTCGGTCAGCTCGCACCCGGCCTGCTTCGCACCCGCGACGAGCACCGCGAGCCCCGCTCCCGCCGCCGGGCTGCTCTGCGACTCCGTCATACCGGGACCATCCTAGGAGCGCCCGCGCCGGCTGCGCATCAGCAGGAACAGCACCACCACCGCGGCGAGCAGCAGCCGCAGCGGCGACCGCTGCACGCTGTTCCGCACGCCCGCCCACCCGGCGCCCCACGAGCCGGGGACCACCGCGGCCCGCGCCTCCGGCTGAGGCGGCGGCGCGGCGGGCGTGGGGGACGGGACCGGCCCCGCGGCGCTGGCGAGGTGCTCCGCCGCATCCGGACCGTAGGCGTCGAGGTAGCCGCGCACGAGCGCATCGGCCGCCGAGCGCAGGAACTGAGGCCGGGACTGGCTCGGGCGGTAGCGGTAGGCACGGCCGTCGAGCTCCCGCACCAGCAACCCCTTCGCGACGAGCCGGTTCAGCACCGTCATGACGGTCTTGTAGTTGTGGCCGGGCCCGAGCGCGTCGGAGACGCCCTGCACGGAGAGCTCCGAGGCCGAGCCCCAGAGCGCCTCCATCAGCCTGGCTTCGAGGGCGCCGAGCGCTCCGCGCGCCCGTCCGCTCGCGGACGATACCTCGGACGTCGATCCGTTCTGCTGGGCCACCACCATGCTCCTGCCATAGCGGGGCCGCCACCGGCCCCCCCGGCACCGTAAGAGGTGGCACCGTTGCGTGTCAAGGCGTGAGCGCTCGTCCCCGGCGCGCGCCCTTCCCCGGCGCGGCGGCGTCCGCTACAGTTTGCTCGCCCCAAGTGAGCCTTCCCGAGTCAGCGTCCCAACTCAGCGTTCAGGAGCGCCGATGCCTCTGCTCTACGAGACGACCCGCAAGGCCGCCCAGATCACAGCGCGCGAGTCGCAGGAGATCGCGGCCGAGCTCCGCGCCCAGACCTCCGGCGACGTGCGCTTCGATCAATACGACCGCCTGATGTACGCGACGGACGCGTCCATCTTTCAGATGACGCCCGTCGGCGTCTTCCTGCCCCGCTCCGCGGACGACGTGGAGGCGGCCGTCCTCATCGCGCGCGCCCACGGCGTGCCGGTCATGCCCCGCGGCGCGGGCACGGCGCTCGCCGGCCAGACCACCAACCACGCGGTCGTCATCGACTTCTCGAAGTTCATGCACGGCGTCGTGGCCGTCTCGCCCGAGGAGCGGTGGGCCCGGGTGCAGCCGGGGATCGTCAACCACCACCTCAGCCGCGCCGTCGCCACCCACGGCCTGATGTACGCCCCCGACCCGGTGACCTCCAACCGCGCCACCGTCGGCGGTGGGATCGGCAACAACTCCTGCGGCCCGCACTCCGTGATCTACGGCAAGACCCTCGACCACATCCTGGAGGTCGACGTCGTGCTGTCCGACGGCACGCGGACGAGCTTCGCGCCCGTCGGCGCCGAAGCGCTGGAGGACCGCTTCGCCCGCGACGACCTGGAGGGGCGCCTCTACCGGGAGGTGCGGCGGCTCGCGCACGAGCACCGCGACGAGGTCGCGCGCCGCTTCCCGAAGATCCTCCGGCGCGTCGGCGGCTACAACCTCGACGCATTCGGCGGCGACGGCCCGATGAACCTGACCCATGCGGTGGTCGGGTCTGAAGGCACGCTGACGATCGTGACCGAGGCCAAGGTCAACCTGGTGCCGGTGCCGAAGCACAAGGGGCTCGCGGTGGTGCACTTCAGCGACCTCATCGAGTGCATGGAGGCCGCCGTCCCGATCCTGGAGCACGGGCCGTCGGCGGTGGAGATGATCGGGCGCATGGTGCTCAGGAACTGCGCCGAGAATCCGGGCTACCGGCACCTGATGGACTTCCTGGAGGGCGATCCGACCGAGCTCCTGTTCGTCGAGTTCTACGGCGACTCCGAGGCCGAGGTCCGCTCGAAGCTCGACGCGCTCAAGGCCGACCTCGATCACCGCAACCTGGGCTACGCGACGCTCACGACCCCCGATCCCGCGCTGCACCGCCGGTGGTACTCGCTCCGCGAGGCCGGGCTGGGGCTGTCCATGGCGCTCAAGGGCGACGCGAAGCCGCTCCCCTACGTCGAGGACACCGCCGTCTCGCCCGAGCAGCTCCCGGCCTACGTCCGCCGCTTCGAGGAGATCATCGCCCGGCACGGCACCACGGCGGCGTATTACGGCCACGCCAGCACCGGCTGCTTGCACATCCGGCCGGTCGTCAACCTCAAGGCCCACGAGGGCGTCGACAAGATGATCGCGATCGCCGAGGACATCTCCGACCTCGTCTTGGAGTTCGGCGGCAGCCTCTCCGGCGAGCACGGCGACGGCATCGTGCGCGGCGTCTTCACGGAGAAGATGTTCGGCTCCGAGCTCTACGGCGCGTTCAAGGAGCTCAAGGCCGCCTTCGACCCGGATGGCACCATGAACCCCGGCAAGATCATCGAGACGCCCACCCTCCGCGAGAACCTGCGCATCTCGCCCGAGACGTCGAACATGGACGTCCCGACGTACATGGACTTCTCGGCCGACGGCGGCTTCGCCCGCCACGTCGAGGGCTGCAACAGCCAGGGCGCCTGCCGGAAGCTCGACGGCGGCATGTGCCCCTCCTTCATGGCCACCCGCGAGGAGGAGCACTCCACCCGCGGCCGCGCCACGATGCTGCGCATGATCATCGCCGGGGCGCTCCCGCCGGAGGAGCTCGCGGGCAAGCGCCTGTTCGACTCGCTCGATCTGTGCGTGGAGTGCAAGGCGTGCAAGGCCGAATGCCCCTCCAACGTGGACATGGCCAAGCTCAAGGCCGAGGTGCTGACGAAGTACTACGAGCGCCACGGGTTGCCGCTTCGCGCGCGCGCCTTCGGCGAGATCGCGCGGCTAAGCCGCATCGGGCAGGCGCTGGCGCCGCTCACGAACCTCATCAGCCGGCTCCCCCTCACGCGGCTGCTCGCCGAGCGGTTCCTGGGCATCTCCCGGCACCGGCCGCTCCCGGCCTTCGCGAAGCAGCGCTTCAGCGCGTGGTTCGAGAGCCGCGTCCCGCAGACGACCGGGGCGCGCGGCGATGCCGTCTTCTTCAACGACACCTTCACCGAATACATGCACCCCGAGGTCGGCGTGGCCGCCACCCGCATCCTGGAGGCGCTCGGCTACCGCGTGCTCCTGGTGAGCCAGAAGGAGTGCTGCGGGCGGCCGCTCATCTCCAAGGGCCAGCTCGCCAAGGCCAAGGAGTGGGCGCGCACGAACGTCGCCGCCCTCGCGCCGTATGCCGCACGCGGCGTGCCGATCGTCGGCACGGAGCCCTCATGCCTGCTCACGCTCCGCGACGAGTACCCCGACCTGCTGCGCGACGAGCGCTCGCGCGCGGTGGCGGGGGCGGCGCTGATGCTCGACGAGCTGCTGATGCGCCTCGCGGCCGAGGAGCCCGACGCGGTGAAGGGCATCTTCGCGCCCGGCATGAAGCCGAGCATCCAGGTCCACGGCCACTGCCACCAGAAGGCACTCGTGGGCACGGGGCCGACGATGGATGCCCTCGCGCTCGCGGGCTTCAACGCCGAGCTGATCGACTCCGCCTGCTGCGGCATGGCGGGCAGCTTCGGCTTCGAGGCCGAGCACTACGAGATGTCGCAGGCAATGGGCGCGCTCAAGCTCTTCCCGGCCATCGAGGCGGAGGGCCGCGGCGGCTGGCCGGTCGCCATCTCCGGCATCTCGTGCCGCCAGCAGATCGACCACTTCACGTCCAAGCGCCCGCGCCACGTCGCCGAGTTCCTGGCCGACGCGCTGGCGTAGAGAGCGCCGGGCCGCGTCCGAAACGCCTTCCTCCCGGCCCAGCGCGCCGCGATACTGCCCCCATGCGCCAAGGTGAGATCGACGCCGTCCGCTCCTATGCCCAGGGCTTGGGGCGCACCAACCGCAAGAGCGGCCACGACCGGACGATCGGCTACCGCTACTCGTACCTGTCCCCCTCGCCGCGCGGGCACCGCTGGCAGTGGTTCTGGGGCTCCTGCTTCCACGCCGTCGTCATGGCACACGTGGAGCCCGAGCAGGCGGCCGCCGAGCTCAAGACCCTCGTCGCCGGCCAGGACGCCAACGGCTTCATCGGCCACATGACCTTCTGGGGCGCCCGGCCCTGGGGGCTGCACATGCTCGACCACCTGCAGTCCAAGCCGGGCGAGCGCCCCCGGCACACCGCGCTGATCGCGCCGCCCGTGCTCGCCCAGGCGGTCGAGCGCGTCGCGGAGATCGTCGGCGACCCGGCGTTCGCGCCGCAGTTCACCGACGCCCTCGACCGCTACCACGAGTGGCTGGCGGAGAACCGCGCGCCGGACGGCGACGGGCTGCTCGTCATCGTCTCGCCGTATGAGTCGGGCATGACCCGGTCGCCCACCTACGACGCTCCCCTGGGCGTGACGGGCACGCCGGGATGGCTCCGGCTGGGCGTGCGCGCCCGCTCGGTCGACCTGCGCAACTGGCTGAACTCACACGGCACCGTCCGGATGCTCCGCACCGCGCGCTTCTACGTGAAGGACGTGCTGGTCAACGCGCTGTACGCCGAATCGCTGGAGACCATGGCGCGCCTCCACCGCGCGCAGATGGACGCGGCGGGCGCCGAGACCTACGCCCAGCGCGCCCGGCTCGTCACGGCCTCGCTCGTCGACAAGCTGCTCGACCGCAGCTACGGCGCGTTCTTCAGCCTGCTCGGCAAGGAGGAGGCGCGCTCGGTCCCGCTCACGGTGGCCGGCCTCATGCCGCTCGTGATCGAGGGGTTGCCGCAGGACGTCGCCGCCGAGCTCGTCGAGCGGCACCTGCACAACCGGAGCCAGTTCTGGACCAGCGCCCCCGTGCCGTCGGTGGCGGCCAGCGAGCCGTCCTTCGACCCACGGGGCGCCTCGCTCTCCTGGCGCGGGCCCACCTGGGTGAGCACGAGCTGGCTGCTGTGGCGCGGCCTGCGCCGCCACGGGTTCGATGACCTTGCCGCGCAGCTCGCGGCCCGCACCGTCACCATGGTGGCCAAGGCGGGGCTGCGCGAGTTCTACCACCCGCTCAACGGCGCGGGCATGGGCGCGAGCTCCTACGGCGCCTCCGCCCTGGCGCTGGATATGGCGGGGGGCTAGCGCGAGAGCAGGGCGTACTCCATGCTGTCCGAGAGCGCCTGCCACGACGCCTCGATGAGGTTCGTCGACACGCCCACCGTGCCCCAGTGCCGCTCGCCGTCCGTCGATTCGATGAGCACGCGCACCACGGCGCCCGTGCCGCCCGGGCCCGTGTCCACCACGCGCACCTTGAAGTCCGTGAGCTTGACGCTCGCGATGTGCGGGTAGAACTCCTCGAGCCCCTTGCGCAGCGCGGCATCAAGGGCGTTCACGGGCCCGTTGCCCTCGGCGACCGTGTGCATCACTTTGCCGCCGACCGCGACCTTCACGATAGCCTCGCTCAGGTCTTCGCTTGCGCTCGGGCCGCTCCCCGGCCGCCGCCGCTTCTCCATCACCACCATGAAGTCGACGAGCTCGAAGGGCGGCGAGTAGCCGGGCAGGGCGCGCTCCACCAGCAGCCGGAACGAGCCCTCGGCGCCCTCGTACTGGAACCCCTCGGCCTCCTTGCGCTTCACCAGGTCCACCAGCTCGCCAACGAGCTCCTTGGGCACATCGGCCGACAGACCCTCCTCCTGGAGCTTCATGACGATGTTGGCGCGGCCCGCGAGCTCCGAGACCACGATGCGCTTGGCGTTGCCGACGCGCTCCGGCGCCACGTGCTGGTAGCTCGTCTCCACCTTGGCCATCGCCGAAGCGTGCAGGCCGCCCTTGTGGGCGAAGGCGCTTTCGCCCACGTAGGGCTGGTAGCGGCTGCGCGGCATGTTGGCGATCTCCGCGACGAAGCGGTGCACCTCGGTCAGGTGCTCCATCGCCTCGTCGCTGATGCAATCGATGCCGAGCTTGAGCTTGAGGTTCGCGATGACGGAGAGCAGGTTCACGTTGCCGCACCGCTCTCCGTAGCCGTTGATCGTGCCCTGCACCTGCGTTGCGCCGGCCTGGACCGCAGCCAGCGTGTTGGCCACCGCCACGTCGGCGTCGTTATGGCAGTGGATGCCCACGCCGCACTCGACCGTGCCGGCGACCGCGCTCACCGTCGCGAAGATGTCCACGGGCAGCGTCCCGCCGTTCGTGTCGCAGAGCACCACGTATTCGGCGCCCGCCTCGGCGGCCGCGCGGATGGTCTGGACCGCGTACTCCGGGTTCTCCGCGTAGCCGTCGAAGAAGTGCTCCGCGTCGAAGAACACCCGGCGGCCGTGGCGCCGGAGGTGCTCGATGGACTCCCGGATCATCGCCAGGTTCTGCTCCAGCTCCACCTCCAGCACCTGGGTCACCTGCATCTCCGATGCCTTGCCCACCAGCGTGATGACGGGCGCGCCCGAGTCCAGCAGCGCCTGGAGGTTCGCGTCCTCCTCCGCCGTCGACCTGGCGTGACGCGTGGCACCGAAGGCGACGAGGGTCGCCGTCTGGAAATCGATGGCCTTGACGCGCTCGAAGAACTCGTCGTCCTTGGGGTTGGCGCCGGGCCAGCCGCCCTCGATGAAGTGCACGCCAAGCTGGTCGAGGCGCCGGGCGATCTGGAGCTTGTCGTCGACCGACAGGCTGATGCCCTCCATCTGTGCGCCATCGCGCAGGGTCGTGTCGTACAGTGTCACGTCGCTCATGTCGTTCCTCGAAGCCCCTGTTCCAACCCGATCCCGGCCATCAAAAAAACCCGCCCCTCAAAGGGACGGGCTCACGACCCGCGGTACCACCCTCGTTCCCCCGGTCCACCGGGGACACTCATGCAGGGCGCCATCACGCCCCCACCAGGGTAACGGGCGGCGGGCCCGGTCAGGTCTACGCTCCGCCTCTGCGGATCTCGGCTGACGGCTCGGGAGGGATCTTCGTGCAGGCCTGGTGCGCCGGGCTTCCACCGCCCCCGGCTCGCTTGTGTACCCGCTGCCTGCCTACTCGTCTCCGTCACAGCCTCTGCAGGAACCGTAGCACGCGGTGCCCGGAACGGTCAACGAGACACGTGAACGGGCAACGAAGCCGTGGACGGCGCCCGATAGCGCCGCGATGCACCGGGCTTGCGGTACGCTGTGGGCGGATCCGGCCCTCGAAAGAGTCATCCATCCGATGATCGAACGGCGCTACGACGGTCCCCTCGACGGGGCGCTCGGCCGCCTCCAGGCGCGCGTGGTCGCCTGCCGCGCCTGCCCGCGGCTCGTCGAGTACCGCGAGCGCAAGGCGACGACCGAGCGCCGGGCCAGCTTCCGCGATCAGGAGTACTGGGGCGCGCCCGTGCCCTCTCACGGCGACCCGGCGGGCCGTCTGCTCCTCGTCGGCCTGGCGCCCGCATCCCACGGCGCCAACCGCACCGGGCGTCTGTTCACGGGCGACCCGACGGCCGACTTCCTCGCCCTGGCGCTCCACCGCGCCGGGTTCGCCTCGCAGCCGACCTCGCATCACCGCGGCGACGGCCTGGAGCTGCGCGACGCCTTCGAGACGGCCGTCGTGCGGTGCGCGCCGCCCGAGGACCGCGCGAGCCCGGAGGAGCAGCGCCGGTGCCGTCCCTTCCTCCAGGAGGAGGTCCGGCTGCTGCCGAACGTGCGGGCGGTGCTCGCCTTCGGACACGTCGCCTTCGATCACTACCTGCGCGCCATGCGCGAGAGCACGGGCGAGCGGCTGCGGCACCGCTTCGCGCACGCGGGGCGCTACGAGCTCGAAGGCGGCCTGCCGACGCTGTTCGCCTCCTACCATCCGAGCCCGCGCAACACCAACACCGGCCGCTTGAGCGCAGAGGCGCTGGACGCGGTGCTCGGGTCCATCCGGCGCTTTCTCGACGGCGGATAGCGGGCCGGGGGCAACCCACGGTGTGGGGCCTCAGGTGCCCACCGACATCTCGTTGGGGGGCAGCCACCAGGTGCCTCTCACGTTTTCCCGATGGCCGCGGCGACGCCCGGCCCGAGAATGGTGCGAGGGCGGGCCGCCACCGGCCACCCCCCGTGAGCCATGCCCACAGAAAATTTCCCACGCGAGCAGTTCGCAGCAGACGTCGCCAAGCGCCTCCGAGACTTGGAGCGCGCCGGCGCGCCGCCCGCTCGCGCAACGGGCCGGCCGCCCGCCAACGGGCCGGGACGGCCGCCCGGGGGAACGGACGGCCCGGCACCGGCCCCGCCACCGGTCTACGGACTCATCGCCACCGGCGCGGACGGCGCCGTCACCTTCCTCGATCCCACCGCGGCCGAGGCGACCGGCTGGCCCGCCGACGACGGGATCGGCAAGCCGGGCGGGCAGGTCCTGCGCGTCGTCGCACCCGACGGCGCCAAGGACGTGCTCGCAACGGCCCACCGCGACGGCGCCATCTACCAGCTCCAGCGCGCCCGCATCCGGAGGAGGGACGGCCGGGAGTCGGACGTCGCCATCACCGTGGCGCCCATCATGCGGGGCGGCAAGCCCGGCGGCGCCCTCGCCGTGATCGGGGTCCCGGCGGTGCCAAGCGAAGGCGCCGCCGCCGGGCTCGAGGCGCTGGGCGCCGTGTGGGCGGTGCTCGCGGATGCGCCCGCGCCCCGCTTCGAAGACGGTGCGGAGCACATCCTCGAAGCGGCTCTCACGGTCCTCGAAGCCGACCGCGCCGTGCTCGCCCTCGCCGAGCCCAGCCCCCTCGTGATAGCCGTGCCACGCTGGAGGCCGACGCATTTCAAGGCCGCGCCGGGGACGCCGATACCGCGCGGCGTCCCGGTGCTCGGCCGAGGCGGCGTGCGCTCGCTCGCCGCGGCCCCGGTCCGCTCCGGCGACCGCACGGTCGGCACGCTCAGCGTCTCCTCCTCCCAGCGGGAGCACTTCGATCTCGGGCGCGTCCGTCTGCTCGAAAGCGTGGCCGGCGCGCTCGGCGCGCTGTGGGCCCACGATCAGCAGCGGCGGGCCGCCGAGGCGAGCCGCGCCAGGGAGGACGCCTTGCGCGAAGCGGTCTCCATCATGAGCGGGACGGGCCCGATCGCCGAGCGGGCCGCGCGGCTGCTCCGCGTGGCCGCGGGAGCGGCCTCGGCCAGCTTCGCGGGGCTCGCGGTCGCGGAGCCCGGCTCGGCGCGCCTGAGCTGGATCGCGACGCTGGAGCCGGCCGGTCTCTCCGCGCAGAGCGCGGGGGGATCGAGCCTCGCCGACGGGATGCTGGCCCTGGACCGCCCCCTGTTGATCCGCGACGTCGCCGGGTCCACCGCGTGGCCGATCCCGGACCTCGGCGGCGACGCGCGCTCGGCCCTCGCCCTGCCGGTACGGGCGGACGACGAGACGCTCGGGGCGATGGTCGTCGTCTCGGCCCGCGCCGACGCCTTCGACCCGCCGCTCGTCGAGGCGCTCTCGGCCATGGCGCAGACCGCCGCCACGGCGCTCCAGTACCTGCGCCGGGACGTCTTCGTCTCGGCGGCGGCCCACGCACTGCGCACGCCCATGACGCCGATCCTCGGCTATGCCGAGCTCCTGATCGGCCGCCAGGTCGGCGACGCGCAGCGCACGGAGTGGCTCGGGTACGTCCACGACGCGACGACGCGCGCGCTCAAGGTCGTCGACGACCTGCTCCAGATGACGCACCTCCTCTCCCGCAACCTCTCGATGGAGATCGAGCCGCTGGACCTCGGCCCGCTCCTCGAGCGCACGGCCGCGTCGTTCAGGGCGAGCGAGGGCATGGCGAGCGAGGGCAGGGCGGGCGAGGGCAGGGCAAGCGGCGGCAGGACCACCGGGAGCGGGGCGGGCGGCGGCGCGAGGGAGATCGTCCTGGACCTACCGCAGAGCCTGCCGCGCGTGCTGGGCGACCCGGCCCGGATCGCGCAGGCCGCGGCGGCGCTCCTGTCGAATGCGCTCAAGTTCAGCCCCGGCGGCGGGGAGGTGCGCGTCGACGCCCGCTACGAGTGGGGGCGGAAGCGCGTCGTGGTGAGCTTCACCGACCACGGCGTCGGCATCGCGCCGGACGACCTGGAGCGCATCTTCGCGCCCTTCGAGCGCGCCTACGACCCGGCCACGCGCGACGTCCACGGCGGCGGACTCGGCCTGACCATCGTCCGCCAGCTCGTCGCGCTCATGCACGGGAGCATGTGGGTCGAGAGCGAGCTGGGGCACGGTTCGGTGTTCCACCTCGCGCTCCCGACAGCCGAGCGCGCGAAGGGGGCAGCCGAGCGCGCGAAGGGGTCCGCTGCCCGAGCGCAGTCCCAACCCTGAGCGAGCGCATCGTTGCCGCCTGGAAGCCCGCTATGCTATACTCCACGGAGGCGTGAAGCCGCAGGGAATGTTGTGCCCTGCGGAAATCTCTTAGACCAACGGGAAGGTAGGTGGCATGGTAGAAGAGGCAACGGCCCCTCCGGTCACGGAGGCGGCTCCCCGAGCTCCCGTCCCGCAGCAGGCCCCCGAGCCATTCAGCATGAAGGCCCTCCTCGAGGCCGGTGTCCACTTCGGCCACCAGACCCACCGTTGGAACCCGAGGATGCGCCGCTTCATCTTTGCCCAGCGCAACGGCATCCACATCGTCGACCTGCAGCAGACCATGGATCTGCTGGACCAGGCGCGCGCCTTCGCGCAGGAAGTGGCCGCGAGCGGGCAGAAGATACTCATGGTCGGAACGAAGAAGCAGGCCCAGGACGCGATCCGCGAGGAGGCGCTCCGCAGCGGCCAGTTCTTCATCAACCAGCGCTGGCTGGGCGGGACGCTGACCAACTTCGCCACCATCCAGTCGCGCATCGACTACCTCGTGCGCCTCGAAGAGCGCCAGGCCCGCGGCGAGTTCTCCCGCCTCACCAAGAAGGAGGCGCTCAAGCTCGAGGCCAAGATGGCCAAGATGGACCGGTACCTCGGCGGCATCAAGGAGATGACGAAGCTGCCGGGCGCCATGTTCGTCATCGACGTCGGGCGGGAGCAGATCGCCGTCGCCGAGGCGCGCCGCGCGGGCGTCCCCATCATCGCCCTGGTCGACACCGACTGCGACCCCGAGCTCATCGACTGGCCCGTCCCGGGCAACGACGATGCCATCCGCTCCATCCGCCTCGTGACCGGCCAGATCGCCAACGCCGCCCTGAAGGGGCACAGCGAGTGGCTGGCCAACCGCGGCGGCTATAGCGAGGCCGGCGAAGAGGGCGAGGAGTCGCCCGAGGCCGAAGCGCCCGTAGCAGGCGCGCCCGCCGCCGCTGCCCCGGCCGCCGCTGCCCCTGCCCCTGCGGCCCCTGCCCCTGCGGCCCCTGCCCCTGCGGCCCCTGCCCCTGCGGCCCCTGCCGTTGCGCCCGTCGCAGCAGCCGGGGAGCCGGCCGCAAGCTCCGGCCCGCCTGAGACCGCTGGCCCGTCCGAGGTCTCCACGACGTAAGGAACCCCGTCCCCGTGAGGTAGCCGGTGGCCGTCTCCCCTGAATCCGTCCGCACGCTGCGCGACCGCACGGGCGCGGGCATCATGGACTGCAAGAACGCGATCGAGACCGCCGACGGCGACTTGGACCGCGCCGAAGCCGCGCTGCGCCAACAAGGCATGGCGAAGGCCGCCTCCAAGTCCGGCCGCAAGACCGCCGAGGGCGTCGTCGAGTGCTACGTCCACGCGGGCAAGCGGGTCTGCGCCATGGTCGAGGTCAACTGCGAGACCGACTTCGTCGCGCGCACCCAAGACTTCAACGATCTCGCGCACAACCTCGCCATGCAGATCGCCGCGATGGCCCCGCTCTACGTCGACACCGAGAACATGCCCGCCGACGAGGCGCGCAAGCCGGAGGAGGTCTGCCTCCTCAAGCAGTCGTACATCAAGGACCCGAGCATGAGCATCGGCGACCTCATCCTGGGCGTCCGGGCCCGGGTTGGGGAGAACATCCAGGTGAGCCGCTTCTCGCGGTTCAGCCTCGGTGAAGGCGACTAGGGCGGGATCTCACTCATGGCAGCGCCCGCGTATAAGCGCGCGGTCCTCAAGCTCAGCGGCGAATCGCTCCGCGGCGACCTCCCCTACGGGCTGGACTGGTCCGTCATCGAGTACCTCGCCGGCGAGGTGAAGAGCGCCGTCGCGCTGGGGGTCCAGCTCTCCGTGGTCGTCGGCGGCGGCAACATCTGGCGCGGCACCGAGGCCGAGGCCAAGGGCATGGACCGCGCGACCGCGGACTATGCGGGCATGCTGGCAACGGTCATCAACGCGCTCGCGGTCCAAGACGCCTTCGAGCGCCAGGGCGTCGAGACGCGGACCCAGACCGCCATCGACATCCACGAGGTCGCGGAGCCGTACATCTTCCGGCGCGCGCTCCATCACCTCGAGAAGGGCATCGTCGTCATCTTCGCCGCCGGCACCGGCAACCCCTACATGACGACGGACACGACCGCGGCGCTGCGGGCGGCGGAGATGCACGCGAACGTGCTGCTCATGGCCAAGAACCGCGTGGACGGCGTCTACGACGCCGACCCCCGGAAGCACCCGGAGGCCCGCAAGTTCGACAACATCGACCACCTGGACCTCATCAACCGCCGGCTCGATGTCATGGACTCCACCGCGCTCACCCTGTGCATGGAGAACAATCTGCCCGTGTGGGTATTCGACATCTTCAACAAGGGGAGCCTGCGCCGCATCCTCAGCGGCGAGCACATCGGGACGCTGATCCAGGCGCAGCCCGCCACGCCGCGGGATCCATAGGCAGCGGCCCCAGGCGGCGGTACGAGACGTCCCCGGCCACCGAGGTCTGAACCATGGCTGATCACGAGGATATCGACCTGATCCTGCTCGACGCCGAGGACCGCATGGACAAGTCCGTGGAGGTCTTCAGGCGGGAGTGCGACGCGCTGCGCACCGGCCGCGCGAACCCCGGTCTCCTGGAAGACCTCAAGATCGAGCTCTACGGGACGACCATGCCGCTCAAGCAGCTCGCGACCATCAGCGCGCCCGACGCACGCCTGCTCGTCGTGCAGCCCTTCGACCGCAGCGCCGTGGGCGCCATCGAGAAGGAGATCCTCAAGTCGGACCTGGGGCTGACGCCGCAGTCCGACGGACTCGTCATCCGGCTGCCCATCCCGCCCATGACGCGGGACCGCCGGCAGGAGATGGTCAAGCGCCTCAAGAGGCTGCAGGAGGACGCCCACGTCTCCATCCGCAACGTGCGGCGCGACGCCCTCGAGCAGGTCCGCGCGCTGGAGAAGGGCAAGGAGATATCGCAGGACGACCTCCACCGCGCCCAGGACGCCCTCCAGAAGGTCACCGACGCGAGCGTCGCCAAGGCCGACGAGGCGAGCGTCCGCAAAGAGGCCGATCTGATGGAGGTCTAGGCACTTCCATGACCTCGAACACCCCGCAGAGCGGCACGGGGCCCGAGTCCGAGCCTGGGCCTGGGCCCGCCGTCCCCGAGCACGTCGCCATCATCATGGACGGCAACGGCCGCTGGGCGGCAAGCCGCGGCATGCCCCGGCTCGCCGGCCACCGCGCGGGCACCGACAACGTCCGCGGCGTGCTCAAGGCGCTCGGCCGCGCCGGCGTGCGCTACGTGACGCTGTTCGCCTTCTCCACCGAGAACTGGGGGCGCCCGGACGACGAGGTCAGCGGGCTGCTGGAGATCCTCGGGTCCATCATCGAGGACCAGGTCCGCGACCTCCACGCGAGCAACATCCGGATACTCCACCTCGGGAACCAGGACCATCTCCCGGACGGGCTCGCCAAAGCCGTCCGCGAGGGCGTCGAGCGCACGCGGAACAACACCGGGCTCACGCTGTGCGTGGCCTTCGACTACGGCGGCAGGCGGGAGGTCGTCGACGCGGTCCGCCGCGTCGTGGCGGCTGGGCTCTCGGCCGAAGACATCGACGAGGAGTCCCTCCGGTCGTTCTTCTACCTGCCCGAGGTCCCCGACCCGGACCTGGTGATCCGCACGGGCGGCGAGCAGCGGCTGAGCAACTTCCTCATCTGGCAGGCCGCCTACAGCGAGTACTACCAGACCCCGACCTTCTGGCCGGACTTCGACGAGGCGGAGGTGGAGCGGGCCCTCGAGGAGTACCAGCGCCGGCAGCGACGCTTCGGCGTGCTCCCGGGCAGCCCTGGCGTCCTCCCAGGCGAGCCTCCGGAAAGCGAGCCGTCCGCCACCGTGTAGGCGGCACACGCCGCCGGCTCGCCCGCGCTCGATCACCATGGCCAAAGCCTCCGCAGACCGCCTCCGAACGCGCCTCCTCAGCGCCGCCGTGCTGATCCCCGTCCTGCTGCTCGCCATCTGGGCGGGCGGGTACTGGACCGCCGCGCTCGCCGCGCTCGCCGCGCTCCTCGCCCTGCGCGAGGCCGGCGCACTGCTGCGCGCCGCCGGCTGGCGGCCCCTCGTATACGAGGGCGCCGCGTGGGGCGCCGCCATC
>JADFQE010000075.1 GCA_022561985.1 Chloroflexota bacterium
GACGCGCGTGTCCGGGTCGCCCGCGATCTCGGCCATGCTGGCCCTGGTGAGCGCGCTCACCGGGTTGAAGGCGATGTTGCCCAGCAGCTTCGCCCAGATCTCCCCCCGGATGTTCGAGCGGATCGGCGCGCGCAAGCCCGCCCGGCCGATGGCCTCCGAGAGCGTGCGCGCGCGATCGGACGTCGTGCCGTCGAGCTCGCCGATCGAGAAGCGGTCGCCCTCGGTGTGCTCGATGACGCCGGGGGAGGCGATGGACGCGGCCGGGTAGGCCACGCAGCCGATGATGCGCTCCGGGGACACGTGGGCCGCGATCACGCCTCCGGGGTCCACGCTCTCCAGCCGCGTCCCCTCCCAGGGCCCGCCGTGGCGCGCGAAGTACCACCAGGGGATGCCGTTCTGCGCCGGGACGACCGCCGTTCCCTCGCCGATGAGCGGCGCGAGCAGCGGTGCGATGGCCGTGAGCCCGTGCGCCTTCACCGTGAGCACCAGGTAGTCGACCTCGCCAACCTCCTTGGGGTCGTCCGTCACCAGCGGGTGCGCCTCGAAGTCGCCGCCGGGGCTCCGCACGCGCACGCCGTGCTCCTGCATCGCGCGCAGGTGCGGGCCGCGCGCGATGAGCGACACGTCCTCGCCGGCCGCGGAGAGCTTGGCGCCCAGGAACGCGCCGATGGCCCCGGCGCCGTAGATGGCGAAGCGCATCGCTACGAGGCCGGGCCCTGGCCCGAGAACGCCTCGGCGACGAAGCGCCGCTGGATCTTTCCCGTCGCGCCGCGGGGTATCTCGTCCACGATGTGGATCGTGCGCGGCACCTTGAAGTCGGCGAGGCGCGTCCGGCAGTACGCGACCAGCTCCGCGGCGGTCGCCTTGCCGCTGAGCACGACGACCGCCGAGGGCTCCTCGCCGTGCACGGCGTGCGGCACGCCGAAGGCGACCGCTTCGGCCACGGCCGGATGATCGCCGAGGACCTCGTCGATCTCGCGCGGGGAGATCTTCTCGCCGCTGCGGTTGATGATCTCCTTGAGGCGGCCCGTGAGCGTCAGATACCCGGCGTCGTCGATCACGCCCTCGTCGCCGGTGCGGAACCAGCCGTTGGTGAAGGACGTCGCGTTCGCCTCGGGGTTGTTCTCGTAGCCGGTGATGACGTTCGCGCCCTTGATGACGATCTCGCCCCTCTCCCCCGGCGCGAGAAGGCTGCCGTCGCCGTCCATGATGGCGACCTCGACGCCGGTGCCGGGGCCCACCGAGCCGGGATGGCGGTCCGCGGGCGGCAGCGGGTTCGAGGCCATCTGGTGGGCGGCCTCGGTCATGCCGTAGGCCTCGAGGACGGGCACGCCGAAGCGCTCCTCCAACTCCTGCATGAGGCTCGGCGCGAGTGCCGCGCTGCACGAGCGGATGAAGCGCAAGCTGTCCGCGCCAGCGGCCGGGTCGCCGTCCCCACGGCTCTTCGCGCGGGAGACCAGCGCCTGGTGCATCGAGGGCACGGCCGAGTACCAGGTCACGCCGTGTTCCTTCACGACGGGCCAGAAGTTCAGCGGGTTGAACTTCGGCGGGACGACGACCGTGCCGCCCGACTGGAACGTCGCGAGCGTCGAGGCGACGAGCCCGTGGACGTGGAAGAGCGGCATGATGCAGAGCGAGACGTCGCTCGGGCCCAGGTCGTAGGTCGCGGCGACGTTGCGCAGCGAGGTCGTCAGGTTCGCGTGGGTGAGCGGCACGCGCTTGGGGCGCGAGGTCGTGCCGCTGGTGTGGAGGATCAGCGCTACGTCCGACCCCTTCGCGGCCGCGTTCTCGCTGCCGCCCGCCGGGGGCGGGCCGGAGAAGCTCATCTCGCCGCTCTCGTCCATGGTGACGGTGATGTGCAGCGTGCCGGCGGCCGCGGCCTCCACCGCCTCCGAGCCGGCGTCCGGGCCGGTGATGATGGCCTTCGCACCGGTGTCGTCGAGGTAGAACTCGAACTCCTCCGGCTTGTACGCGGCGTTCAGCGGCGCGGCGGTCGCGACGCCCGAGACCGCCAGGAACGAGGCGATGACCTCGATGCCGTTGGGCAGCACGATGGCGACGCGGTCGGTCCGCGAGAGCCCGAAGCCGCGGAGCTGCTCCATCAGGCGGCCGACCTGCCGGCGGAGGCCGTCGTAGGTCAGCGTGGGCCCGCCGGGCGACACGACCGCCGGGTGGGACCCCTCCCCGTTCTCAAGTACCTCGATCAGTGTGCTGGCATCCGCCATCGCTCCGCTCCTCCACTCGCTACCTCTATCGCATCCTATACGGCATCCGGCAGGGCGCCCGGTATGGCATCGGGTATAGCGTCCGGCGCCGCGGCGATCGCCGCCAGGTCGTCCCGCGTGTAGGAGCCGAGACTCCTGAAGTCGAACTCCGTGTAGCTCTTGATCCAGTGCATCGTCACCTTGGCCGCGTGCCGGTAACGTTCTCGGGTCCCTTCGTCGGGCTCCTCCAACCGCGCCACGATATCCTCCTCCTCGGCGAGCAGCATGCGCTTCACGAGCGCCATGCCGTGCGCCTCGCCCGTCTCCGCATCCGGGGCCGCGTGCACGATGCGCTGCGCGGTCTGGGCGACGGAGATGCGCGCCGTGGCCAGGTCCTCCATGAGCGCCGGGTGCAGTCCGGGCCGGCCGGCGAGGCTGTCGATGCCCTTGGCGCCGCGCCCCCCGAGCCAGCCCTCGACGTATTCGATCAGCGTGCGGAGGTTGCGGCGCGTGCCCTCCAGCGTCACCTCGCCCTCCGGGCGCTTGATGGCGATGGGGTAGCGCTCGGGGTCGGCCATCTCGGCGCTCGGGCGCCACCCGGCATCCGACAGCTCCTTGAAGGGAGCGGCGGCGGTGCCCATATGGTAGATGTGGGCGACCCAGGCCCGGGTGAAGCCCTGGGCGGCCTCCCACTCCTTGTCGGCCCGGATCGAGGCCGCCGCTGCGGCGTTCACCTCCTCGTCGCGGGAGGGCAGCGCGGTCGCCATGCCCCCGACCGCCACGGCGCCGTGCTTGAGGCAGACCGCCACGAGCCTGCGGAAGATGTCCGACAGGAAGTCCGTCGTCTTGATGTCCACGCCGAAGCGGTCGGGCCAGACCATCTCCGGGTCGGCCATGACGAACTCCAAGATGCTCGCCTTGAGGTCCCAGCGCGCGGCATTCAGCCCGGCCGCGTACGGGCCGAGGGCGTGCAGCATCTCCTCCATCTCGTAGACGGCGGGCAGCGACTCGATGAGCGGGATGGCGCGGATCACCGCATCGCGCAGGTGGGCGACGAACGCCTGGCTCTCGGCGAAGAAGTCGCGCCAGAACGCGGCCTCCGCCGCCGACTCCATCTTGGGCAGGTAGAAGTAGATGCCCTGGCCGGCCTCGGCCTGGGCGCGGCCCGCGTGGAAGAGCGTGAGCGCCGTCCCCAGGATCGCCGCCGAGATGGGCGCTCCGTCGATGCGGACCTCGGGCTCGTCGAGGTGCAGGCCGCGCTCGCGGTGCATGAAGAAGGGCAGCGTGCCCTCCGCCACGGCGTAGTCGCGGTCGCGCTCGGCGTCGTGGTACGCGAGCCCGCCCTCAACGGCGCGCATCCGGTTGTGCGCGGCGCGCACGGTATCGACGAGCCGGTGGCCCGCCGAGTCCTCGTCGTCGTCCAGGTCGCCCTCGGCGCGGCTCCCCTCCGGACCGGGGTTGAGCGCGTTGATGAACATGGGGGTGATGGAGACCGGCCCGGTGATCTCGATGCCCGGCTTGCGGAGATCCGCGGGCACGGGCGGGACCTGCCACGGCTCCGTGTTGATGGCGCTGCGCTCGGGGCTCGCTGGAAGCCGGAGGTCGGCCCGGGCGGACCGCGCCGCGTCGGCTCGCTCGCTGCGCGCCGTGGCGACCCGCGGTGCGAACGCGTCGTGCATGTGCGTGAGGTAGTCGCAGAACGCGGGCGTGAACAGCTCCGCCGCGCCCTCGACGGGCTCGAAGCTCACGCGGCCAACGGTCGGCATGGATGCGGTCCTCAGCTGAAGAAGCGGTGGGCAGGGCTCGGCGCGAGGGCCGAGCCCGAACGCGAGCGCGGACGACACGGGGACGATAGTGGGCGAGGCCGCATCGCGTCAACAACGCGACTCGGCCTCGGGCGAGATCAGGCGTCCGGTGGCGTGTGCCCGATCTGCAGCTCCAGTATCTCGCCGCTCGCCGGGTCCACGATCAAGACGGCCTGCTGGTCCAGCTTGAGCTGCCTGATCCGGCCGGGCTTCCCGTCCACGATGAGCTTCGTGCCCCTCCGCGTGAGGTGAGCGACGTACGCCGTCCCGTCCTCCTCGGCGACCACGCTCACGTCGATGCCCAAGAGGTTCTTGCCGTCGTGGACGACCTTGATGCCCGTGATGCGCACGGCGACGTGCCCGTACCGTGCGTCAGCCAGCGGGGCAGTGGGTGCATCCACCTCCGCTCCGCGCACCTGATGCGCGCGATCGGCCCGGTCGAGCAGCTCCTGCAGCCGCTGGTGGCTCTGCTCGATCACCTCCCGGAGGTGCGCGATATCCCGCTTGCCCGGCCCTTCGCCGACCCTCTCCTCGAACCCCGCGATGCGCCGCCGGACCTCCGCCATCTGATCGTTCAGCAGCACCATCCGGCGCACGGACACCTCGCGCCGGGCGGGCGAGCCGGGGGTCATGCCCAGGGGCTCGCGGGCCGGCGTGGCGCCCACCGCAGGGTCATCCGGCGAGTCGTCGAGAGCCGGAAGCCGCTCGACGACCGAGCGCACGGGGCCGACCGCCAACCTCTGCGCGCGGGCGCTGTGGCGCTCGATCTGCCGCACCAGGTCGGGCACGAACCGCTCGCGCCCGTTGCTGGTCACGACATCGAGCTCCCTCATCCGGCGCTCCATCAGCCGCGTGTGCAGCGTCGATGAGCGCTCGTCGGTGACGGCGAAGGCGAGCTGGACACGCTCGCTCGCGCGCATCACCGGATAGAGGAGCTCGCCGGGAGCGCTGTCCTGGGCCGCGAGCACCGTGCCCGTGCTCGAGCCAAGAACCACGATCAGCGCCACCAGCGCGACGGTCGCCAGACGGGAGCCGGTACCGGCGATGGGCGCGAGGGGCAGGCGCAGCCAACCCCACCGGCGGCGCCTGCGCTCGATGGCCTCGTGCAGCCGCAGACGGGCCGCACGCTTGCGGTCCGGGGCCGGCAGGAACGCGAACGCCTCGCCGATCGTCACGCCGGCCGACAGCGCCTCGCGGAGCTCGACCGCGTGCTCGGGGAAGTCGCGGACACACGCCTCGACGGTCTCCCCCTGGACGAGCATGCGGTCGATGCACTCGTCGAGTATCTCGGCGAAGGAACGTTGCTCCATCATCGTCCACCCCCCTCCTGGGGTCCCGTAGCCTCGCCCGAAGCCGCCCCCGGGTGGACAGCGGCCTCTGGCCCCATCAGCGCGCGCAGCGCCTTGAGAGCCGTGCGCTGCAGCTCCCGGATCGCTCCGGGCGTGCGCCCCATGACCGCGCCGGCCTCCTCGGCCGACAGCTCGCCCGAGAAGCGCAGCGAGATGACCTCCTGCTGCGCCGGGTTCAGGCGCTGCATCATCTGCGCGACCCGCTCCATCGCGAGGCGCTGCTCCACCTCCCCGGCCGTGTCGGCAGAGCCCGCGAGCCCCATGGCGTCGTCGATGGGGACGATTGGGCGCCGGGCGCTCCGCCGGTAGTGGTCCACCACGAGGTTGTGGGCGATGCGGAACAGCCAGGCCTCGACGGGCACGCCGCGCTCCCGGAAGGAGCCGATGGACTCGACGGCGCGGACGAAGACCTCGCCCGCGAGGTCCTCGCCGACGTCCCGGTTCCCGGTGCGCGCGGTGACATACCGCGCGATGCGGTCGTAGAGCTCTTCGTAGAGAACGGTGAGCGTTTGCGTGTCGGGCTTGGCCCAGCCCGAGGTGGTGGGACGCACGACGGCGTGCTCCTGACCAGGTATGAAAGCAGCGGTTAGCGTCCGCGAGTATACCATTCGCCTTCCCGCATCCCCTCGGTGTCCCCACCGTGCCTGGCGCCGCGCTCACCCCTCGGCGAACCCGGCCGTTACATTCGGGATAACGCCCGTTACATTCGGGATAACGAACGAACGGCTGGAACGTCAGGGGGCGTGGGCCGGGCTGCCCTCGGGCCGGCTGGTACACTCGCCCCCATTCCCGGTCCCCAACTCCAAGAACTCCAAGGAGCGGTCATGGCCCTGCCCCCCGGCGACACACCACCCCCCAGAAGCGCCGCCGAGCAGTTCGGCCGCATGGCCGCACGCTACCGGACCAGCCGCACGCACGCCGGGCCCGGCCACCTCCTCGACCTCGGCGCAATGGTCAGCGGACGGCGCTACGGCACCGCGGTGGACGTCGGCAGCGGACCGGGGTTCACGGCCTTCGCGGTTGCCCCCTTCTGCGAGCGTGTCATCGCGGTGGACGTCGCGGGCCCCATGCTGGAGCAGGTGCGCGAGCTGAGTGCCGAGAGGGGCATCCGCGGCGTCGAGCCCATGCTCGCGGCGGCCGGATCGCTGCCCTTCGCGGACGGCTCGGTGGACCTGGTGATCTGCCGGTCGGCCGCCCACCACTTCGTCGACGTCCCCCGCTGGCTCGCGGAGTCCCACCGCGTGCTGGCCGCGGGCGGCGTGCTCGCCATCGCCGACACCATCGCGCCCGCCGGCGCCGAGGCCGCCGCCTGGATGCACGGCATCGAGCGCGAGCGCGACCCGAGCCACGTCCGCAACCTGCCGGCTGCCGAATGGCGGGCGAGCGTCGCGCACGCCGGCTTCCGGATCGTGCGGGAGGCCGCGTCGGTGGTCTCGCTCCAGTTCCCGGACTGGGCGGAGCGCGCGGGGATGGAGGGGGACGCGCTGGAGGCGCTTCGCGCCAGGCTGCTGAGCGCGCCCGCCGACGTGAAGCGTGCGTCCGGCATCGAGCCGCACGACGACGGCAGCATCGACTTCCACTGGGACGTGCTGGCGCTAACGGCCGAGAACACCTAGCGCGAGAGGCCCTAGGCCATGCGCTCCCGGACGGAGCGCTGGGCCGCTGCTACGCCCGCTCCGGGCGCGACCTCGAACCCCTGGGCGGCGAGCGCATTCTCGAAGGCCGAGAGGAACGTGAAGACGTTCGAGACGGTGCTGTTGTGGCCCATGAGGCCCACGCGCCACACCTTCCCGGCGAGGGCGGAGAGTCCGCCGCTGACCTCGATGCCGTGCTGGGCCATCAGGTACTTGCGGACATCGGCCTCGGGCACGCCCTCGGGTGAGCGGACAGCGGTCAGGCTCGGCACGCGGTGGGACTCCGGGGCGACGACGGCAAGCCCCATCGCGTCCAACCCGGCATAGAGCGCGGCCGCGCTGTGCGCGTGCCGTGCCCAGCGGTTCTCCAACCCCTCCTCCAGCACCAGCCGGAGCGCCTCGCGCAACGCATAGATCATCGAGACGGGCGCGGTGTGGTGGTAGACGCGCTGCTCCCAGTAGTCCTGAAGCATCGTCAGGTCCAGATAGAAGCTCTGGACCTTGGTCTTGCGGGCGCGCATGACGCTGAGCGCCCGCTCGCTCAGGGTGATCGGCGCGAGCCCGGGAGGTGCGCCGATGCACTTCTGCGTGCCGCTGTAGCACACGTCCACGCCCCACTCGTCGGCGCGGAACTCGACGCCGCCGAGCGACGTCACCGCGTCCACCACGAGCAGCGCACCGGCCTCGTGCGCGATCTCCGCCAGCGGCTCCAGCGGCGTGAGCACGCCCGTCGAGGTCTCGGCGTGCACCACCGCGACCGCCTTGACACGCTTGAGCGAGGCCACGCTGGCGCGGAGGGCATCGGGGTCCACCGGGGAGCCCATCGGGTGGTCCACGGTGACGACCTCGGCGCCGCAGCGCCGGCCGATCTCCGCGAGGCGCTCGCCGAAGTAGCCGTTGGTGCCGACGACGAAGGTGTCTCCCGGCTCCAGCACGTTGACGAGCGAGGCTTCCATGCCGGCCGTCCCGGTGCCCGAGACGGGCAGCGTCGCCGGGTTCCGCGTCTGGAAGACCTCCCGGAGCATCTCGCGGACGTCGTCCATCACGCGCAGGAAGTCGGGGTCCAGGTGCCCGAGGAGCGGGGCCATCATGGCGCGGGCCACCCGGGGGTGGATGTTGGAGGGGCCGGCGCCCATGAGCAGTCGCGCGGGTGGGTTGAACTCGTCCATGTCGTGCGTCACGGGTTCCTATGAGAGGAAGTGTCAGGGGATATGTGAGGGGCCGGGTGAGCGTGCCGGGACGGGGCGAAACACGCCCGGAACGGTGTTCCCTGAGCGCGCGCAGGGTGATGGCCTGCATTATAACGGCCCGCCGCCGCACCGGCGTCCCCATCCGGGGCACGGGAACGGCCTCGGTGCCCCCCTCGCACCCACTCCGCACCCACGAGCGCGACACCGGGGTCCGGCCGCCCATCCAACAGAACAGAATTGGTCGCAGTTCGAGATTATTACCATATTTAGTGGCCTCAAACACGACGGGCACCACCCATATTGGGATCCGGTGCTCCTGCACATGAGACAACAGACAGCTTCCGGGGCTTCACGAAGGCTGCTAACGGCTTGGAGATGGTTGAATAAAGTATTGCTAAGTTCTTAAACAAACTCTAACGTCCACACAGTAAACCTCGCGTCAGGACCGTCGGAGCGATGAACCGATCCACGTATCACGAGCCCGTCATGGCCGACCGAGTGGTCGAAGGACTCGCCGTGCACCCCGGTGGCGCGTACATCGACTGCACGCTCGGCGACGGCGGCCACGCCACCGCCATCCTCGACGCCGCGGCCCCCAGCGGCCGCCTGCTCGGCATCGACGCCGACCCGGAGGCCACCGCCGCCGCCCGCGACCGCCTCAAGCCCTACGGCGACGCCGCAACGGTCGTCGACGGCAACTTCGAATCGCTGGAGCGCCTCGCCGCCGCCCACGGCTTCATGCCGGCCGACGGCGTGCTCTTCGACCTCGGCATCTCCTCCCGTCAGCTCGACGCGGAGGACCGCGGCTTCAGCTTCCGCCGCCCGGGACCGCTGGACATGCGCTTCACGCCCGGCGACGGCCCCACGGCCGCCGACCTGGTCAACGGCCTCGGCGAGACGGAGCTCGCGGACCTGATCTACCGGTTCGGCGAGGAGCCGCGCTCCCGCCGCATCGCACGCGGCATCGTCGCCCGCCGGCCCATCACCGACGCCGCGGAGCTCGCGGAGACCGTCCGCCGCGCCTCCGGCTACCCACGCGGGCGCACCCACCCCGCAACGCGGACCTTCCAGGCGCTGCGTATCGCCGTGAACCACGAGATGGAGGCCCTGGACGCCGGGCTCGAGCAAACACCGCGGGTGCTCGGTCCGGGCGGACGCCTCGTCGTCATCGCCTACCACTCCCTGGAGGACCGCCCGGTCAAGCGCTTCATGAACGCCGGCCCGCTGCGTCCCCTCTCCAAGAAGGTCACGAAGCCCTCAGCCGACGAGGTGCGCGCCAACCGGCGCTCCCGGAGCGCTCGGCTCCGCGTGGCGGAACGCCCCGAGGACCTCTCATGACCAGGCCCAGGGAGCAGCTCTACGCCGGCCTCGACGTCGGGACGACCAGCGTCACGACGGTGGTGGCACGCGTCGCCTCCAACGGCATGGAGGTCCTCGCGCTCGGACACACGCCCTCCCAGGGGATGCGCAAGGGTCTCGTCGTCGACGCAGCAGCCCTCACCGCCGCCGTCCGGCGCTCCGCATCGGAGGCCGCCTCCGCACTCGGACGGCGGCTGCCGAGCACCCACGTCGGCGTCGCTGGCGTCGCTGACGCCAAGGCCGCCTCCGGGGACAGGGACGCCACCGCCGAGATCACGAGCGCGGTGCGCAACGCCGGCGTGAGGGTCCGGGGGACGGTCCCCCAGCACCTGGCCAGCGCCAGCGCGGTGCTGAGCGCGAACGAGCGCGAGCTCGGCGTCGTTCTGCTCGATGTCGGCGGCGGCACCACCGGCATCGCAGTCTTCGAGAACGGGGCGGTCCGGCACGCCAGCGCCATCCCGGTCGGCGGGCAGCAGTTCACGAGCGACCTCGCCGTCGGCCTCGGCATCCCGCCGGAGGTCGCCGAGCGGGTCAAGCTCGCGCTCGGGTCCGCCGAGCCCGACGGCGCCGAAGCGCGCCTCGAAGTCGCCGGCATCCACGAGGGCGGGTCGCAGCTCGTCTCCCGCCGCCGTGCCTCCGAGCTGCTGCGCGAGCGCTCCGAGGAGCTCGTGCGCCTCGTCCTGGGCCGGGTGCGCGAAGCCGGACTCGACCGGATGCCGCCAGGCGGCCTCGTGCTCACCGGCGGCGGCGCCAAGCTCCCCGCCTTCGCGGATGCGGCCGCCCGCTACGGCCAATGCCCCGTGCGCGTGGCCGCGCCGGCAAGCTCGCTCACGCTGCCCGCCGAGATGCAGGACCCGTCCTTCTCCACCGCGGTCGGCCTCGTCCTGTGGGCGGTCCAGTACCCCGCCCGAACGGCGGCGGCGCCGTTCGGGGGATGGGTGCGCCGCCTGATCGGCGGACTGCACCTCCACAAGCCGCAGGGAGCCCCCGCATGAGCAGCGCCGCTCGTGCCGGGGTCCGCCACAGGCGGGTCACCCGAAGCGTTGGACCCATTCCCCGGGTCGCCGGGATCGGATCAGCGTCCCGTTAGGCCCGGTTACGTTGGAAAAAAAGGGGGTTAGAGGATCATGGACATGTTCGGAGCGAACCAAACGCCACAGTTGGACGGGTTGGCCCAGGTGAAGGTGATCGGCGTCGGCGGGGGCGGCTCCAACGCCGTCAACCGCATGTACCGCGAGCGGGTGCCGGGCATCGAGTACATCGCCGTCAATACCGACGCCCAGCACCTGCTGCGGCTCGACATCCCGGTCAAGGTCCGGATCGGCGACAAGCTGACCCGCGGCCTCGGCGTCGGCGGCAACCCCGAGATCGGCCGGGCAGCGGCCGAGGAGTCCCGCGAAGAGCTCTACGAAGCCCTCCGCGGCGCCGACATGGTGTTCATCGCCAGCGGCATGGGCGGCGGCACCGGCACGGGCGCGGCACCTGTGGTCGCAGAGATCGCGCAGGAGACCGGAGCACTCACGATCGCCGCGGTCACGAAGCCCTTCAGCTTCGAGGGACAGAAGCGCAGCAGGATCGCCGAGGACGGCCTCGCCGTGCTCAAGGAGCACGTGGATACGCTCATCGTGATCCCGAACGACCGCCTCACGACCATCTGCGACGAGACGGTCACGGCCGAGTCGGCGTTCAAGATCGCCGACGACGTCCTGCGTCAGGGCGTGCGCTCCATCGCCGAGCTCGTCACGGTGCCCGGCGAGATCAACCTCGACTTCGCCGACGTCAAGACGATCATGAGCGGCGCCGGGCCGGCCTGGATGGCCATCGGCACCGCGAGCGGCGAGGGGCGCGCCATCGCGGCCGCCAAGGAAGCCATCAACAGCCCGATGCTCGACGTCAGCATCGAGGGCGCCCGCGGCGTCCTGCTCAACATCACCGGCGGCACGGACATGACGCTCGCCGAGGTGCAGCAGGCCGCCGACGTGATCAGCCGCACCGTGGACCCGGAGGCCAACATCATCTTCGGCATGGTGACGGACCTGAAGATGGAGGACGAGATCCGCGTCACGATCATCGCGACGGGCCTCCCCACCGTCGAAGGCTCGAGCCTCCACGACGAGGCGATCTCCGAGTTCCTACGCGACGCGCTGGGCGGGGAGTCGACCCTGGACCTGCCCCCGTTCCTCCGCGGCTCGGCACAGGCCGCGAACTAGACCACCCCCGTCCGCTCAGGGGGCCCTCCCCCGAGGCGGACGCGCATGAGAAGCGCCGCTCCCGGCACTGGCCTTGGCTGGCCGGGAGCGGCGAGAACCCCCCACC
>JADFQE010000008.1 GCA_022561985.1 Chloroflexota bacterium
GTTCGGGCTGGACTACAACGCGAACCGGGGCGCCGGTGGGCAGCTCACGAACTTCGCGATCGCCAACAACTCGATGGCGGTGCACTGCAGCAGCTTCCCGACGGGCACCTACAAGAAGGGCCACCGCGACGGCGTGGGCGCCTACGTCCGAGGCCCCGGAGGTCTACGACCTCTACGTCCGGGAGTGCGCGGCCCAGGGCGCGGCGGTCGAGCTGCCGCGGCCGGAGTACAAGAAGCGCTGACGCATCGCCGGACCCCCTGGCTGCTATCATGCCTCTCCGGCGCCGAGCCGTGCGGGGGATCACGGGGCGCACGCAAGAGGCGAGAGGGGAACGGGATCGTATGGGGCTTTTCACGTCGCGCCAGGAAGTCGTCAAGCGAGAGATAGTCAAGGCCTTTGACGGCGCGCCGGTCCGGACGCCTCCGGGCCACACCGTCGTGGTGAGCCGTATGGACGGCTGGAGCGTCATCTTCGATATCGACTCGCCGGAGGAGGGGCCTCCGCCGCTGTTCTTCGGTCCGCGCAAGGTGTCGCGGATCGGCATCCCGTTCGTCGCGCGCGACGATTTCAGGCTCGACCTCAAGCGGCGCCGTCTGGTGGGCGACCGGATCTACGAGCGCCGCAGGAAGTGGCCGACCGCCGAGGGGCCGTCGTGGGAGCAGGAGTTCGAGCGGATCCAGAAGCTGTTGAAGCCACCCGCGATCGATTTCGGGTTCGGCGACTTCGACTACGAGTTCACCATCGAGACCAGCGACGAGGCGAAGCTGCGCAAGCTCTTCGAGCCGCGAGCGATCCGGGATCTGGTTCAGGCGCAGCCGACGATACGCCTCAGGACGGAGCAGGACGAGAAGGGGTGGCTGGCGTCCCTCGTCCCGGAGCTCCCCGGGGACGTGGCGTCGCTCTTCTTCCAGGACCGCTCCCTCCTTCGGGACATCGCCGACGTCGGGACCGTGCACGCCCTTCTGCACGCCACCATCGACCAGCTCGTCGCCGTCGGCTCCGCGTCCCCGAACCCGCCCAGGATCTTCGACCAGCGTTAGGCCGCCTACGGCACCGCGTTGAGGACGTCGGCGCGCACGTTCGCCACGAGCCGCCAGGTCGCTCCGGCGTCGTCGCTGCGGTAGAGCAAGTAGCCGTCCGCCTCCGCGTACACGACGCTCGGGTCCGACGGTGCGAAGACGATCTCACGGAAGGGACTCAGCCCGCCCTGCGCCTCGACCTGCGGCGCGGCCACGACCGTCTGCACGCTCCGGAGCCCGTCCCTCGAGCGGCGCAGGGCGTCGAATGCGGAGAAGATCACGAGGTCGGGGTCGGCGGGGGAGACGGCGATCGGACCGTTGACCTGCACGATGGCGCTCCTCGTCCACGTCGCCCCGGCGTCGCGCGAGACCCACCCGAAGTAGGTGCCTTCCTCGTTCGCGTAGATGACCCCGCCGTCGGCCGAGACGGCGAAGCTCGTGATCGGCTTGTGCCGGAGCTCGCCGGCGAAGAGCTCCCAGGTGGCTCCGGCATCGGTGCTGCGCGCGAACCCCAGGTTCTGAGAGAGGTCGTCGTGGTTCATCGCGAAGGTGATGATCGTTCGGGGCCGCTCGGGCAGCGTCTTCATCTCCAGGTAGCCGTTCCTGCCGTCGTCGGGGCCCAGTGGCACGCGCGCCCACGACTCCCCGCCGTCGACCGTGCGGTAGAGCCCGCCCTCGTAGTAGTCCGCGATGCCGGTCCCGCCTCCGGAGAACGACGGGGCGCCGCCCTCGAGGCCCGCCACCGCGATCAGCGGGTCGGTGGGGTCGAGCCACACGGAGTTCACCCGCGAGGTCCCGAAGCCGCAGTTCATCTGCCGCCAGCTCTGCCCGCCGTCGGTGCTCCTGTAGATGCCCGCGATCACGCTCGGCGCGGAGCCTATCGTGGGGCCGGGCGAGTCGAGCGTGGCCGCCATCAGCACCGATGGGTCGCTGGGCGCGAAGGCGATGTCCCAGATCTCCGGGTACAGGAAGTCGGACCGCAGGCCGGTGCGGAGGCGCGTCCAGGTGGCGCCGCCGTCCGAGCTGCGGACGAAGCCGTTGCGCTCGGTGCCGAGGATGACGGTGTCGGCGTCGTCGGGGTGGACCGTGAGGGAGCGGAAGACGCGGTCTCCGTCGGCGCCCTCCGGCCCGGTGGGGCCCGAGACGAGGATGGCTTCGTAGGGGGCTTTGCACGGGTCGAGCGTCGGCGTTGGCGTGGGGGACGTGGTGGGCGTGGGCGTCGTGGTGGGCGTGGGGGACGTGGTGGGCGTGGCCGTGGCCTCCGGCGCTGCGGCCGCCGTGGGCATGGGCGTCGGCGTTGGGGCGCCGGCGGGCGTCGGCGTAGGCGTGGGCACCAGGCTCGGCGTTGACGTCGGCGTAGCGGTTATCGTGGACGCCGAGCCTGGTGGCTCGGCCGGAGGGGAGGGCGTCTGCGGCGGCTCCTGCGCCGGGGGCGCGCACGCCGTGAGCCAGGTGGCGAGGAGGACGAGTGCGCCGAGCGCGTGGGCGGAGGGCCGCCTAGTCAATGATATCGAGCTTGCGGGCAACGCCGGCCGCGCTCGTCCGATTCGGCACGGCGAGTTTCTGCAGGATCACGCTGACGTGCGTCTTCACGGTGTGCAGGCTGATGCCCAGCGTCTCTGCGATCTCTCTGTTGGGGAGCCCCCCCGCGACCAGGCGGAGCACGTCTGCTTCCCGCCCGCTCAGCTGCTCGACGCCCCTGGCGAGATCGAGCCTCGATGGGACGTCCGCGGTGTGCCGGCCGGACGCCGTGGGCCCGGGGTAGGCGCGGACGCGTGGCCCGTGGGTGGGGCGCGCGGGGGCGATGGCGGCGCGAGCCTCGGTGGCCTTCAGGCGGGCGTGCAGGTCTCGGTAGTGACCCGCGAGCGCGCCGGTCGCGACGAGCGCCATCGTTCCGAGGGTGCCCGCCGGCCATAGCCAGTCGAGCCACGCGCGGTCCGACAGGACGAAGGCGGTCAGCATCAGGAAGGGCATGGCGGCCGCGGCCGCGAGCACGCCTCCCGCTGCCCCGAACAGCATGGCGAACAGCAGGACGGGGGCCATCCCCAAGATGCCCGAGGCGTCGCCAAGCAGTGGCTGGAGGAGCAGCACGTGTGTCGCGGCGTAGACCGCCGAGCCGCCGAGAGCGATCCGAACCTTCGTGGGCTTCGAGAGGCTGGCTTGGGGGAGGCCCCATCGGGCCTCGCTGATCGCCATGACAAACGCTCCTGGTGCTTTGGCCGTACCCGTTCCGGTCGGTGGCGAGCGTACGGTGTTCCTCTTCCGCCTCGCTCCCGCGAACGAAGTATCTTTCCGCATCGTCTGATGCTCGCGACTCGATGTCAACGCCGCACGCGGCACGGAGCGGCCGTTTTCCCGCGTGCGTGGCTCCGTGGCGCCGCCGGTGCTAGACTCCCGACCGACGCTCCGGGCTCCCGCCCCGGCCGACCGGGCGACCAACGGCCGCAGACGCCCAGGCGATCCAAACGGGTCGCACAGACGCATAGAGAGGAACTTCACATGGCACACCTCGTCCTGGGGATCGGCAGCTCCCACGGGCCCACGATCCAGTCGCCGCCCGAGGTGTGGCAGCGCCTGGGCGAAGGGGACGCCCGCGACCCCCGCTACGACTTCGAAGCGCTGCTCCGCGATGCCCCGCCGGGGCTGGACGAGGAGATCACGCTCGAACGGCAGACGGCGCGGCACGAGGCCAACCAGGCCGGCCTCGCCGACCTCAACGACCGGCTTCGTGCGGCGGAGCTCGACGCGATCGTCGTCGTCAGCAACCCGCACCGCACCTGGCCGGAGGACAACCAGCCGGTGTTCGGGGTATTCCGGGGCGCCGAGCTGCCGGTGGGCCAGCGCCGTGGGTCCCGCGACCCGGCGACCCGCTTCCAGCCGCCGTCGGGCGAGCGCCCGGCGCCGGAGATCAAGCTGTTCCCCGGGGAGCCGGACCTGGCGAACCACCTGATCGAGACGCTGATCGAGGACGGCTTCGACATCGCCGCCACCGACCAGATGAGGGAAGGGGTGGCGCTGGACGAGGCCTTCACGTTCCTCTACCAGCGCTTCCTGCCCGAGGGCGGCGTGTCGATGGTGCCCTTCATGCTCAGCCGCTACCTGCCGAATCAGGCAACCCCCGCCCGGTGCTACGCGCTGGGCCGGGCGCTGCGCCGCGCCATCGAGTCGTGGGGCGCGGAGCGCCGGGTGGGCATCATGGCCTCCGGCGGCCTGAGCCACCAGATCATCGACCAGGAGCTCGACCACACGGTGATCGATGCCCTCGTGGGTGGGGACACAGAGACGCTGTGCGCCCTCGACCGTGGGCGCCTCAACGCCGCACCGGGCACCCCGGAGATCCTCAACTGGGTCACGGTGGCGGGCGCGATGGAGCCCTCCCGCATGACGCTCGTCGGCTACGAGCCCTGCTACCGCTCCCTCGCCGGCACGGGCCACGGCGTCGCATTCGGCTTTTGGGCACCGGCGCCCCTCTAGGAGGATCGGCATGGTTCCGTATCGCGTGATCGGTCAGCCAACCCCCACCGACGTGGTGGGCAAGGCCACGGGAGCGACCCGCTACACCGGCGACCTGTGGCTGCCCGGCATGCTGTGGGGCGCGGTGCTGCGCAGCCCCTTCTCCCACGCGCGCATCCTCCGTATCGACACCTCGAAGGCGGAGCGGCTCCCCGGCGTCCACGGCGTGATGACGGGCGCCGACGTGCGCGGCATCCGCTATGGACGCCGGTACAAGGACGTGCCCGTGCTCGCCCAGGACGTCGTGCGCTACATCGGCGAGCGCGTGGCGGCCGTCGCCGCCGAGGACGCCGCGACCGCCGACGCGGCCGCCGCGCTCATCGACGTGGAGTACGAGGAGCTGCCGGCGATCTTCGATCCCATCGAGGCGATGCGCGAGGGCGCCCTGCTGCTCCACCCGGACGTGAACAGCTACGACGGTCTGCCCGAGCAGCTCGACCCGCCATCGAACGCGTATGCGCGCGACGTGACGACGAAGGGCGACGTGGAGGCGGGGTTCGCGGCCTCGGACGTCGTCGTCGAGAACGAGTTCACGGTGGCGCGCACGCACCAGGCGTACATGGAGCCGCACGCCTGCCTCGCCTGGGCCGACGGGGAGGGCAAGCTCCAGGTCTGGTCGGCCACCAAGGCTCCCCACGGCCTGAAGCAGACGCTGGCCGCCGCCCTCGGGCGCGAGGAGGACAGCATCCGCGTCAACCCCGTCGCCATCGGTGGCGACTTCGGCGGCAAGGGTGCCGCGCTCGACGAGCCTCTCTGCTGCTTCCTGGCGCTCCGCACCGGACGGCCCGTCCGGATGGTCATGGGTTACACGGACGAGCTGACGGCCGCGGCGCCCCGGCACGCGGGCGTGCTGCGGCTCAAGACGGGCGTGAAGCGCGACGGCACGCTCCTCGCGCACCGGATCCAGGTCATCTTCGACGGCGGGGCCTACGGCGGCCTGAGGCCCGGAGCGAACCTGGCCGGCGCGGGCCATAGCGCCGGGCTCTACCGCATACCGGACGTGCACATCGAGGTCATGCGCGTGTACACCAACAACCTCCCCGGCGGTCAGATGCGCGCGCCCGGCTCGCCGCAGGGCTTCTTCGCGGCCGAGTCCCACATCGACTGCGTCGCGCGCGCCATCGGGATGGACCCGGTGGAGTTCCGTCTCAAGAACCTCATCACCGAGGGCGACGAGACGACCGAGGGGGACCGCTACCGGGGCGTGCGCGCCCGCGAGACCCTCGAGGCGGCGGTCGAGCGGGCCGGCTACGGCGCGCCCAAGGCGCCGGGCGTCGGCCGCGGTGTCGCCATGGGCTTCCGCGCGCCCGGCGGTGGCGAGTCCGCCATCTCCGTGAGCATGAACCCCGACGGCAGCGTCGTCGTCGGCACGTCCGTGTTCGAGCAGGGCACCGGGACGTACACGACCCTGCGCCAATGCGTCGCGGAGGAGCTCTCGATGTCGCCCGGCGACATCACCATGGACGTCCTCGATACCGACGCCATGCCCTTCGACTCCGGCATCGGCGGCAGCCGCGGCACGCACATCGCCACCGGCTCGGCCTTCCAGGCCGGGCGTGAGGCGAGGGAGGAGATGCTCGATCTGGCCTCCGACATCCTGGAGTGGCCCCGCGAGGAGCTATCGCTCGACGGGCCGAACGTCGTCCGCAAGGAGACCGGCGACCGGCACCCCTGGGCCCGCGTGCTGACGCGGGCCGGACGCGCCGTTCGCGCCGAGGCCGTCCACAAGACCACCGGCCGCTCGCCCGTCACCGCCTTCACCGCGCAGGTCGCCGAGGTGTCGGTCGATGCCGAGACGGGCGAGGTGAAGCTGCTGCGCTTCACGACGGCCCACGACGTCGGGACGGTGCTGAACCCCATCGGCCACCAGGGCCAGATCAACGGCGCCGTCGTCCAGGGCATCGGCTACGGGCTCATGGAGGAGGTGAAGGTGGAGGACGGCCGCGTCACCACGACCAGCTTCGCCGACTTCAAGATACCGACCATCGAGGACCTGCCGGGAGAGTTCAACACCGTGCTCTTGGAGCCGGCCGAGGGCGTCGGCCCCTACAGCATCAAGGGCATCGGCGAGAACCCCAACCCACCCGTTGCGCCGGCCATCGCCAATGCCGTGGAGGACGCCGTCGGCGTCCGGGTCCGCAGCCTCCCGATCACGGCCGAGAAGGTCTACCGGGCGTTGGCCTCTGCTCTGCATCGCCCGGTCGGATGAGCGCCAATCACCCGCGTGCTCGCCCGCACGGGCGAGCCCTTCGCGCGCCCAAGGGGCGAGACTCTCCCCGAGAGACAAGACCCGTTCCGATGGGGGGGAGACATGGGACAGGACCGAGCGAGCCGGATCGTCGCGGAGCCAGTGGCACTGCCGCAGGGGCTGACCCGCCTTCAGACACACGTGCTCGAGCAGTTCACACAGGCCGCGGCGCTGAAGCAGGTGATGGCGGGCGGGAAGGACGCCGAGCCCACGATGCGGCTCCTCGACGCCATCCTCGCGGCGCGCTATCGCGACTGCGCGGCGCAGCGCGTCGAGGGCGCGGCCGACGTCATCCTGACGTACGTGGCCTCGCCCGAGAGCGGGGTCGCGCCGGCCCGGTCCCCCGCGCAGCCCCCCGCGCGGTTCACCGCGCACCCCTAGGCGCTGGTCACCGCCAGCACGGGCGCTGAGTCCACCACGTCGCTGAGCGCGAACGACCCGCTCAGCAGTTCCTTCTCCTTCCAGAAGTCGATCAGCATCTGCATGCCCTCGGTCGCCGGGTCGGGCACGTCCCGGAACCCGGCGTGGGTCACGTCGTAGGTCTCCTCCGCGATCGCCCTGCTCGTCTCGCCGTAGCGCTCGTGCAGCGACGCTCCGAAGTCGCGGTCGGCCTTGTAGTGGCGCTGGCCCGCGAGGTAGCCCCGCAGGAAGCGCGCCACGAGGTCCGGGCGCTCTTGCACCGTCTCGCGGCGTGCGGCGATGCCGCCGATGGCGAAATTCAGGCCAAGCTCGGCGTAGTCGAAGAGCCACGGGCATCCGGCGTGCTTCGCCTCGATGGCGAGCGGCGGCGAGAGCGGCGAGGCCGCGATCTCCCCGCGGAGCATGGCCTCGAACCGCGCGCGGCTGCCGCCCAGGTAGCGGATCTCGCTCTCGGCTCCCAGGACGCGGTCCATCGTGATCCTGCACAGGAACTCGCCCAGGTCGGCTCCACTGCTCGCGCCCAGAGGCTGGCCGCGGACGTCCTCAAGCGTCGCGCCGGGGCGCGCGACCAGGAACTGCTGGTTCACGCCGCCCGCCAGGAACACGAGCTGCTCGCCGCGGCCCACCGCGTGGACGAGCGCGGGCGCGGCCAGGTTCCCGAACACGATGCGGCCGGAGAGGAGTCCGTCGACGACCGCGTGGGCGCTGCCCTGCTTGGTGAGCGTGGCCTCGATCCCCTGTGCGCGCATGGACCCGCCGTCGATCGCGGCCGCCAGCGGCGTCGAGCCCTGGCCCTCCGAGGCGTACCCGCACGGGACCTGCTCGTCGCTCATCGCCGCTCCTTGAACCGCACGCATCACGCGTGCGGGCTTCACGCACCATGCGTCTGTCCAGACGGGACGGGCCGCACCGTACAGGGCCGGGGCACGCGGCGCAACGCGCTAGGTCAGGCCGCGGCGCCGGAGGGCGTGACGGCGGTGCTGACGCAGCTCTCGTCGTTCGCAGGGTTCACGTCGTCGCGCTGTCGTATCTGGGCACAGTTCTCCACCGCCCCGGAACCCTCGGGGAACTCCCCGATGGGAGCGACCGTCACCGTCACGACGAGCGCGGGAAGGAAGCCGCCTGGGGAGATATCCGGGCCGTTATATGCGCAGGTCACTCGCTGGCCCGAGGCGGTGCAGGCCCAGTCCGTGGTGAAGGGATCGGAGTAGGAGTCGAAGGTGAAGCCGTCCGGCAGGTCGTCCACCATGGTGATCGGGCTGCGGGCGATCCCCGCGCCCACGTTCCATATCCGGAAGGCGTAGGAGCCGGACCGGCCGTAGTGGAATGCACTATCCAGGAGCTTCTCGATCGCCAGGTCGAGCTCAGGCGAGGGCGCCGGCATCGGGGTGGGGGCAGGGGCGGCGGTTGGCTGAGGTACCGGGAGGACCTGGGCGTCGTCGGCTACGGCGATCGTTTCGCTCACGAAGATGACGAGGGATGGGAGGACCTGCACATCGTCGGCGACGGCGACGGCCTCGTCCACGGAGATGATGACAGACGGGAGAACCTGGGCATCGTCGCTCACGGCGATAGATTCGTCCACGACGAGCTCGATCGGCTCTCCATCAGGGGTGGCGGTGGCCCGGGTGCCGGCACACGCGGGCAGCCCCACCAGGGTCACCAGCAGGAGGAGTGCACCGAGGGCGAGGCGTATCGTCATCACCACTGTCCACCCCTAGGAGAAGGTGATGACCACGGTGACCTGGATCTGCTGACCGGAGACGACGCTCACAGCAGGCGAGAGGACAGCGGCGGTCATGGGGCTGAAGCTCATGTTTGACCCAACGCAGTCCGTGCTGGGCGCCACGGTGGGGTCGCAATGACCCAGCGAGGTCCTCACCAGCAGGATCTGACTATCGTGCTGCGCGGTGGCGGTACCGGACAGCACCAGCTTCGCACTGTTCGGCCCGCTGCTGGGCACGCTCACCGTCAGCGTGGGAAAGGTACTTCCCGATCCACCGGCGGCGGTCTCGACGATGAAACAGGGGGACGCCCCTCCTGCGCACGGGTTGTTTCCGGACCCTCCGGCGAGATCGATCCTCCATATCCCCGAGGTCCTTGAGCCTGCTGCAAGCTCCGCGAGGAGCGCCGGGGCTTGAGTCGCCAGCGCGTTGTCGAACTCCCGGCGCTCCACCAGCGTGCCGTCGGGGTCCCGCACCTCGATGGTCCAACGGCCGTGCACCGCGATGCCCTCACGAGTCTCACCGCCCGTCACCGTGGCGGTCCCCGCTTGGAATAGGCCAGAGAACAAGCCGAGAGCGGCGAGGCCGGTTACTCCCAGCCCCGCCGCAACTGCGAACAAGCTCTTTCTCCTCATGCTGTCCCCCTACGCGACGCGGTACGGCTGGAGACGAGCGCCCAGCGGCGCGCGCATCCTAGCACTCCTCTTCTCGAAGAGGCGCGAGCGCGCCGCAACGGGTGGGGCCGTGGGCGGCCGCCCACGATGCGGTTGACGTTGCGATACGGCGTCGGTAGGCTTCCGACGCGGGTGTCTCGCCCCATAACTCGATGGTCCGGGAGGAAGCGGCGATGCTCACGAGAGAGCAGAACGAGCGGTTCACGCAGGTCGGGCCCGGAACGCCCATGGGCGAGCTGTTCCGGCGCTACTGGATGCCCGTCGCCACGGTCACCCAGCTCCACGCGCACCCGACCCGTGCCGTGAAGCTGCTTGGCGAGAGCCTCGTGCTCTACCGGGACCGCTCGGGGAACTACGGCCTGATCCAGGACGCCTGCGCCCACCGCAACACCAACATGCTCTGGGGCATCCCGGAGGACAACGGCCTGCGCTGCCCCTACCACGGCTGGCTCTACGACGCCACGGGGCAGTGCCTGGAGCAGCCCGCCGAGGCCCCGGACAGCGTCTTCAAGCACAAGGTCAAGATCAAGGCATACCCCGTCGAGGAGCTCGGCGGGATGCTCTGGGCCTGGCTCGGCCCCGAGCCGCGGCCGATGGTCCCGCACTGGGAGGCGTTCGTCGAGCCCGACACCGTCCGCGATATCGGATGGGCGGTGCTGCCGTGCAACTGGCTCCAGATCATGGAGAACTCGCTCGACCCGGTCCACGTGGAGTGGCTGCACACCTACTTCTCGAACTACGCGCTGGAGCGGTTGGGGAACCGTGGCGCGGAGGACGACCCGGGCTTCTGGCGGACCCAGACCAAGCAGCGGAAGCACGTGAAGATCGGCTTCGACATCTTCGAGCACGGCATCGTCAAGCGGCGCGTGCTCGAGGGAGAAGACGAGACCCATCCGAACTGGGCCATCGGCCACGTCATCTGCTTCCCGAACATGCTGCGCCAGGACCAGATCCGCGTGCCGATCGACGACACGCACACCCTGTACTGGTGGTACAAGACGTATCCCAAGCGCCCGGAGGACCCCGAGCAGCGGTCCGAGGACATACCGGTGTACGAGGTGCCGCTCCCCGGCGTGGACGCCGAGGGCGTGCCCATCTGGGAAGTGATGGACAACAACAGCGGCCAGGACAACTACGCCTGGCAGTCCCAGGGGCCCATCACCCCGCGGTGGACGGAGATGCTCGGTGGGTCGGACAAGGGGATCATCCTGTACCGGAGGCTCCTGCGCGACCAGATGGCGATCGTCGCGGACGGCGGCGACCCCATGAATACGTTCCGCGACCCGGCGGCCAACGTGTCGATCCACGTGCCCCACGAGCGCGACGACCCCACCTTCCGGGGCCGCTCCGGCGAGGTCATCTTCGAGCGTCTGGAGGCCGGCGCCATCGGGACCGGGCAGTCGGGCAAGTACAGCCCCATCTCGCAGGAGCGGGCCGCGGAGGCCGGGTTCGGCGTGCCGGACAAGGTCGAGAAGGAAGCCGCGGAGGTCGGGTACATCGCACCCCGGTGAGGCCGCGGACGCGGGCCGCTCACCCATGAGGAGACGCGGATGAATGCAGCAACCCTCTCGAAGGGGGACCAGGTGACGCTCTCGGACGGAAGCCTCGCCGAGGTATTGGGAGTCGCGGAGGACAACGAGTCGGTCAACGTCCGGTACGTCGATTCCATGGACAACCCGGAGATACCGGTGGGCTCCGTCGCCGATGTGCCGGCGGAAGAGGTCATCGCCCTCTTCGAGGGGACGCACTCCGAGGGCGCGACCTAAGCCGGCCAGCCCCCCCCCGGTTCCGGCATCCCTGTCCCGGCTCGTCCCTCCCCGTAGATAGGAGGAGTGCCGTGTTCGGCAACATCGTGGTTTGGCTGGCCCTGGTCGCCCTCGCCGTCGCGGCGGGCGTGGCACCTCGCGCACCCCGCCGAACCTGACGCCGGGTGGACGCATCGGTGAGTGGTCGGACGCCGAGCTCCAGCGCGCCGTGCAGCGGGGGCCGACGGCCGAGTACGGGGCGTACGTCGCCGGCTTCATCGACTGCGCCCTCTGCCACGGCGACGACCTCTCCGGAGGGACGGAAACCTTCCTGCCCCTGGGCCCGAACCTCGTCACGGTGAAGGCCTGGACGGCCGAGCAGTTCATCACGACGATGCGCACCGGGCTGAGCCCGACGCGCGGCCCGCTCGATCCCGACGAGATGCCGTGGGAGACCATCGGGCTGCTCGATGACGACGAGCTGACGGGCGCTCTACGAGTTCATCAAGAGCGTGCGCTAGGCCGCAGACGGCAAGCGTTCCGCCCATCGGGACCGGGGTGCGCCCCGGCGAAGCTGTCCCTCAGCCCGCGGCGCCCCCGAGCGCATAGAAGCGCTCCGCGTTGCGGTGCAGGATCGCGGCCTTGTCGTCGGTGGAGAGCTTCTCGCTCTCCCGGACCTCGCCGATCTCCTCCTTGCACGTCTCGTTGTTGACCTCGTGGGGGAAGTCGGACGAGTAGATGAACGGCTTGTTGCCCACCATGTCGATGGCGTAGGGGATGGTCGGCTCGCTGCCCTCGACGCCCACGAAGATGCGGCCCTCATCGACGTGACGGCAGATGTAGTCCAGGAGCGACTCGCCCTTGCGGAGGTCGAGGAAGCGGCCGCGCGGGTCGTGCTGGACGTGGCTGGCCCAGGAGCGGTCGAAGCGCTCGACGCAGGTGAGGAACCAGCCGGCGCCCGCCTCCAGGAAGCCGATGCGGACCCCTGGGTACTTGTCGAAGATGCCGTTGAACACGATGCCGGCGAAGGCGACCATCTGGCCCACCGGGTGCCCGAGCGCGTTGACCGGCGCGTAGGGGCTCAGGTCGTCCATGCCGAGGTTCTCGTGCGCGCCGCCGTGGATGCCGAGGGCGCACCCCAGGCGGCTCGCCTCCTCGTAGATCGGCCAGTAGCGCTCGTCGCCGAGGTGCGCCTGCGCCGCGCCCGTGGACGGCAGCATCGCGCCGCACATGCCGAGCTCCCGCACGATGCGGCGGAGCTCGGCGGCCGCTTCGCGCGGCTCCTGGAGCGGGATCAGCCCCATCCCCTTGAACCGCGGGCTCTTGGAGAGGTACGTCTCGTAGAGCCAGTCGTTGTAGGCACGGGCCAGCTCGATGGCCCAATCGCGGCTGATGACCTTGCCGAAGGCGAGGCCGCGGGTCGTGTAGAGCACCGTCTCGTCGATGCCCACGTCGTCCAGGAACTCGATCCAGCCGTCGAGCTCGACGGGGGCGAAGGACCCCGGGGGCGAGGTGTGCGGGTTGGCGGCGTGCAGGTGGTCGAGGGGCGGGAACGGGTCGCGGCCGCCCCGCTGGTACGCGGGCCCCATGTGGCCCGCCACGGCGCTCAGGTCCTCCATCACGTGGCCGTCGCCGTCGATCACGCGCTCGAGCTGCTCGGTCGCCACGGCTCACCTCCGATGGTCTCGCACGAGGGTGCCTGAGAGCGCGATTCTAGTGAGGGATGCCGGGCGCCGCAAGGGAGCGTGCTGCGCGCGCGTACAATGCGGCATCATGCTCACCGCATTCGGGGCCGCATCATGCTCACCGTATTCGGGACCATCGCCGTTTCCGTCATGCTGCTCGCGTACTGGCAGGAGGCGCGCTCCAAGTGGCTCGTGCTCGCCTTCGCCGGGGCCTCCGCCGCCACGGCCGCCTACAGCGCGCTCGTCCAGGCCTACCCGATAACGGGCGTCGAGGCGCTATGGGCGCTCGTCGCCTTACGCCGCTTCTGGACGAGGCATCGGGCCGAGACGGCGGGCCAGCCGCTGGCGCGCTGACGCCCCCCGCCGCCGCGCTTGACCGGCTCCGCGCCGGTCTGTCACCCTGAGCGAAGCGAAGGGTCTCGTCCCAGTTCTCAGCGCTCGCGCAGCGCAGGGCTGCGAGATCCTTCACCTATCGGCTCAGGATGACAGGGCGCCGTTCGGCACATGGAGGCCCCCGCATGGACCTGCTGTTCCCCAAGATGCGCTACGACCACACGATGCCGCTGCTCGATGGGCGCATCGAGATCCCCGGCGTGACGCTCAAGCCGGTGGCCACGCCCGCCATGGTCTGGGAGGACCAGCCCGACCTGCGCACCGGGGACTTCGGCCTGTGCGACCTCAACGGCGGCTACTGGCTCTCGGCCATCGAGGCCGGGTGGGAGCTCATCGGCCTGCCCCTGTTCATCAAGCGCAAGTCGCTCTACCAGTACCTGTTCGTCCGCAACGACGCGGGGATCGAGGTGCCGGGCGACCTGGCGGGCAAGCGCATCGGCACGGCCTCGTACCCCACGGGCATCACGATCCAGCTCGCCGGGCTGCTCCAGGGGCGCCACGGGGTCGACGTCTCGAGCTTCCGGTGGGTCGTCAACCGCAAGGGCGCCGTCTTCCCGCTGCACGTCGAGACGCACATCGAGCACCCGGACGGGCCGTCGAAGGCGCCTTGGGACCGCCTCCTCGACGGCGAGGTCGACGCGATCATGACCGACATCTCCGACGGGGCGGCCTGGGAGCGGCTCGAAGGCGACCCGGGCGTCAGGCGCCTCTTCGACTACCAGGCCGAGGACAAGAAGCTGTACGACGAGACGGGCGTGTACCCGGTGATGCACCTCATCGTGATGAGCAAGACGCTCGACCGGGAGCACCCGGACCTCGCGCGGAAGCTCTACGACGGCTTCGAGGCGGCCAAGACGCGGGCGTACGAGGACATCCTGAACGACCGCGCCGGCTTCTCGGTCGTCTACCTGCGCGAGCGGCTCGTCGAGCAGACGGCCGCGTGGGGCGACCCGTGGGTCTACGGCGTGGCCGCGAACCGCAACCTGATCGACCGCTTCATCGAGTACAACGCGGCCCAGGGCATCACGAGCCGCAAGCTTGGCGACGAGGAGATCTTCGCGGCGGGCACGCTGGAGACGTAGGGGGGCGCGCGGCGGCGCTCCCTTGACGCTCCCCGGAGCGCGGTGTACAAGAGCCACGCTGCGTTTCAAAATGGCGGGCACCGCCGCCGCTGCCGGTACGAGGAGGCGAGCATGACCACGTCGAAGCCGGAGCTGCGCGAGGACCAGGAGCGGATCGTCCAGGTGGGCGGCTACGCCGCGTTCCAGGCGACGGAGGGCATCCCCATCATCACGGGGTTCGCCGTCGACGACCTGCGGGCCGTCGAGGTCAAGCCCTGGGCCCGCCTCGAATGCCTGGGGACCTACATCAACCTGGACGGGGCGGGGAACACCAACGACGCCTACGTGGCGGAGATCGAGCCGGGCAAGAAGATGGCGCCGGAGCGGCACCTCTTCGAGAAGAACATCTACGTGCTGTCCGGGCGTGGCGCGACCCTCGTCGGCGACGACCCCAAGAGCCGCATCAGCTTCGAATGGCACAAGGGCAGCGTGTTCTCCGTGCCCATCAACACCTGGCACCAGCACCTCAACGGCAGCGGCACGGAGCCCGCGCGGTTCGTCGCGGTGACCACCGCCCCGCTCACGATGAACCTGTTCCACAACGACGGTTTCATCTTCGACAACCCGTATGTCTTCGAGGACCGCGTGAGCCCCGCCAAGGCCTTCTCGGGCGAGGGGACCATGTTCAGCTCGGTCAACGGCCGGACGAATGCGTGGGAGACGAACTTCGTTCCCGACATCGAGACGTTCACCACGTTCACGTGGAAGGAGCGCGGCGCGGGCGGCGCCCACATCAAGCTGGAGCTGGCCGAGCAGACCCAGACGGCCCACATCTCGGAGTTCCCGGTGGGCACCTACAAGAAGGCGCACCGCCACGGCCCCGGCGCCCACGTCATCATCGTCAAGGGCATGGGCTACTCGCTGCTGTGGCCCTCCCACGGCAGCCCGCACGACGGCATGGAGCGGGTGGACTGGAAGCCCGGCGCGATGGTCGTCCCGCCCAACGGCTGGTTCCACCAGCACTTCAACGGCGGCACGACGCCCGCCCGCTACCTCGCGTTCCGCTGGAACTCCCAGAAGTACTTCTTCTCGCTGGGGTCGCCGATGGAGGGCGACACCGACGTGAGCGTGAAGCTCGGCGGCGGACAGATCGAGTACGAGGACGAGGAGCCCATGATCCACGAGCTCTTCGAGGAGGCGCTCGCCAAGGTAGGCACGTCCTCGCAGATGGCCGAGTTCATCCCGCGGCTGCGGGGATAGGGCCGCGGCTGCGCGGGTAACGGCCCCCGGCGCCCGGTCCGCTCCACAACGCCGGGGCGCACGGCTACACTGGGGCGGCTGGATGCGGGAGTTGCATGCATGTTCACGAAAGAGCAGAACGACCTCCTCACGCAGGCGGGCCCCGGCACGCCACTCGGCGGCCTCATGCGCCGCTACTGGATCCCCGCGCTGCTCTCCGAGGAGATACCGGACGCCGACTGCCCGCCGGTGCGCGTGCACATCCTCGGCGAGGACCTGGTCGCCTTCCGCGATACCGACGGGCGCATCGGACTGCTCGCCGAGCACTGCTCGCACCGGGGCACGTCGCTCTTCTTCGCGCGCAACGAGGAGTGCGGCCTGCGGTGCGGCTACCACGGGTGGAAGTACGACGTCGAGGGCAACGTGCTCGAGACCCCTGCCGAGGGGCCGGAGAGCACGTTCAAGAACAAGGTGAAGCACCCGGCGTACGCGACGCACGAGGTGGCCGGCATGGTCTTCGCCTACATGGGCCCGCGCGAGGCCATGGGCGCGTTCCCCCACTACACGTGGACCGACCTGCCGGCCGACCGCACCTACGTCACCAAGTCGTTCCTCGACTGCAGCTGGCTCCAGGGGCTCGAGGGCGAGTGCGACTCCGCCCACCTGAACTTCCTGCACCGCATCTTCAAGGACGAGAGCTACGAGGACCTCTACCGCGGCAAGATGCCGCGCTACGAGACCGAGGACACCGACTTCGGCGTCCGGCTCATCGCCTCGCGGGGGGAGCCCGGCGACGAGGAGACCTACGTCCGCGTCTCGAGCTTCGTCATGCCGGTGTCCTGCTGGATCCCCGCCCGCACCAAAGAGGTGCACATGTACGTGCCCATCGACGACGAGCACTGTTGGCGCTGGGACTTCGGCATGGCCAAGGAGCCGCGTCAGCCGGGCGATCCGATCCCGCGCCGCGACCAGATCGACGAGAGCTTCCGGCGCTTCCGGAACGCGTCCAACGACTACCTGATCGACCGCGAGGAGCAGCGCACGAAGACGTTCCTGGGCCTCGGCACCGACTTCCTCCCCCACGACGGCATGGCGACCGAGTCCATGGGGCACATCTACGACCGCCGCTCGGAGCACCTCGGCGTGAGCGACATGGGCGTGATCGCGGTCCGGCACCGGCTGCTCAAGGCCATCGAGGCGCTCGAGCGCGGCGACCCGCCCCCGCACGTGAGCATGGACGCGGAGGCGCCGATGACGCACATCGACACCATCGCGGAGTTCATCCCGGCCGGCGAGACGTGGCGTGAGCACTTCCCGCACCTGACGGTCGAGGCGCCGCCGGCCGTCCAGGCCTAGTGCGGCTTACTTCGCGCCCGAGCGCCCGCGCTCCATCCGCTGGAGCTCGCGCAGCACCTTCTCCGCCGTGATGGGGATGTCGCGGATCCGCACGCCGACGGCGTCCTCGACGGCATTGGCGATGGCCGCGGCCACGGGGACGTTCGCGAGCTCGCCGATGCCCTTGACCTGGTAGGGGCCGACGCCGGTCTTCGACTCGACCAGCACCGTCTGGAGCTCCGGCACGTCGAGGAGCGTGGGGAGCTTGTAGTCGGCGAAGCTCGTCACGGTCCCGCGGCCGTCCTCCACGATCAGCTCCTCCATCATCCCCTGGCCCATGCCCTGGACGACGCCGCCGTTGATCTGGCCCTGGTGGCCGATCGGGTTCACGATCGTGCCCACGTCGTGGGCGGAGGTGAAGCGAAGCAGGGTGACGTTCCCCGTGTCCGTGTCGACTTCGACCTCCGCGATCTGCGCGGTGAACCCGATGACGGGCGACTGTCCGGTGTCGCGGTTGATCGCCTGCTTGAGGATGGTGCGGTTCACCCGGGTGAGGAGCTTGGCCCAGCTCTCGCGCTCGCCCGTGCTCTGGTTGACGACGACCTCGCCCTCGACCGCCAACCGCTCCTCCGGCCAGCCGAGCAGCTCCGCCGCCAGGCGGACGACCTCCTCCTTCACCGCCTCGACCGCCTGGAAGGCCGCGCCGCTCGCGATCCGCGTGACGCGGCTGGCGCCGGTGCCCGAATCGAAGGGCGTGGAGTCGGTGTCCAGGAGCGTGATGCCGATGCGCTCGGGCGGGAGCGCCATCCCCTCGGCCACGATCTGCTGCATGACGGTGTGCGCGCCCGTCCCCTGCTCGAAGACGGGGGTGCCGATGGTGACGGAGCCGTCGGGGGCGAGGGTGACCTGCACGACGGACTCGCCGCTCCCCGGCGCGCGGTGGTGCATGGCGATGCCCCGGCCGACGTTGGGCGGCTTGGGCGACCCGTACCCGGCCGCCGCCACGCCCCTCTGGAGCGTCTCGATCGCCTTGATCTCCGCGAAGCTGTTGCCCGTCGCCATCTTCTCACCCTCGCGGATGAGGTTCTTCAGGCGGAACTCCAGCGGGTCCATGCCGATCGCGCGGGCGATGCAGTCGACGTGGGACTCGCCGGCGAACCGGGCCTGGGGGCCGCCCGAGGCGCGCATCTGGCCGCCGGGGATGTTGTTCGTGTAGACGCGGATGGACTCCATGTACAGGTTGGGGACCCGGTAGGGCTCGATGGGGTTGAAGGCGCCGTCCAGGGCCGCGCGGGGCCGGAAGCCCCCGTAGGCGCCGCTGTTGAAGATGGCCCTCATCTTGTGGGCCACGAGCGTCCCGTCGCGGTTGACCCCCGTCTTCCAGGTGATGCTGGCCGCGTGCCGCGGGGCGCCCGCCGTGAGCTCCTCCGTGTAGTCCATGAGCATCCGTACCGGGCGGCCGGTCCGCTTGGCGAGGAAGTAAGCCACGGGCTCGTCCTGGACGGCGCCCTTGCCGCCGAAGTCCCCACCGATGACGACGGGGTTCACGCAGATCTGCTCCAGCGGCATCTCCAGGCCGGTGGCCATCGCGAGCTTCAGGCTGTGGGGCGCCTTGTTCGACGCCCAGACCTGCACCCGGCCGTCGTCGTCGATCCAGACCAGGCAGGAGTGCGGCTCGAAGTAGCCCTGGTGGACGCGCGCCATCGTGAAGGTGTTCTCGACGATCACGTCGGCCTCGGCGAATCCCGCCTCCACGTCCCCCTTCTCGCGCACCTCGTGGGAGAAGGCGTTGGACGGCGTCTCCAGCTTCCTGTGCATGCCGTCGTAGCTCATCATGTCCGGGTGGAGGATGGGGGCGTCATCCAGCAGCGCCGCCTCGGGGTCGAGCACCGCGGCGAGCTCCTCGTACTCCACCACGATCAGGTCCACGGCGCGCTTGGCCGTGTCGAGGTCGTCGGCGGCCACCGCCGCCACCCGCTCGCCCGCGAAGCGCACGCGGTCGACGGCAAGCGGCGTCACGTCCCGCAGACCCTTGCTGTACAGGATCCCCCGGACGTCCTCCCCCGTGATGATGGCGTGGACGCCCGGAAGCGCGCGTGCCTTGGAGGTGTCGATGCTCACGATGCGGGCGTAGGGGAAGGGGCTGCGGAGCGCGCGGGCCCAGAGCGTCCCGGGCAGGCTGATGTCCGCGGTGTAGCGCGCCGCGCCCGTCACCTTGTCCACGCCGTCGATCCGCGGCACGCTCTGGCCTACGACCTGGTAAGGGGCCATGGGTTCTCTCCTCGAAGTGCGGCGCGCCGTCGCGGGTCAGCGGCACGCTGCTGGCGGGCCGCTGGGTCGGGTCGGGGATGCCTGCTTCTAGAGCTGGTCGGTGAGCTGGAGCTGGTTGCCGTCCGGGTCGAAGAAGTAGATGACCTCGTGCCCCCGGTTCTGGAGGCAGTAGTTGACGCCTCGCTTCTCCAGCTCCGCCGGCACGCGGGCGAACTCCTCGGGGGTGATGACCCACGCATGGTGCGTGCGGCCGTCCTCGACCACCTCGGCGGCCGTTATCGTGTCCCCTTCCCTGACCAGCCGGAGGCTCTCGTCCCTCGCCGAGGGCGAGTCTCGCTCGATGTCCATCCGCCGCAGGAACAGGACGAGCTGCTGGCCGGCGACGTCCTCGTTGCCCGCGTACAGCCGGACCTGCCGGTCGTCCGGGCCCGGGTCCCCTTCGTCGGGGCACTTGAGGCCCACGACGTCGAGATAGAAGTCCTTGGCTCGCTTCAGGTCGTTGACGGGTAGGCCGAAGTGCTGGAACGTGTGCGGGCTCACCATTGGCATGACTGATTCCTCCATCCATGTAGTGTGGAGCGCCTGTAGGGCTGAACCTTACTGCTGCGTCAGTGTCCGCGCAACGGGAGGGCCAGGTGTGTGTGGGTCGGCGCGGCGGCTCTGCGTACCAGTGGATGCTCGGGCCGTGAGTCTTACAGTCCGTAAAACTTCACCGCGTTCTCGCCCATGATCTTGTCGATGACCCGCGGCTCGACGTCGCCCTCCTCGCGCATCACCCGCATCGCCTCGATCTCGCTCGACTGGTCCTGGTGCCCGTAGTCCGTCCCGATGAGGATGTTGTCCTCGCCCGCGTACTTGAGCACGTAGGGCAGGTCGTCGTCGGTCTGGCAGGTCACCCAGATGTTGTGGTCCTTCAGCGGGAACTCGCCGAGCGTGCGGCCGCGGGTCTCCAGCCGCCGGCGCAGGTCGTGGACCATGTAGGGGACCCACTGCGCGCTGGCTTCGATGAACCCCCAGCGCAGCGTCGGGAACATCTGCGGGATGCTGTTGGTGATGAGCAGGTGGCAGGCCGCGACCGACATCAGGCGGAGGTGGCCGAAGGTCCCGCCCGCGGCGTCCTTCGACCAGACGGCGGCGGAGGTGGCGTTGGAGTTGCCGATGTGGACCGTGATCGGTATGTCGAGCTTGGCGGCCTCCTCGTAGAGTGGGAAGAACGACGGGTCGCTCAGCAGCCGGTCGTCCTCGATGCTCCGCATCGACACCCCGCACGCGCCGTGCTCCTTCGAGAAGTGCAGCTCGTTGATGGCCTCCTCGATGGTCCGCAGCGGCAGCATGCACGCCCAGCGCAGCCGTCCCTTGCCCTGCTCCCAGATATCGGCGAGCCAGCGGTTGTAGCTGCGGGAGAGCGCGACCTCGGTCTCGGGCTCGTCGCACATGCGCCTGATGTAGATCGTTGGATAGAGGACCTGGACGTCGATGCCAAGCTCGTCCATGTGCGCGATGCGGCCGGGGATGTCCTCCATGTACCGTTTGGCGTCGTCCGTCACCATCCCGCGCTTGACGTTGGCGACGAGGCCCTTGGCGGCGACGGGGCCGCGGGCGTTCCCGCGCAGCTTGCCTTCGATCATCCAGTAGGTGCGGCCGTCGCTGCCCTGCACGATCTCGGGGCGGTACTTGGCGTCCGCGCCCTCCATGTAGGCCCAGGTCTGCTCCGTCTCGACCACGTGCGTGTCGGAGTCGATGACCGTCATGGCGCTCCTCCTGCTCGTCGCGTAGCGGCACGCTAGCATCGCCCCGGGCGGGTGTAAAGCGGCGGGTACCGGCCCGCCACGCGAGCGGCGCGCCGCCATCCGCGCTCACTCCGAGGAACACAACCGCCGGCCCGCCGACGCACTAGAATGGCGCCGTCCCGCTCCGGAGGAGCCATCACATGAGCGCGGTGCGGATCGGCGTGATCGGCGTGGGGTTCGGTGCCCGCGTCCACATCCCCGCCTACCAGTCGGAGGGTCTCGACGTCGTCGCGGTCTGCACGCGGCACGAGGAGACGGCGCGCGCGGCCGCGGAGCGCTTCGGCATACCCAACGTCTTCACCGGCCACGAGGCGATGCTCGCGATGGACGGCCTGGACGCCGTGGCCGTCGTGGGCCCGCGGGAGCTGCACCACCCGATGGCCATGGCCGCGCTCGCTGCCGGGAAGCACGTCATCTGCGAGAAGCCCTTCACCACCGAGCTCCACCACGCCCGTGACTTATGGCGCAAGGCGGAGGCCACGGGGCTCACGGCGATGGTCGCCCACGAGTTCCGCTTCGCCTCGGCGCGTGCGCGCGTGCGGGAGCTCGTCGCCGAGGGCTACGTCGGCTCGCTCCACATGGTCCGCGCGTGGCTGGTCCGCGACGGCAAGGTGAAGAGCCGCGGGCAGCCCTACGACTATGGGTCCGATGACGCCAAGGGGGGCGCCGGGCTGCTGTGGAGCCAGGGCTCGCACTACGTCGACTGTTTGCTGCACTGGTTCGGGGAGGTGTCCGAGGTCTCGGGCGATGTCTTCACCCACGTGGCCGAGCGCACCGACCCGCGGACGGGCGAGGTCGTGGCCGCCACGGCCGACGACGCCTTCGGGCTCACGCTGCGCTTCGCAACGGGAGGCTGGGCGCACCTGACCGGCAGCTACGCCTCGATCGCGGGCTCGGGCTCCGGCTTCGAGGTCTACGGAAGCGAGGGCACGCTGGTCACGCCGCAGGCCGCGGGCTCGCCGAACCCACCCGCGCACGGGACGCTGCTCGGCGCCAAGGCCGGCGCCAAGGAGTTGGAGGAGCTGCCGGTACCCGAGCGGCTGGCGCCCTTCACCGACGAGCGCGACGACCGCCTGATGCCGATGCGGCTGCTGGTGCGCGAGTTCCTGCGCGGCATCGAGACCGGCACGTCGCCGTCGCCGAGCTTCCGCGACGGCTACCGCGTGCAGCAGGTCCTGCACGCCGTCCGCGAGTCCTCGGCCACCGGCCGCACCGTCAAGATCCCACCGGAGGAGTAGCCGTGAAAGCCCGCGACGCCATCGCCCACGTCCTGAAGCAGGAGGGGGTCGAGTACCTCTTCTGCTACCCCACCACAGCCCTCATCGAGTCGGTGGCCGAGGCCGGCATCCGGCCGATCATCTGCCGCCAGGAGCGCGTCGGTCTGGGCATGGCTGATGGCTACGCCCGCGTCACCAACGGCGAGCGCATCGGCGTGTTCGCCATGCAGGCGGGCCCCGGCGCGGAGAACGCGTTCGCGGGCGTGGCGACGGCCTACTCCGACTCCTCCCCCGTGCTCGTGCTGCCCTCGGGCTACCCCCGCGACCGCGCCGGCTGGCCGCGCTACTTCACCTCCGCGCACGCCTACCCCGGCGTGACCAAGTGGCTCGAGCAGGTGAACGACGCCGGCGAGGTGGTGGACGCCATGCGGCGCGCCTTCTCGCGGCTGCGGAACGGGCGCCTGGGCCCCGTGATGGTCGAGGTTCCCGTGGACGTGGCCGAGGAGGAGGTCGGCGAGGTCGCCTACGAGCCCGTGCGGACCGCCCGGAGCGGCGGCGACCCACGCGACGTCGAGCGCGCCGCCCGGGCGCTCCTCGATGCGCGGGCTCCCGTGCTGCACGCCGGGGGTGGCGTGCTCTACGCCGGCGCGACGCCGGAGCTGGTGGAGCTCGCCGAGCTGCTCGGTGCGCCGGTGGTCACGACGATCCTCGGCAAGAGCGCGTTCCCGGAGGACCACCCGCTCTCGCTCGGGACGTGGGCGCGCGTGATGACGCGCCAGGCGAAGCGCTTCGTCGATGCGGCCGACGTGATCGCAGGCATCGGCGCGAGCATGGCGGTCCACGCCATGGCCGCACCGATCCCCGATGGCAAGACGCTGGTGCAGATCACCAACGACGAGACCGACTTCAACCGCAACTACCACGTCGAGTACCCGGTCTTGGGCGACGCCAAGCTCGTGCTGGCGCAGCTCATCGACGCGGTCCGCGACGCCGGGGCCGGGCGGCGCAAGCGCAACAACGCCGAGATCGCCGAGGAGATACGTCAGGTGCGCGAGGAGTGGCTCGCCGAGTGGCAGGCCAAGCTCGGGTCTCCCGACGCGCCGATCAGTCCCTACCGGGTCGTCTGGGAGCTGAACCGCACGATACCGCCCGAGGATGCGATCGTGACCCACGACTCCGGCAGCCCGCGCGACCAGATGGTGCCGTTCTACCGCTCGGCGGGCCCGCGCAGCTACTTGGGCTGGGGCAAATCGCACGGCCTCGGCACGGGATTGGGCCTGGCCATGGGCGCCAAGCTCGCCGCGCCGGACAAGGTCTGCATCAACTTCATGGGCGACGCCGCCTTCGGCATGACGGGCCTCGACTTCGAGACGGCGGTGCGGTGCAACATCCCCATCATCACCATCGTCTCGAACAACTTCCGCATGGCCATCGAGACCGACCGCATGGCCGCCTCGCACGAGCGCTACGACACGCTGGACGTCAGCGGCAACTACGCCGACCTGGCGCGCTCACTCGGCGGCTGGGCCGAGCGCGTCGAGGACCCAGCCGAGCTCGGCCCAGCCATCGCCCGCGCCCGCCGCGCCACGGAGGAGGGCAGGCCAGCGCTCCTCGAAGTGCTGACGGCTGGCGAGACCGAGGTCAGCCACGGGTAGGGGGCGTTAGGTCCCGAAGCGCGCCGGGTCGTAGGCATCGAGCGGCAGGTCCGTCGCGCCGGTGGCGATGAGGTCGGCCACCGCCTTGGCCATGGCCGGGCCCATCATGATGCCCTGGCGCCCGCCGCCCGTGGCGATGTATGCGCCCTCAAGCGTCGGCACACGGCCGAGGATCAGCGCGTTGTCGGGCGTCACCGGCCGCAGGCACGCCGTCTGGAGGACCAGCTCGGCGTCGGCAAGCGCCGGCAGCATCCGCAGCGCCGCCTCGATGATGTGGTCGCGCGCCGCCGTGGTCTTCGACTCGTCGAAGCCGGCGTCTTCCTCGGTCGTGCCGGTCCACACCAACCCGTCGGCGGGCTTCGTCATCGCGTAGTTCGAGCCGTGGCCGATGCTGATGCGGTAGGGCTCGCCGCTCGCGCGCAGCCGGAGGATCTGGCCCTTCAGCGGCCGCACGGGCACGTCGAGCCCGAGCCACGCCGATGCTTGCGCGCACCACGGGCCCATCGCGAGGACGACGTGCTCGCAGCCCACGACCTCGCCTCCCTCGAGCGCGACGCCCGTGACGCGCCCGCCGTCCTGGCGCAGGCCGACGACCGTCCCCGTCCGCACGACCGCGCCGAGCTTCTCGGCCGCCGTCGCGAGCGCGAGCGTGAGCCGGTACGGCTCGACGTCGGCCGAGCCCTCGACGTAGAGCGCGCCGACGGTCTCGGGCGCGATGCGCGGCTCGAGGGCGCGGGCCGCGGTTCCATCGAGCCACTGCACGGTGTAGCCGGGCTGCGCCTGCTGCCACGTCAGATGCTGCCGGAGCGCTGCGGCCTCGGTGTCGGAGAGCGCCAGCTTGAGCGTTGGGCGGTCCTGGAACTGGATGTCGACGTCGGTCTCTTCGGCCAGCGACGCCGCGAGCTCACGGTGCAGCCGCATGCCCTCGGCGATCGCCGGGAAGTTCGGCTGCGGGCCGTTGGGGATGCCGCCGGAGAGGCCGCCGTATGCGAAGCCGGACGCGTGGCTCGCGATGGCGTCGCGCTCGATCACCGTGCTGGGGATGCCCGCGTGGGCGAGGTAGTAGGCGGTCGCGATACCCGTGATGCCGCCGCCGACGATCACCACGTCGTGTGCGTTGCTGCTCATGGCTGGGCCGGATGGACCGCTCGCTGGCCGCTACGCCTTGAAGCCGCCGATGAGCGCGCGGTCGGCCTTCTTGTAGAAGCAGTCGTAGGCGTCGTACCCGGCCGCCTTCAGCCACTCCAGGTGCCGGACGAGCGTGGCGTCCCGGTGGTGCGGGAACATATCGGTGTGCCGCGGCTCGTTGGTGGGGGACGGCGGCCGCACGTCCTCGGGGCTCTCGGCCCGCCGCGCCGCCCGGTACCGGTCGCGCATCCCCTCGGTCTCGGGGGAGGCCGTGTCCATGTTGAAGAACGAACCGCCCGGACGCAGGTTCTTGTAGACGTCGGCATAAAGGCTCGCCATCAGCTCCGCCGAGAGGTGGTGGATCGCCCGCGCGGAGACGACGACATCGAAGGGCCCGGCCTCGACCGCCTCGGGCGGGAGCACGCCGGAGCCGAAGTCGCCGACCATGTAGCGGAAGCGGCCGCCGAAGCGGGCCATGCGCTCCCGGCCGACGGCCATCATGGCCTCGGAGATGTCCAGGCCGATGGCGTGGGCCTTCGGGAAGGCATCGAGCACGACCGCGGCCACGGGCCCGTAGCCGCTGCCGATGTCCAGCACGCTGAGCTCGGCGTCGCGCTCGGCACCGATGAGGCGGGCCATGTACTCGAAGACGGGCCGTCGCTCCTCGTCCTCGCGCGCGTCCATCCGCTGGATGTACTCCTCGACGCGCTGCGCATCGGTCCACTCGTGTCCCGGCTCATGCTCGCTCTGCCCGGTGGTCATCGTCCCTCCTGATCGCTCTGAGGCTTCGGCGCGAGGCTAGGCGTGCCGTCCCGCCGTGTCAACAAGGGCACTGCCCTTGACCCACTCGCTCGCGCCGAACGTCAGTTGTCCACGAGTCCGACTGGGCGCTCGCCGGACCGATGCGGGGTCAAAGGGCCGTGCTCTTGTTGACGGGAAGGGCGAAAGGCCATAGCTTCCCGGCATCGAGTTGGTTTGCCCATATCGAGTTGTTGGGGGAGGTGCGCATCATGCTGAAGGGGAAGTCTGTCGTCGTCACCGGCGGCGCCAAGGGCATCGGGCGATACATCGCCCACCGCTTCGCCAAGGAGGGCGCGAAGGTCGCGATCCTCGACGTCGACAAGCCGCGGATGGACCAGACGCTGGCGGAGCTCGAGGACTTCGGCGGGGAGGCCCTGGCCCAGGTCGCCGACGTCTACAACGAGGACCAGGTGCACTCGGCGATGGCCGAGGTCGCCAAGCGCTTCGGCGGCATCGACGTGCTCGTGAACGACGCCGGCATCGTCCCGCACTTCAACTGGGGAACGCCGCGCTGGCCCGCGATCCGGGACATGGACGTGAGCTTCTGGGAGCACGTCATGAACACGAACCTGGGCGGCACGTTCATGTGCAGCAAGCACGTCATCCCGTACATGGAGAAGGGGGGAAGCGGGCACATCGTGAACCTCTACGGCGGCGGCGGACTCACGCCCGCGGGCGCGCTGACGTACGTGATCTCCAAGGAGGCGATACGCTACTTCACGCGCTACCACGCCGAGGAGGTGCGGGAGGCCGGGATCTGCGTCGTCGTCCTCGGGCCGGGCGGCCCCATCGCCACCGAGGATGCGCCGGACGAGGCGCGCGCCCGCATGGACAGCCCGGAGCTCGCCGGCCCCCGGTTCCTCCTTGCCGCCGAGGCGAGCATGGAGATGTCGGGCCATCTGCTCAACCTGGACGGCGACAAGCTCGTGATCGACGATTAGCGGGAGCTGAGGAGGGGTTGGTTCATGGTCCAGGTCAGCGAAGCCGCCAAGCGTCAGCTCAAGGTCCTGCTGGAAGAGCGCAAGCTCGCTCCGGACCGGTTCCTGCGCCTCACGGTGCCCCCCACGTGGACGGGCGAGGGCGACTTCGGCATCGTGATCGACGGCCGCGGGGGTGGGGACACGAGCGTCACGCTCGACGGCAAGACCGTCCTGGTGGTGGGGCCCGACGTCGTGGAGCAGATCCCGAACTCGGCGCTGGACTTCAAGAAGGTGCCCGAGGGCCCGCGCTTCACGCTGGATGTGTATTAGGGGGCTCTCGCCTCAGGCTGCGCGCGGGAGCTCCACGGCGAAGAACAGCGGGAACTCCCGGCGGGCCCTGCCGGTGTCGAGCAGCTTGGCGAGCGTCGTGACGATGTTTCGCCCGGTGATGCCCGTCGCTGCCTCCAGGGTGTCGAAGTCCGCCCCCTCCGGGTGGTTGCAGAGGTATCCGAACACCTGGTCTTCCGGGGATAGCTTGGGGGCCGGCAGTCTGTGCGTGTCCTCGAGCCGCATCTCCGAGCGCTGCAGAGCGGCCCGAAGCTCTCCGATCTCCTCATCCTTCTCGGCAAGCGACGCCTGGAGCTCCGCTCCTGCGCGCTCGACCGGCGCACGCGGCGCCAACGCGACGGCCTGGGAGATCGCGTCGAGGCTGAAGGGCTTCTGGAGGTAATCCGACGCGCCGTAAGAGAGCGCCTTCTCTTGGATCTCGGCCCCATGGTGGCCCGTGATGACGACGACCTGGGTGTCCTCGTTCATGAGCTTGGCGAAGCGCAGGACGTCGATCCCGTTCAGGCCGGGCATCCGATAGTCGGTGATGACGACCTCGAAGGGCTCTCGCTCCAACAGGGCCTTGGCCTCGTCCCCGTCCCGGACGGTGGTGACCTCGTATCCCTGGGGGGCCAGGGTGGCCGCCACCAGGTTCCGGATGGCTGGCTCATCGTCGGCAACCAGCACCCGGATGGGGCGCTCGGCGGCGTCTATCTCTCCCTGCGTGAGCACCATGTGCCGGCCCCCGTGTTGGATCCTTGAGCCAAGGATAGCGGCCGGGGACGGGATAGCCGGGGGGTGGAACCTCCCCGCGGCCGTGGGGGATGGCCCGCGTCGGACATGGGTGCGGGCACGCACGGCGCCGCGGGACTCGCTCGTTGAGCCGTCCCCGGAGACGGGCCCTGCTCGCTAGTCGCCCTGCCCGCTAGTCCAAGATCGCGACGATCTCGATCTGCACCTTCATCCCGCCGGGCGGGTCGTACTTCGATGTGTGGCGCGCGGGCCGGTCGTTCTCGTCCGGGAACATCTCGAGCCACGGCTTGTTGATCGCCTCGCGGTCGCCCAGGTCGGCGAGCAGGCAGGTCATGCGCACGATGTCGCCGGGGCTGGCGCCGGCGACATCAAGCAGCGTGCGCAGGTTCTTGAAGCAGTGCTTCGCCTGCTCGTAGACGTCCTCGCTCATCGCCCCGGTGGCGGCGTCGATCCCCTGGATCGCCGAGCTGTAGAGCGTGTTGCCGACCCTGGCGGCGAAGGGGATCGGCGCGGCATGCTGCACGCCTGGGATGTGATAGCTGGTCCGCTTGCCCATGGTCGCCTCCTGGTCTCTTACGGTGTTCGTGGGGCGGTGTTCGTGGGGCCCTGTGCGATACTACCGCACGGAGGCGGCGATGCTCACTTCTGCCGAGAACGAGACGCTCGTGCGCGTGGGGCCGGGCACGCCGATGGGCGAGCTGATGCGCCGCTACTGGATGCCCGCGCTCCTCTCCCGCGAGCTGCCCGAAGCGGACTGTCCGCCCGTGCGGGTGCGGCTGCTCGGCGAGCGGCTCGTGGCGTTCCGGGACACCGCCGGGCGCGTCGGCCTCCTCTCCGAGTTCTGCGCGCACCGCGGCGCCTCCCTCTGGTTCGGCCGCAACGAGGAGGGGGGCCTCCGCTGCGTCTTCCACGGGTGGAAGTACGACGTCGACGGCACATGCCTCGACATGATGAACGAGCCCGGCGCCTTCGACTTCAAGCAGAAGGTCCACCTCCGCGCCTATCCGGTCGTGGAGTCCGGCGGGCTGGTGTGGGCGTTCATGGGACCGCCCGGGCGCCGGCCCCCGCCGCCGGAGTTCGGGTGGACCCAGGTGCCCGAGGCGCACCGCTACGTCGACAAGACCTGGGAGGAGTGCAGCTGGCTCCAGGGGCTCGAGGGCGGCCTCGATACCTCGCACGTGCCGATCCTGCACCGGCGGCTCCGGGAGGGCACGGGCCAGCCGGGCATCAACCCTTCGGCCCCCCTGCTCCGTGGACGCGCCCCGGAGGTGGTCGTCGAGACGACGGACTACGGCTACCGCTACTTCGGCGTGCGCGAGCTGGAGGCGGGCGAGGTCTACGTGCGCGGCTACCACTTCGTCATGCCCTTCACGCAGATCCGCCCCGGCGCCGACTTCACGGGCGGCGACCTGGTGGCCGGGCACATGTGGGCGCCGATGGACGACGAGAACACCATGGTCTACAACTGGGAGTACAGCCTCGCCTCGCCCATGGAGGACCCCCAGGCCGTTGCCCGCGAGCTCGGCAGCGGGCCGGGCGAGATCGACGAGCGCTTCCGCAAGGCGCGGAACCGGGACAACGACTACCGGATCGACCGCGGCCTGCAGAGGACCGACACGTTCACCGGCATCTTCGGCGTGAACACGCAAGACCACGCCATCCAGGAGAGCATGGGCCCCATCGCCGACCGCACGCTCGAGCAGCTGGGGCAGGCGGACAAGGCGATCATCGCGGCGCGGAAGCTGCTGCTCGATGCGGCCCAGACCGTGGCGGACGGGGGCGAGGCGCTGGGCGCGGAGGCCGGGGTCAGTGCGCTGCGTGCCGCCGACCGCGTCATCGCGCCAAGCGGCGACTGGCACGCCGAGATGCTCGCGGAGATGCACGGGGACGGGGCCTAGCGGCCTGCGGCGCGGCCTAGGGGATCACCATCGACGGGGTGATGTTCGTGGGTGCTATCTTCTCCAGCACCAGCGACGCTTCCTGGGGCGGCGCGATGTGGAAGGTCATGGCCGTGTCGGTCGTGGGGATCGGATCGACGCCCCTGAGCTCGATGGTCAGCAGGAACGTCTCTCCGTTCGAGAGCTCCTGGTCGCCGTTGCCCCGGCCCAGCTCCTTCGTCGACCAGGCGAGGTCGCGCACGAGCTGCGTCGTGTCCATGTAGGAGATCACCAGCAGGTTGGCCTGGTCCGTCTCGTCGGAGAGCAGGCCGTCGCCGTTGCTGTCTGCCTGCGGTATGAAGACGACCCCCGCAGTCGGCAGCGCGTTCTTCAGTGCCAGGTGCACCCTCTGGATCTCCGGCGGGCCCTGGATGAGGTCGACGAGCAGCACGATGGCGCCGGGGTCGCCCGGCGCGCTCAAGCCCGTGCACGCGACCGCGGTGAGCGCCGAGGCGTCGGAGACGTTGCGGTGGACCTGGGTCCAGGTGGCGGCGGTGAGCGCGCCCACGTCCAGCGACTCCTCGGGGCTGCCGCAGCCGGCACTGTCGTCGAGCAGCAGCTTGAGGACGCCCGAAGCGAGCGTGGTGTCCGACTTGATCCACAGGCCCGCGGCGTAGTGGCCCGACAGGTCCACCGTGCTGCCCAGGTCCTCGTAGGCGATGAGGCCGCTGGTGAAGCCGCCGGCGATGGTCATCCTGACGCTCCCCGTGCCCTCCTTGCGGTCGTCGGTCTCGCTGGCGAGGGTGACGTTGGCCAACGCCGTCCAGCTCGCCGTGGCGTCGGCCGCCGTGATGACCGTGGCGGCCACGCCGTCGGCCTTCATCAGACCGACCAGCTCGATGCTGCTCGCGGCGGTGTCTATCCCGGTGTAGACCGCCTGCTTGCTGCGCTCGGCTGTGAAGAGGCCCGCGCTCAGGATCGAGTAGGCGAAGACGGAGGCGACGACCACGAAGGCGATGAGGATGATGGCGGTCTCGAGCCCCGTGATGCCCCTGGCGCTGCGCATGATCCGGGCGGTTCGAGTGCGCAGCAGCGCACGGGGGGTGCGCGCCAACGCATGGGGGCCGCGGACATGCGCCGGCGGCGTGGGGTGCCGCTCGGCTCCGGGGATGCTCTCTTGGTTCCTTGTGACACGCATGGCTCTAGCTTCGCTCAGAGGAGGCGGGCCGGGGAGAGTGCGGGTACGCAACGGTGCTGGGGGGAAGCCCCCCATCGCGCCCCGGCGAAGCCTCTCGTTGGAGGTGGTGCAGGAGGCGTGCTATGATGTCGCGGATGCGTAACGTGGCCTGCGTCTGTATGCACGTCCCATAGGCTGGGCTCCCGCACGACCCGGAAGCCTCCGTCAGCCTGTGGGCGAAAGCGTGGACGGAGGCTTTTTCTTTTGTCCAAGTCTGTGGCGCATCACGTGGCTCATGCACGTGGCTTATGAAGGAAGAGACATGGCGGCGATAACTGCGGATCAACGGACCGGGTTGCGGGCACTGTTCACGTTCCCGCACCCGGTGAACGAATATGCGGCGCGCTCCGTGGCCGCGATGGTCTTCGTGCTGGCGGTGGTCATCATCGCGGCCGACATCCCCTGGCTGCTGTTCGTCCTGGGCTACGGCTTCCTCGCCCGCGTGCTCACGGGGCCGAAGCTGAGTCCCATGGGGCTGCTCGCGACGCGGCTCATCGCCCCCAGGCTCCTGCGCCGGTCGAAGGCGGTCGCGGGCCCGCCGAAGCAGTTCGCGCAGACCATCGGGCTGACGTTCTCGGTCGTGGCGCTCGTGCTCGTGTACGGCTTCGGCCTCGTGGGCGCGGCGTATGCCGTGCTCGGCGTGCTGGTGCTGTTCGCGGGCCTCGAGGCGTTCGTCGGCTTCTGCGCCGGCTGCTTCGTCTTCGGCTATCTGATGCGCTGGGGGCTCATCTCGAAGGAGACGTGCGAGCGGTGCAACAACCTGACGCTCACCGCCGAACCCGGCGCGTGAAAGTTGGGATCGGATTGCCGGGTGCCATCCCCGGCACCGCTAGAGTAAACGCCCGCCCTCGGCCAGAGCCTCCCGCCACTCCGGCGTGCCGATGACGTCCCCCAGCGGCCGCGGCGCGGACCCGACGGGCTCGTGCTCGCGCAGGGTGAGGTGCCACCAGCCGACGTCGCGCCACGCGCCCATCTTGTAGCCGACGGAGGGGTAGACGCCGGCTGCGACGAACCCCAGCGCCTCGTGGAGCGCGACGCTCGGCGCGTTGGGCAGCGTGATGCCGGCGTAGACGTTGTAGTACCCCTGCGCGCGCAGGCAGGCGAAGAGGCTCGTGTAGAGCCCGCGGGCGATGCCGCGGCCCCGCTGCCCGGCGTGCACGTAGATCGAGCTCTCGACCGACCACTGGTACGCCTCGCGCCGATGGTGGCGTGCCGCGTAGGCATAGCCCGCGACCGCGCCGCCGGCCTCGCAGACGAGCCACGGCAGGGACGCGAGCGTTGCCGTGACGCGGGAACGGAACTCGGCAACGCTTGGGAGCGTCACCTCGAAGGAGATGGGCGAGTCCTCCACGGAGGGCGCGTAGATCGCGAGCATCTGCGCGGCGTCCGCCTCGGTTGCAAGTCTGATGTCCGTGGTCACCGCCGGTTGGCCTCTGTCCTCGCGTCTCTTACAGAGTTTCGCATGTTCCGGGCCGAGTACGAGGTCACGCGCTCGCTGGTCGCGGGTTGGCGTGGGGAACGGCGGCGCGCCCCTGTTGTGGGTCCAGGGCAGTGCCCTGGTGGGTCCAGGGCGAAGCCCTGGTGTGCTACCGTAGGCCTGTGGCACGATCCCGCGGCCGGAGAGGCCCACCCCGACGGCCCCCCAAGGTGCAGGCCGCGCTGTGCGCGACCTGCCTGGTCGACCAGTTCTTCCCGGAGGTTGGCGAGGCCGTGGTCACGGTCCTGCGCCGGCTCGACGTCGACGTCACCTTCCCGGAAGAGCAGACCTGCTGCGGGCAGATCGCGTTCAACGGCGGCTACCGCAAGGAGGCCGCCGACGTCGCCCGCCACTTCATGGACGTCTTCGAGAACGAGCGCCACGTCGTGGTGCCCTCCGGCTCGTGCGCCAGCATGATCAAGGTGTACTACCGGGAGCTGTTCCGCGACGACCCCGACGACCTGGAGCGCGCCCTGGCGCTCGGCGAGAAGACCCACGAGCTGACGGACTTCATCGTCAACGTCCTGGAGGTCACGGACGTTGGCTCGCTGGCGCGTGGCCTCGTCACCTACCACGACTCCTGCCACCTGCTGCGCGAGCTTGGCATCTCGGCCGAGCCCCGGAGCCTCATCGGCGGCGTGAGCGGCGTCGAGCTCCAGGAGATGCCGAATGCCGACGCGTGCTGCGGCTTCGGCGGGCTCTTCTCCGTGAAGTTCCCGGAGATATCCATCGCCATCCTGGACGAGAAGCTCGACGCGATCCGTGCCTCCGGCGCGGACACGGTCGTCGCAAACGACTGCGGGTGCCTGATGCACATGCGTGGGGCCATCGAGCGGCGCGGCATGAGCGTGCGCGCGATCCACATCGCCGAGCTTTTGGCGGGCGAGTAGTGGCCCAGGTCAAGAGCGCCGCGTTCAAGAAGGCCTCGACCCGTGCGCTCCACGACCAGGGGATCCAGCACGCGCTCAACCACGTGATGAACCACTTCACGGAGGCGCGCGCGTCCGCCATCGCCGCCGACTACAGCGACGAGAGCTGGGACGCGATGCGCACCCGTGCCGCCGCCATCAAGGCGCACACCATCGGCAACCTCGACTACTACCTGGACCTGGCCGACCGGAGCATCCGCCGCAACGGAGGCCACGTGCACTTCGCCGACGATGCGGCGGATGCGACGCGGATCGTCATCGACATCGCGAAGCGCCACGACGTGAAGCGCGCGATCAAGTCCAAGTCGATGGTCTCGGAGGAGATGGGCCTCAACGACGCGCTCAAGCGTGCCGGCATCGACCCCGTGGAGACGGACCTCGGCGAGTACATCATCCAGCTCGCGGGCGAGACGCCGTTCCACATCATCGCCCCGGCCATGCACAAGACGCGCGAAGAGGTCTCCGACCTCTTCCACGACTGGCTGAAGAGCGCGCCGACGTCCGACATCGCGCGGCTGTGCTCCATCGCCCGCGAGGCGCTGCGCAAGCATTTCGAGACGGCCGAGATGGGCATCACCGGCGCGAACTTCGTCGTCGCCGAGACGGGCACCGTCGTCATCGTCACCAACGAGGGCAACGGGCGCATGGTCACCTCCACGCCCCGCGTGCACGTCGCCATCTGCGGGATGGAGAAGGTGCTGCCGGCGATCGAGGACCTCCCGGTCTTCCTGCGCCTCCTGCCGCGCTCGGCCACCGGGCAGCGGACCACCTCCTACACCTCGTTCATCAGCGGCCCGCGCGGCCCCTCGGACGAGGATGGGCCCGAGGAGTTCCACCTCATCTTCGTCGACAACGGCCGTCTCAACCTGCTCAAGGACGAGGTGCTGCGCGAGGCGCTGAGCTGCATCCGCTGCGGCGCCTGTCTGAACCACTGCCCGGTCTACCGCAAGGTCGGCGGGCACGCCTACGGCTGGGTGTATTCGGGCCCGATCGGCGCCGTGGTCACGGGGCCCATGACCGGCATGAAGCAGGCCGCCGACCTCCCGTTTGCCTCGACGCTGTGCGGCGCCTGCCGCGACGTCTGCCCGGTGAAGATCGACCTGCCGAAGCTGCTGCTGCACCTCCGGCACCGCCTCGCCGAGGGGACGGGGAGCGGCGAGCGCGCGGGCACGTGGATGGAGCGGCTGTACATCCGCCGGTGGCACGACGCGGTGAAGACGCGCGCTGCGCTCGATCGCTCGACGCGGCTCGGGCGGCTGCTGCAGAAGCCCCTCGTGCGGCGTGGCAAGGTGAGGTCGCTGCCGCTGCCGGTGATCTCCGGCTGGACGAAGGACCGCGACTTCCCGGCGCTCGCGCCCAAGTCCTTCGGCGAGATCTGGCGCGATGGGCTCGGGCCAGCGCGGGAGCCAGAGTAGCGATGCCGGCCGAGGAGCATCCGAACAAGGCGGCGTTCCTCCAGCGCGTGCGCGAGGCGCTGGGCCGGTCCGATCCGCTGCTGCACATGCCCGACCACCCGACGCTCAAGGCCGCCCTCCCACGCCAGGAGGAGAAGGTGCGGACGGTCCGCGCCAGGATCGACGTGCTCCGCGCTCAGAACCTCAAGAAGCTCGCGGAGACCGCGACGGCCGCGTCCTGGCACGTCCACGGGCCGATCGCCGTCGAGGAGGCAGCCGAGGTCGTCGCCGGCATCGCCAGCGGCCTGCGCGCGAAGCACGTGGTCCGCTCGACCGAGGACGTGTTCAGGCGCGTCAACGTCGATAGCGCACTGCGGCGCAGCGGCATCTCGCCGACGGTGCTGGCGGCCGGGCGCTCCCGCGGGCGCTCGGCGCTCAAGGGCCTCGCCTTCGAGGCCGACCTGGGCATCACCGGCGTGAGCTACGCCATCGCCGAGACGGGCACCTGCGTCGTGACGCCGCGCAAGGGCATCGCGCGCCTCACCTCGCTGGCCCCGCCGGCCTATATCGCGCTGGTCGAGGCCGACCAGGTGCTGGGGAACCTGGACGAATACTTCGCGCTGACGCGCCTCGTCTACCAGAAGTCGCGCGGCCGGACGCCGACCTACGTGAACTTCATCTCCGGCCCGAGCCGGACGGCCGACATCGAGCAGACGCTGACCATCGGCGTGCACGGCCCCGGCGTGGTGCACATGGTGCTCATCGCCTGAGGCGGCTGGCGCGCGTCACACCACCACGCGGCGGGCGGGCACGCGCCGGCGCTGCTCCTCGATGGCCTCGGTGATGCGCGCGACGGTGCCGCCGACGTCGTCCGTCTCGTTCACGATCGTGACGTCGAACCAGTCCGCCTGCCCCATCTCGTGCTGCGCCGTCTCGATGCGGATCACGAGCTGGGCCGGGGAGTCGGTCTTACGCGTGCGAAGACGGCGCTCCAGCTCCTCGGCGCTCGGCGCCGCCAGGAAGATGAGGAGCGCGTCCGGTGCGAGACGGCGGATCGTCGCGGCGCCCTGGACGTCGATCTTCACGATGACGTCGCGGCCCGCCTCGAGCGCCGCACGAACGCCTTCGCGCGGCACGCCGTAATGGTTCCCGTAGACCTCGGCGTGCTCCAAGAAGCCGTCCTGCTCCAGCACCGTGGCGAAGCGCTCCGGGCTCAGGAAGACGTAGTCGCGCCCGTCCACCTCGCCCGCGCGCATCGGCCTCGTGGTGGCCGTGACGGCGAAGGCCAGGGCGGGCTCGGAAGAGCGCATCTCGGCGATGACGGCGTCCTTGCCCACGCCCGAGGGGCCCGAGATGACGACGAGGAGCGGCGGCGGGTCCGCGCCCGCCGCGCTCACGAGCCGGCTCCGGCGAGCGAGCCGAGGTCGTCCCAGAAGCTCGGGTAGGAGACCGAGGCCGACTCCGCGCTGGTCACCGTCGTCTCGCCGGATGCGAGCAGCCCGGCGATGCCGAGCGTCATCGCCATCCGGTGGTCGTTGCTGCTGCGGCAGGCGGCGCCCGTGAGCTTCGCCCCGCCGGTGATGCGCAGCCCGTCGGGCAGCTCCTCGATCCTGGCGCCGAGGCGCGTCAGCTCGCGGTTGGTCACGCGGAGGCGGTCGGACTCCTTGATGCGGAGCTCGGCCGCGTCCTTGATGTGGGTCGTCCCCTTCGCGAAGCACGCCGCCAGCGCGAGCACCGGGACCTCGTCCACCAGGCGCGGGATCAGGTCCCCGCCGATCTCGATGGCCTCCAGGGTGCTGCTGCGGGCGCTCAGGTCGGCGACGGGCTCGCCGCCCTCGCTGCGCCGGTTCTCGATGCGGATGTCGGCGCCCATCGCCACAAGCGCATCGAGCACGCCCGTGCGCGAGGGGTTCACGCCGACGCCGCGCACCTGGACCTCGGCGTCCGGGTGGCACACGGCCGCGACCAGCCAGTACGCGGCCGAGCTGATGTCGGCGGGGACCGTCACGTCGACCGCGTTGAGCCGCCCCGGCTTCACCGAGACGGTCAGCCCGTCCTCGGCGACGTCGATCCCCATGGCGCGGAACATCAGCTCCGTGTGGTCGCGGGAGAGCGCGGGCTGCTCGATCACCGTCTCCTCGTCGGCGAACAGTCCGGCGAGCAAGAGGCAGCTCTTGAGCTGCGCGCTGGCCACGGGCATCCGGTAGTGGATGCCGTGGAGCGAGCCGCCGCGGAAGACGAGCGGGGCGAGCGTGCCGTTCGCTCGCGCGTCGATCGGCGCACCCATGAGCTGAAGCGGCTCGATGATGCGCCCCATGGGCCGTGAGCGCAGCGACGCGTCGCCCGTCAGCACGCTCATGAACGGCGCCCCCGCGAGCACGCCGGAGACGAGCCGCATGGTCGTGCCGCTGTTGCCGGCGTTCAGCACGTCGGCCGGCTCGGTCAGGGGCCGGGCGCGGACCACGACCGAGGAGCCGCCCGCGCTCTCGGTCTCGATGTCGGCGCCGAGGGCGCGCATGATGCGCAGCGTCGAGAGGCAGTCGGCGCCGGGGCCGTAGTTCTCGATGCGCGCCTCGCCGTCGGCGATCGCGTTGAAGATCACCGCCCGGTGGGAGATGGACTTGTCGCCGGGCGGGGTGATCGAGCCGCGGAGGCGGGACGCGTGTCGGACGGTGGCTTGCATGGGCCCGGATTGTAGCATCGGGACCCGCCTCGGCAGCGTGCCGTGCGGTATCATCCCCTGACGCTTGAACCTCGTCTAAGGAATCTGTGATGGCCCTCGACTCGCCGAACGACAGGACGCTTTACAGTGTGGTGGGACGCTACGAGCGGGAGGTCATGGGCCCCCGGCTCACCGACCGGCAGATCACGCGGATCACCGAAGCGCTCAAGCGGTTCGTCTTTGACGAGATCCACAGCGCGAAGGCCGGCGCCGGGCCGGCGTAGGGCCGGGCGCAGATCAGCGCATCAGGCGGGCCGCCAGGTCGAGCACCGGATCGAACAGGAAGCCCAGCACGTTGATGTCGGTCAGGTAGCTCAGGCCGACGACTCCTATGAGCACCACGGGGCCGTATCGCTGGAGCTTGGCGACCGCGGGAAGCCAGGGACGCGGGAGGATCCCCGCCAGGATGCCGCCGCCGTCGAGTGGCGCGATGGGCAGCAGGTTGAATGCCGCCAGCACCAGGTTCAGCAGGACGCTGTAGGTGGCGATCGCCGTGGCCCAGGCGAGGGGGTCCAGCTCCTTGAGCGCTCCGATGAAGACGCCGCCCCCACTGGTGACGAGCCCGAGCTGGAAGGCCAGCGAGAACGCGAGCGCGAGGACGATGTTGGACGCCGGGCCCGCCGCCGAGACGATGGCCATCCCCCTCCGTCCGTGCCGCAGCCGGCGAACGTCGACCGGCACCGGCCTGCCCCATCCGAAGCCGGCGATGAGCAGCATGATGGTCCCGGTGGGATCGAGGTGCGCCTTCGGGTTGAGGGTCAGCCGTCCGAGCCGGGCCGCCGTCGGATCGCCCAGCCGGTTGGCGGCGAACGCGTGGGCGAATTCGTGGAACGTGATGGCGATGGTTAGCGAGACGGCGACCGCGACCACCAGCACGACGAACGCGAAGGGGTCGCCGAGGAGCACGTCGCGGTAGGCTAGGAGCATGGGGGGTTCGCCCTCGGGCGGGCCGGGCCCGTGCGCGGGACGCTAGGGCTCGTCGTCGTCATCGTCCTCGTCGGGCTCCGGCTCGCGGCGCGATGGGGCGGACGCCGAAGCGGGGGGCGAGCCGAGGGTGACCACGCCGCGCCCCTTCCTGCGCTTCGGAGCTTCGTGGGGCAGATCGTCGAGGAGATCGCGGAGCGCCTTGAGCGAGGCTGCGGTCTGCCCCGCGAGGTCGACGACGACGGCTCCGGCGCCGGCGTCGCGCAGCAGCTCGATCTCCTCCTGGGTCGGGAGCGAGGCGACGTGCACGAGGATCGGGCGCGAGGTCACGCCGCGGACCCGCGCGAGCCGCATGAGCTGCCGGACCGTGAGGGAGCCCGCGTCGGCCAGCGAGACCAAGAAGGCGTCCACCGGCAGGTTCTCGATCGTTCGCAGCAGGCTGTCGTCGAGCTCCGGGACCACGTGCATCACCGTGGTGCGCTCGTTCCCGCTGAGGGCGCTGGCGGGCGTCGTTTCCGAGGAGAAGACGCCGAAGTCGGCGCCCTCAGGCATGGCCGGCTGGGCCTCGTCGAGCCAGACGCCGAAGGTCGTGCCCTTGAGCGCAGCGGCGGACCGGTCGACGCCGGCCTTGTCCGCCCCGCCCGTGCCCACGACGATGGTGCCGTCCAGGGCTCCGTCGGCGGCGAGCTTGGCGCCCGCCGCGTCCCCCGCCGCGAGTGCCCCGAGCAGGAGCATCGGCGCGATCTTCTCGCGCTTGACCATCTGCGCGAAGCCGAGGGGAGCCGCGGCGCCCCGCGACGCGCGCTCGAGTTTGTCGAGTAGTTCGCCCATGCTTGAGTGCTCCGACCATGCTGGATCGCCCCTGGATCGCTCCAGGGGGCCTCGGACCGAGGTGGGTGGGTACGCCTGCACGGGGCCGTGGCCACGTGGGGGCGCGACCGTATTGTAGCAGGGCGTTCGGCGGCTCGGCCAGCGGCTCGGTGGCATGGGCGAGGGCGCATGCCATGCGCCCCGACGGGATGGGAGGCGTTGGTCTTGGAGGGGCGCACGGCGTGCGCCCTGTGCCTCGACCCGGGGGTGCCGCCCCCTCAGGCGGCGCCCGCGAACCCCAAGGATTCGATCCTGGCCTTGAGGTCGCCGATCTCGGTGTGCAGCCGGTCCACGTCGTGGGCGATGGCGCGCAGGCTGGCGGGGTCGGGGGCCGGGGCGCTCGGCGCGGGCGGTGACTCCGTGCTATCGATGCCGCGGGCGATCGCCCCGTCGATCCTCGCGAGCAGGTCCTTGAGCGCGAAGGGCTTCGTCACGAAGTCGGACGCTCCGAGGCTCATGGCCTCGTCGGCCGCCTCCTCCCCGGTGACCCCGGTGATCATCATCACCGGCTGCGTGGGGTCGTCCTGCTTGATCGCCTTGAGCGCGTCGATGCCGGAGAGGCCGGGCATGCGGACGTCCATGACGATGAGGTCGAACTTCTCGTCGCGGGCGATCACCACCGCGGACTCGGCGTCGCCGGTCTGGGAGCAGACGAAGTCGTGCTGCTCGAGGAACACGCTCAGCATGTTCCTGATGTTGGGCTCGTCGTCCGCGACGAGGATGCGGTAGGGCATCCGCTCGCTCATGGCTGACCTCTTCTGCTGATCCCAAGAAGTGGGCCCGGCAGCACGATCAAGATCGGTCGCTGCCGGGCCGTGGCTCGGAGGGCACGCCCCAGCGTGGGAGACGAGACGGCCCGTGAAGGCCTACGCCGGGGCGTGGGACGGGAGGAGTTGGCCCCCGAGCCCTCGCCAGGCGTGGCGCTGTATCGCTACGGACAGCTCGGCGAGCCGTCCGTGGACTGCTGCCGCACCGTGCCGTCGCTCGTCCAGCAGTAGCTGTCGGCGGTGTCGGTGGCGCCGCTGGGCAGCCGGAGGAAACCGGTCAGGTCGACGCCGGTGCTACCGCTGAGCAGGTCGTTGGTCCAGCCCGAGGCGGCGGTTATCGTGTTGTTCGCGTCGGCCCCGTAGGCATCCACCGCGGTCTGCACGCTGGCGAACTCCGTGGCCAGCGCGCCACGCTCGCCCTCGCCGGTGAACCGGCCGACGTTCGGCAGGATGACCGCGGCGAGTCCCACGACGATCCCGACCACGACCAGCAGCTCGGCCAGGGTGAATCCTGCCTGGCTGCGGGCCGCCCGTTTCCAGATCTTCCCGATCTTCTGCATCATCTCTCCCTCCCGTTGCGTGCTGCCGTCCCCGGTCCTAGGACGCGGGCGGCGAGCCGGTCTCATCGGCTATGAAGTCATGCTAGAGCGGGACCTCCGGAGCGGATTCGTCCGGTGGTACAGTCCTGGGCGGACGTTCGTACAGTCGCTGGGGATTCAAGGCCGCGCGCATACGCGCGCGGGACAACTTCAAGAAAGCTTCAGGAAGGCTCGTCCTCGTCCGGCTCGGCCCCGTAGGAGCCGGTCATGTTGAAGGCGATGCCACCGCCGCCCGCGCCGGGCTCGCCGTCCTCGCGCGAGGTGCCCGCCGCATCGGTGGTGCGCATCTCGTCGAAGAGGCCTCCGGCACGCAGACCGTTGGCGAAGGCGACCACGGACGCGTAGGTGGGCGCGCTGCCGGAGAGGCGGACGTCGCCTGCGGCGAGGCTCACGTCGGAGACCGCGACCAGGGGACCGCCGGTCAGCGCGCGCGCCCGGTCCACCAGGAGCGCGACGGCATCCCGGTTGGCCACCGTCTCGTCATCGAGTGCCTGGACCTGCGCGGCGAGGAGGTCGAGCTCCTGGCGCACGCCGTTCTCGCGGGCAAGCGCGACGTTGTCCAGCCGGACCTGCCGGTGGATGCTGGCGAGGCGGGACTCCAGGTCGTTGGCCCAGCTCTCGACGCCTGCGACGAAGGACGTCGCGGCGAAGGCTCCCGCGGCCAGCGCCCCGTAGAGCAGCGCGACCCCGATGGCGCGTGTCGGCACGCGCAGCGCGTGGTGCCGTCGTGGGAGCAGGTCGATGACGACTTGTTGGGCAGGCGAGGCGCGCCACGGCACGCGCGGCCGGCTCCGATCGGCGAGCATCAGGCCGACGTTGGCCGCGTACTCCAGCGCGGGGAACCCGTCCGGGTAGTCGAGCGTCTGGATCGGCCCGTGCAGCCGATCGCCGAAGGCGTCCGCCAGCGCCTCGGTCAGCGCGCCGCCGGCCGGCACCTGGCCGGTGAGCACCACAGGCGGTGCGGCGCCCTCGGCGCCGGTGGCGTCGGAGCTGTGCGCGGCGTCCGCCGAGCACAGCTCCTCGATCGCCTGCGCGAGCGCGCCGGCGTATGCGGCCGCATCGTTGAGCGCGGCCTCGGGCGCGGCCTCGGGCGGGG
>JADFQE010000076.1 GCA_022561985.1 Chloroflexota bacterium
GTGCTTCGGAATATATGCGACCGTCGGACGAAGATCGTCATGCGGCACGTCGAACCGCCGAATGAACCCCTCCGCTTCCGCGATGTCCTCTTCAGACCCGATCAAAAGAATACCACCTCCCGTCAGGTCCGGTTGCATCCCCACCTGGAGACCGTCCACGCCTTCCAAGCGTGCCTTCTCGTTTAATACGTGCGTCACTCGTTCCACGATCGATGCCGCGTCATGGTGCTGGACAGAGACGTTCACTACTCGCGCGCTAACAGGTGCCACATCGATCAGTTTGATAATCTCCACGGCCTTGGCGATCGCCGATTCATAGTCGGTAATGATGAACATTCCCTTCGCCGGGACCTCGATGATGGACGCCTTGCTCGACGACAAAAAGCTCCGTACGTGCTTGAGAATGCTCTGGAAATCGTTCGACTGAATACGCACCACTTGACTGACGACCCGGCTGGACGCCGCGTCGATCGCGTCGACCGTCTCGTCGCAGTTCGCGTCGCCGATGAGCGTCGGGAAGAGCCAGACATACGCGACCTCTGTGACACCACTACTCGTACCCCAGAAGTGGACGGCCACCGTCTCGCCGGGGTCGACGCAATCGCTACCCCAGCGAAGCTCCAACTGCAAATCCAACCGCTCTACTGAAGGCGCGCGGCACCCGGGTGCGTTCAGGACAACGTGGTAGCCGCGCCACCCGCTGTGGTCGAATACCAGGCCGCTGGCGGCTCGCCCTGTTTCGTTCACGGCCTCGATGACGGGCGGACTGGGCAGGAAACAACATACGCCGCCAGTTATGTCTGAATAGAGCCTGAGGGTTATCGACTCGCCCGGAGCGATGCACGGCTCCGGCCAGACCAGCTCCCGATACTCGAAGCCGAACCAAATTTCGGGCTCGCCGCAAGCGGCAGGCTGATCGAACGGCTTGAAGTTGCCTCCGGTGAGCGGATATCCATCAAAGTGGAGAAATCCAGCGGTCTGCCCGCTGTCGTTGACGTACTCGTGACAGATCAACCAGGGTCCGTGCGGACTAGAGTACGGCTCCTCACACTCTGCGTCTTCGGGCGTTCCGAACGCCGCGAGGAGCACTGCGCTTCCCGCCAGCACGAGCAGGACAACCAGCCCACGAATCGTTTTCACTGGCCGTAAGCCCAACGTCGCACCTCCCGGCGTCGTCCCCGCCTGCTTCAAGATTGTATCAAACAGCTACGCCTGTCCCTTCGGCGGATCTCTACGGCGGCAGGCTGGGTAGCAGGCCCGCGCTGAACTGCAGGATCAGCAGCGCATCTTCGGCGTCGATGCTGTCATCGCCGTTCACGTCGGCCTCTTCCGTACAGGCGAGCGCGCTCAGCAGCTCCGCCTCGTACTGGAGGACGAGCGCCGCGTCGATCGCATCGACCGTTTCGTCGCAGCTCGCGTCGCCGAAGATCGTCGGGAAGAGCCAGACATAGGGAACTGACGTCACCTGGCGTGTGTCTCCAAAATGGACGGCCACCGTCTCGCCGGGATCGACGCAGTCGCTGTCCCAGAGAAGCTCGAAATGGGGATAGCCATCTACGGAAGGCGCACCGCATCCGGGTGCATTCTGAACGATCCGGTATCCCCGGAAACTACCAGCTTGCTCGAACACCAGGCCACTGGCGGCGCGCCCCGTGTCGTTCACCGCCTCGACGACAGGAGCGCTTGGTGCAAAGTACGTACCACCCAGCTTCGTGTTTTCATGAAGCTGAAACGTCACGGACTCACCTGGCCCGACGCAAGGTTCAGGCCAGACCAGCTCCCGATACTCGAACCCGCCCCAGATCTCTGGGTCGGCACATCCGGCAGGCTGATCGATCGGCGTCCATCTGCTCACCGAAGGAACGATGGACGAGACATGGAAGAAGCCGGCCGGTGCGCCGGAGCCATTTGTGAAGGTGACGCAGTACGTCTCCGGGTCCGGCTCCAGCACGTACGGGTCGCACGAGTCAGGAGGTTGCGGAGACCCGATCGCGGTGAGCAGCACTGCGCCGGCTGCCGAGACGGCGACGGCGACAAGGATGCGCGGCTCGAAAGACTCCAGCGAGCGGTTGATCACGAAGTTGAACGCCACCTGGAAGAGAACGAAGGTGCGGATCATCGGCACGACGACCGTCACCGGAGCGACCGCCAGGGCCGAGAACCGGAAGACGTTGGCCACGAAGGAGTTCAGCGCGCTGAGGGCGAACCAGCGCATGGCCGAGCGGTCCAGGTCGGCCGCCTTGGCCATCTGGCCCGGGAGCGCCAGCACGAGCAGGAGCGCCGCCGAGGCCGCCGCGTAGGTCACGAGCCCGCCGAGGATCCCCAGACCCGTCGACTGCAGCCCCGCGCGCATGAGCACGGGGCCCACGCCCCACAGGACGGCAGCGGCCACGCCGAAGACGTACCCCTCCAGCAGGTGCGGGGTGGGGCCGGCGCCTGGAGCGGACGAGGGCGCTGCCGCTGGGCGGCGGGCGATCAGCACCGGGCCCACCATGACCAGCGCGATGCCCGCTGCGATCCGCGCATCGACGCTCTCGCCCAGGAAGGCGAGCGCGATGAGGACGGAGGCGAGCGTCGACATGCCCACGATGGGCCCGGTCCTGTTCGCACCCATCGCGGCGATCGCGCGGTAGTTGCAGTAGCGCCCCACCAGGATGTGCACGAGGCCGCCGGCCACCAGGAAGCCGTAGTCGCGCGCGGCCACCTCGCCCGCCCGGAAGAGCTGGCCGGAGAGCGCCGCGGCGAGCACGAAGAGCACGGCCCCGCCGAGGACCGTCACATAAAGCCCCTGGCTCGCGGCGGCCGTCGCGACGCCACGGCGGACCGTCGCGCCGTTGAACCCGAAGCTGACCGCCGCCCCGAGCGCGAGGATGAGACCCAGGCTCATGCGGCCTCCCCGCCCTTGCGGCCTCGGCTCGCCCTCTGGCCCGGCGGCCTCGCCGCGAGGACGATCACCCCGGCGGCGAGCCACGCGGCCGCGGCGACGAGGAACGCGGCGACGTAGTCACCCCGCAGGTCGTAGAGCACGCCGAACAGCAGCGGGCTGAGCGCGCCCGCCCCCAGCATGAAGGGCCTGAAGACGCTCTCGACACCGCCGAGGTGGGCCCGCCCGAAGTAGTTCGCGACGAGCAGCGTGTGGAGGATCAGGTAGCCGCCCATCGACACGCCGGCCGCGGCCATGGACGCCGCCAGCACCGAACCGCTCCCGACGTTCAGGAACAGCACGATGACGGCCGAGGTCGCAGCGGCCGAGGCCGCCAGCAGGTAACGGGGCGGGACGCGCTCGGCCACCAAGCCCCAGACGGGCCGCGAGAGGCCGGAGACCAGACCGTAGACGGCGATGCCGGCCGCGGCCTGAGACACGCTGAACCCGCCCTCCAGCAGGAACGGCAGCCAGTTGGTCTGGAACCCCATTATCCCCATCGAGATGAGGCTCGATGCGGCGAGCAGCAGCCAGAACGCCGGCGTGCGCAACGCCTCCCCGCGGGTCAAGCTGCGCTCGCCCGAGCCGTCGCCTATGGCGCCAGAGGCTGGCGCTTCGGGCGCACTGCGAGCCCCGTCGGGCTGCAGGCCGACGTCCTCCGGGCGCGTGCGCACGAGGAGCGCGAGCAGCAGCCAGATGGTGCCGGTCACGGCGCCGAACCAGACCCACGCGGTCCGCCAGCCCTCCGCGTCCACCAGGGCGGAGACGCTCGCCGGGAAGATGAGCGCGCCCAGGCCCACGCCCATGGTCGCGATGCCCAGGGCCCGCCCCCGCTTGGCCACGAACCACTTGGGGAGCACCGTGATCAGGACCACGAACCCACCACCCAGCTCGGCCAGCCCGCCGAAGAGGCCGTAGAGCAGCAGGAACTGCCAGAGGTGCTCCACGTAGCTCAGGAGCGCCATCGACCCGGCCAGCACGAAGGCGCTGCCGATGGCCATGAGGCGCGGTCCATGGCGCGTGTCGAGCCACGGACCGACCACCGGTGCGGTGAGCCCGACCACGACCGCGCGGACGGCGAAGGCCGAGAAGAACTCCGTCCGGCTCCAGCCGAGCTCCTCGGTCATGGGCAGGACGAAGACGCTCGTGCCCCAGATGGAGATGCCCGAGCCGATGCCGGAGCCCACGAAGGCGACCGCGACGATGACCCAGCCGTAGAAGAAAGGCCAGCGAGCGGGTCTCAACGTGCGGCGGTCGCGTGTCTCGGCCCCGCGGCCGCATGTCCAGGGAGGTTCACGAAGCCCACCCGGCGTCGTCGGGAAACACGTTCGTGCCCTCACGCCGCACCGTCTCCTCCGCGAGGAGGTCGGCGGTGGCCTCGCGGTACTTCAGGAAGTGAGCCGTCCGGCGGTGCACCTCCAGCGCCGCCTCATCCCGGTACACCTCAAACAGGAAGAACCGGTCCGGATCGTCGCTCTCCTGGACGGCGCTGAAGTGGAGGTTGCCCTCCTCCTTCGTGGTCGTCCCCTCCCCGTCCTCGCGGATGGCGGCGATGAACTCGTCCCTGAGGCCGGGCTTCACCTTGATGTTGACCATGAGCACCAGCATCGCGCTCTCCCCCTCTCGCACGTCCTGTGCCGTCGTTGGCACAGGAGGCCTACCACCGGGGGATTGTATGCGCTCCGCCCAGGTACCGGGCGCCGTGGCCCCGCGGACCGAGGCCGCTGCGCTATCATCGAGAGAGAGAGTGACGCAGACGGCATGGTGCGATGGCCGACCCTCGACGGCTCACGAAGATCGTAGCGACCTGGGGCCCCGCTGTGGCCTCCGACGACATGCTGCGCGGCCTCATCGACGCCGGCGTCGATGTCTTCCGGCTGAACTTCTCGCACGCGACCCACGAGGAGGTCGCGGCCGCCGTCCCCCGTATCCGCGCGCTCGCCGAGGCCGCAGGACGGCCGGTCGGCCTGCTCCAGGACATCCAGGGCCCGCGCCTCCGCACCGGGCCGCTGGCGGATGGGAAGCCCGCGGAGCTCGCCACGGGCTCCACCGTCACCATCACCGCGGTCGAGGAGCCAAGCTCCAGCGAGCGCCTCTCCATCGCCTACCCCCACCTGACCGACGACGTGAAGCCGGGCCACCGCATCCTCATCGCGGACGGCCGCATCGTGCTGCGCGCGTCGGCGGTCGGCCGGGGCACGATCCAGGCCGAGGTCCTCACCGGCGGAAGCCTCGGCGAGCACAAGGGCGTCAACCTGCCAGACTCCGACGTCTCCATGCCCCCGCTGACGCCCAAGGACCACGAGGACCTCGCCCTGGGCGCGCAGCTCGAGGTCGACTTCGTCGCGCTGAGCTTCGTGCGCCGCGCCGACGACGTGCTCGCCTGCAAGCGCGTGCTCGCCGAGCTCGGGCGCGACACGCCGGTGGTCGCGAAGATCGAGCACCCGCAGGCCATCACGAACCTCGAGGAGATCCTCGCCGCGAGCGACGCCGTGATGGTGGCGCGGGGAGACCTGGGCGTCGAAGTCTCCGTCGAGCGCGTGCCGCTGCTCCAGAAGCAGATCATCGCCCGCGCGAATGAGATCGGCATCCCGGCGATCACCGCGACGCAGATGCTGGAGTCGATGGTGGACCGGCCGGTCCCCACGCGCGCCGAGGCCAGCGACATCGCCAACGCGGTGCTCGACGGCACCGACGCACTCATGCTCTCGGCCGAGACGGCCATCGGGGCCTATCCGGTGGAGGCGGTGGCCACCATGGCCCGCATCGCCGTCGCCGCGGAGGGCGCGCGCGAGAAGCACCGCGCGCACCCCGGCGGCGACGAGGCCCACGCGGTGGCGGAAGCAGCAACCTCGCTGGCATCCAACGTCGGCGCGCGCGCGCTGCTCTGCTTCACGCCCAGCGGCTCCCGGGCACGCACGCTCTCGCACCAGCGCCCGGACGGCCCGATCTTCGCCATCACCGAAGACGTCCGTGTGCGCCACAGCCTGTCCCTGTGGTACGGCGTGCAGCCCATCTCCGCCGAGCCCGTCCACGAGTTCAGCGCTGCGGTGCACGACGGACTGACGCGCCTCAGAGACAGCGGCGCCCTGGCAGCCGGAGACCGGGTCGTCGTCTTCGGCTCGGCCGACGAGCCGGAGGGCGGCGCCACGAGCCTCATCGACGTCCGCACCGTGCCGAGCGCCTAGGGGACATGCGGTACGCCGAAGCGCCCCTCGTCCTCGGCTCGCTCATGGCCGCCGCGGTGCTCCTCGCCGCCTGCTCGGATGGGTCCGTGCCGGGGGGATTGAGCGTCGAGGGCGCCGCGCCCATCACGGTGACCAGCGAGCGGTTCGTGACTCAGGACACGATCCGCTCACGCTACACCTGCGACGGGATCGACCTCTCCCCCGACATCCAGTGGTCGGGCGTCCCCGAGGGCACCGGGAGCCTCGTCCTCTTCCTGGACGACCCGGACGCGTCCGGAGGGACCTTCAGCCACTGGCTCCTCTACGACCTGCCCCCCTCGATGACCGGGCTTCCCGAAGGTCGCGGCATCGCGTCCTCCGGACTCCCCGGCGGCGGCTATCAGGGCCAGAACGGCTTCCTCGGACGGCTGGGATATGCAGGGCCATGCCCCCCCGCAGGGGAGACACACCGCTACCTCCTGCACGTCTACGCGGTCGACGGGCTGCTCGATTTGGCCGAGCGGGCGACGAGCTCGGAGGTGATCGAAGCGATGGAGGGCCGCGTCGTGGGCTACGGCTCGCTCACGGGGACGTACCAGCGGCAGTACGAGCAAGAGCGCAGCCCTTAGAGGTGTAGACTCGGCTCGTGACCGAGCAGCCCAGCCCGAACTTCCTCCGTCTGTTCCCGCTCCAGTCGGTGGTCCTCTTCCCCGGCATGGAGCTGCCGCTCGTGGTCTTCGAGCCACGCTACGTCCAGCTCACCAACGAGTGCACCGAGGCCGGCGAGCCCTTCGGCGTGCTGCTGCTGCGCGCGGGCCGCGAGGTCGGCGACGACGACGCCAACCCCCACGACATCGGCACGACCGCGCACATCCGGTCCGTGAACCCACTGGGCCAGGGCCGCTTCAGCGTCGCAGCCGTCGGCGGCCGGCGCTTCCGGGTCCTCTCCCTGAGCCACGACCAGCCGTACCTCTCGGCCGACGTGGAATACCTCGAGGACGAGGGGGCCGAGGACGTCGATCTGCCGCTGGTCGCCGATGTGAAGGCGAGCGCCGTCACCTTCATCCGCGCGATGCTGGCCATGCGCGGCGGCTACGTCCGCGAGGTGCCTCTCCCGGACGACGCCGCCACGCTGTCCTACCAGGTCGCCCAGCTCTTTCAGGGTGACTCGGACGTGCAGCAGAAGCTGCTGGAGCTGCGCACGTCGGAACGGCTGTCTGACGAGCTTGAGCTGATCAGGAAAGCAACGGAGCAGGTCAAGCGGCGCGGCGAGGAACGCCAGCGACGCCGCTTCTCCCCAAACTGACAAGGGCACAGCCCTGCACCCACTCGCTGCCGCTCGGCGACAGCTGCCCGGATGCGCTCAGCCGTTTGCGTCTGAAACGGCTATCCTAGGGCGCTGACGCCCACGATTCTGGAGATTCTGCAGATGGCCACCGAAACCACACACGTCGTCGGCTCCCCCGTCCCACGGGTGGACGGACCCGGCAAGGTGACCGGGGAGGCGTCCTACGCGGCGGACGTCCGGGCGGAGGGGGTGCTCTGGGCCAAGCCGCTGCGGAGCCCGTACACGCACGCCCGGGTGCTCAGCATCGACGCCACCCGTGCCCGCGCGCTCCCCGGCGTGCACGCGGTCCTCACGGGCGACGACCTCCCGCCGAACTCGCGCTGGGGCCGCAAGACCGTCGACGTGCCGCTCCTCGCGCAGGGGGTCGTCCGCTTCCCCGGCGAGCAGGTCGCCGTCGTCGTCGCCGACGACGAGGAGACCGCCGAGCGCGCCGTCGCCCTGATCGACGTCGAGTACGAGGAGCTCCCCGCCGTCACCGACCCGGAGGCGGCGATGCTCGCGGACGCGCCGCTGATCCACCCGGACGTCATGACCTACGATGGGCTGGTGAAGCCGCTGGACGCCCCGAGCAACGTCGTGTGCCTCTTCGAGTGGTCGAAGGGCGATGTGGACACAGGCTTCAAGGACGCAGACGTCATCGTTGAGCACACGTACACGACGCCCAAGGTGCACCAGGGGTACATCGAGACGCACAACCAGCTCGTGCAGGTCGATGGCGACGGCCGGATGCACGTGTGGGCCCCCAACAAGGCGCCGTACACGACGCGCGGCCAGATCGCCAGGGCACTGGACATACCGGCCGACTCGATCGTCTTCCACCCCGTCACCATCGGCGGCGACTTCGGCGGCAAGGGGTCGCCGATGAACATCCCGCTCGGCTACTACCTCTCCAAGGCAGCGGGCGGACGGCCCGTGCGGATGGTGCTCGACTACACCGAGGAGCTGCTCGCGGGCAACCCACGACATGCCTCCACCATGACGGTGCGGACGGGCGTGAAGCGCGACGGCACGATCGTTGCCCACGACGTGCGCATCGTGTTCGATTCCGGCGCCTACGCAGGGTTCAAGCCCGTCGGCTTCCTGCCCGGAGCCGCCGGGGCCGGCGGGCCGTACCGCGTGCCGCACGCGCGCGTGACCGAGTACATGGTCTACACGAACACCGTCCCCTGCGGGCACATGCGCGGCCCCGGCGAGCCGCAGGGGCTCTTCGCCCTCGAATCGCAGATGGACGAGGTCGCAAGCGAGCTCGGCATCGACCCCATCGAGTTCCGGCTGATGAACCTCGTCGCCGACCGCGAGCCAACGGCCCTCGGGCACGTGTTCGAGCAGAACCGCGCCGACCAGACGGTCCGCGCCGCCGTCGGGGCCGCCGGCTACAGCGCGCCCAAGACGACGCTGCCGTCGGGAGCCCTGGTCGGGCGCGGCATCGCCATCGGCGAGCGCGCGCCTGGGGGCGGTCAGAACAACGCCCGCGTATCGCTGGAGCCCGACGGCTCGGTGGTCGTGCACACGCCGCTGTTCGAGCAGGGCGCGGGCGCCCACACGGTGATCCAGCAGGTCGCCGCGGAGACGATGGGCCTCCCCGCCGACCGCGTGCGTATCCAGGTCGAGGCGACGGGGATGTTCGAGAGCGACTCGGGCATCGGCGGCAGCCGCGTGACGAACGTCGGCACCATCGCGGCCAACCTCGCCGTCAAGAGAGCGCAGGACGAGCTGTTCAAGCTCGCCGCGGAGCTCGACAACTGGCCGGAGGAGCAGCTCGAGGTCCACGGCGACGCCCTCGTCCGCACCGACACCGGCGAGTCGCAGCCCTGGACGGCGCTGCTGGCCCGCACGGGCGCGCCGGTCACGGGCCAGGCGACGGTGACCGTCGGCCGCGACGGCCCGCACGTGACGGGCTACACGACGCAGATCGCCGAGGTCGCGGTGGACCCGGAGACGGGCCAGGTGCAGCTCCTCAAGCTGACCACCGCCCACGACACCGGGCGCATCGTGAACCCGATGGGCCACCAGGGCCAGATCAACGGCGGCTCGATGATGGGGATCGGCTACGGCCTCCTGGAGGAGCTCAAGGCCGAGGACGGCCACATCTCGACGCTGTCCTTCGCGGACTACAAGATCCCGAGCATCGCCGACATACCGGAGCTCGAAACGGTGATCCTGGAGACTGAAGGCATGGGCGTCGGGCCCTACAACATCAAGGCGATCGGCGAGAGCCCGAACGCACCGACCGCTGCAGCCATCGCGAACGCGGTGGCCGACGCGATCGGCGTGCGCATCCGGGACCTGCCGATCACCGCGGAGAAGGTCTACGCGGCGCTGCACCCCTAGGGTCCGCGCCGCGCCCGGAAGCACGCCAGCCTCAGCCGATCAAGGAGCAAGTCATGGCATCACCCGTCCAGGTCACCGCGCTGGAAGTCGAGGTCAAGCAGATCAGGGGCGAGATCGAAGCGCTCAAGCGCGAGATCGCGGAGCTGAAGGCGGCGCCGCCGCCCCCAAGAAATAGCAGGTCACAAGGGCACCGCCCTTGACCCACTCGCTGCCGCTCTGCGAAGCGCCGCAGCGGCGCTCTGTCGAAATTTCCGAAGGACGTGACCGTTGAGCACTATCCGGTTCTCGACGTTTCCGCGAACCGTCCCGCCCGCCGACTTCGCGCGGGACGTGGTTGCCGTCTTCGAGGCCCACGAGCCTTCTATCAGCACAACAGAGCTCGTCAAGGGACTAACGAGCAATGCGGTATTGACCGTACTCCGCCCCGCTCTCATGAAGTTGGGTTTCGAGGTCGAGGCAGGCAAACACAAAGAAGAGAAAATTCTGCGGCCGGTGTTTTTTGGAGAGAACGGGAAGCCGATCCTTCAATACGAGATTGACGCCTATCACGCCGACTGGGAGTGCGCGCTGGAGGTTGAGGCGGGCCGAGCGTGGATGGGCAACGCGGTCTATCGAGACTTAGTCCAGGCCTGCGTAATGGTGCGCGTTAAGTATTTAGTACTAGCGGTTCCCAACACATACAAATTCCAGGGCCAGGGCAAACCGATGGTTAGCAGGGATTACGAGAACACGATAGCAGTGGCCGATGCCCTTTATGGCCATACGAGACTAGTGATGCCCTACGACTTGATAGTCATCGGGTATTGACCGCGCTTCCGAAGCTCTGCCTAGATGTCGGCGGTGCGGCGGTGGAGGGCTTCGGGGTGGCGGTCCACCCACTTCCAGTAGCTCTCCCAGGCCTCCGGCACGACGCCGGCTGCTCGGGCCTCGACGGCCGCGCGCAGATCGAGCGGTGGGATCGTGGCCGGGTCGCCGATGAGGAGCGCGCGCCAGGTCATCTCGGCCTGGTATTCGATCTGGAGCGCGTCGAGGGTCGCCGTCTCCACGTTGGGGGCGGCGAAGACCATGCCGTGGTTCTGCAGGTGGAGCGCCGGCGCGTTGGCCATGCGCCGGGCCACCAGCTTGCCCTGCTCCACGCTGCGTATGAGCGACTTGTCCTCGTCGAGCACCGGAACGGCCTCGGCCACCGGCGCGGCGAGGTCGGCGCCGACCACGGGCAGGATGCTGCGGCCCGCGATGCCGAGCATCGTCGCCCAGCGCTGGTGGGTGTGCACGATCGAGCCGATCTCGGGGCGGGCGCGGTAGATCTCGGCGTGGATCGGCCACTCGCTGACGCGTGTGATCTTGCGCGTCGCGCCGACGATGTTGCCGTCGAAGTCCATCACGATCAGGTCGGCGGCCTGCACGCGGTGCATCTGGATGTGCGGCCAGGGCTTGATGATGAAGGTCTCGGTGCCCTCGATCCGCGCGCTGGTGTGGCCGCGGGTCGTCGCCAGACCCGTGCGGTAGAGCAGACGGTGGGAGAGGGCAACTGTCTCGCTCAGAGCTTCGATCGCGCTCACAGCCACACCCCCCGCTCGTAGGACGCATCCGGGTGCTCATCGAGCCACACCTGGTTCCCCCACTCGCCTCTTGCGACGCCGTCGCGCACGTCCGGCTGCGGCGGTGCGAACCGGCCGTCGATGTCGCCGCGCATGACCTCGGTGGGGATGACCTCCGGCGTGCCCGCGAGCATCGCCTGCCACGTGAGCTCCGCCTGCTGCTCGGCGTCGGCGGCTCCCAGGACGGCCTTGGAGACCGTCGTGCCGACGAACACCATGCCGTGGCTGCGCAGGTGGCAGGCGACGCCGCCCCCCAGCAGATCGGCGACGCGCTTGGCCTGCGCCACGTCCGC
>JADFQE010000077.1 GCA_022561985.1 Chloroflexota bacterium
CCCCGGTTTCAACAGGTTTGTGGACGCTGGAATCGAATATCTTGATCACCTGACCGTCTACCTCGAGCGCGTAAGGCACGTAAATATTCTGCCGGAATGCTTTTCCAAGTGCCTTGGCAACACTTGTCTTGCCGTTTCCCGGTGAACCATAAAACAACATGGATCTCCCGAATGTCATGGCCGAGCCTATCTGGCTGATTATTTCACTGGAGAGGACCAAGTCGGATAAGCACCGTCCCAAGCGATCAGCGTCGAGATTTTCGTTACTTAGTTGCTGTTCTCGCATTTGAGATACATAATCTGGAAGTCGAATCGGAGTAGGGCCTATATACAAAGACTTGTCGAGCGCATCAAGGTGTTCGATGAGTTCCGGGCCCGGCCGACCGTTGGCGGACGCAGTGGGGCTCTGGAGTCATTCAGTGGCCCAGACACGGCCAGCGTGCTGCTGAACCTCAAGAACCACAGAGAGCGTCGGCTGCAGCAGCGTTATCTTGATATCACCGAGGCCTTCGGGAGCTTCTTCCCTCGGTTTGACCTCGACGCTGTGGAGGCCAATCCAGGGGACGGAAAACCTGAGATACAAGTCCATGAGGAAGGGCACGAAAGGCCTCTGTCGCTCCAGACTCTGAGCAGCGGCGTGACTCAGATTCTCACGCTTGTGACGAACCTCGTCGGCAGCGACGGGCTCATCATCTTCATTGAGCACCCGGAGCTGCATCTGCATCCGCACGCCATCCGTAGCGTGGAATCGTTAATACGGAAATCCTCAGGAGTCAACCAGATAGTCGTGATCACGCATGACCCACGGTTCGTCGACCCGGAGTCCCCTCGTGCGCTTAGGCGCGTGTGGCTTACGTCAGACGGAACGAAGGTCCTGGCACCTCCGAAGGACCTCTCGGCCGCCCAAGCTGGCCAATACCGGACAGCGTTGAGGGACATTGGCGGGCGCGAGCTGGTCTTCGCTCGATGCGTTGTGCTCGTCGAGGATGAATCTCAGCAGAACTTCATGCTCGGGGTCGCGCCGGTCCTCGGGCGGGACCTTGACGCCGCCGGCATCTCAGTAGTGAAGGTCGATGGCGAGGACGGCTATCAGCGCTATTTCCCGCTGCTGAACGCCCTGGGCATTCCGCACGTCGCCCTCAAAGACAAACGCTGGGGAAACAAGAAGACCTACCCGCCAGGCAGATTCTTCAGCTTTGGCATGGAGCTAGAAGACTATCAAGATGGCCATGGTCTGGCCGCGAAGCGAGAAGCGCAGAGAGCACGACTTGGGCATGGGTCCAAAGAACGTGTGCAGCGTCCGTTGGCGGAATCGCTTGCGCGGGACGAGGTTCCTGAGGTCTTCAAGGAGCTGCTCCAAGCAGCGTTCCGCCTAGCTACCGGCGAACCGTCGAACTAGTCGGCCAGCAGATAACGAGGGGCCCGGCGTGGGTAAAACTGGGTGAACAGTGGATAAACGACGACTGAATCGCGGACACCACTAGCATGCCCTCCCCCCTCATCGAGCGGACCGCGCGGCGCGTCATGCAGCTCATCCGTCCGTGGTCGCTCAGCCAGGCCGACCACGAGAGCCACCGCGGCGGCGGATCGACGCTCCGCGAGGTCGTCTTCGGCGCCAACGACGGGCTCGTCTCGAACGTGGCACTCATCGCAGGCCTGGCCGGCGGCACCTCCGATGGCGGGCTCATCCTCCTCGGCGGCATCGCGGGGCTCGTCGCGGGCTCGGTGTCGATGTCCCTCGGCGCGTACATCTCCACCAAGAGCGAGCGGGAGCTACGCGACGCGGAGGAGGCCCGCGAGCGGTGGGAGGTGGAGCACATGCGCGAGCAGGAGATCGCCGAGACGCGCGCCATCTTCTCCGCCAAGGGCATCCGGGGCCCGCTGCTCGACCAGGTCGTCGAGGCCGTCATCAGCGACAAGGAGCAGTGGATCCGGGTGATGATGACGGACGAGCTCGGCTACGCGCACCAGCCTCCCCGGCCGATGCTCTCGGCGGTCATCATGGGGATCGCCTTCGCCGTCGCGGCCGCCTTCCCGGTCGCGCCCTACTTCTTCGCCGAGGGAACGGCGGCCTTCGCCGCGTCGCTCAGCCTCGCTGGGCTCGCCCTCTTCGCGGTGGGCGCGTGGCGTGGGTACCTGACGAGCCATGCGGTCCTGCGCAAGGGCGCGGAGATGGTCCTGCTCGCCACAGCCGCCGTCGTCGCCGCCAACCTCATTGGCCGGCTCGTCGGCGTCACCATCAGCTAGCGGCCCGTTGGGCCCTGGGTGGTCCGCACTGCGTACATGGCCCCCCCCACATCCCCTCACCGAGACCCGGCTTTGCCTCAAAACCCCTTCCCGTGCGCCAGACGGGGAGTGCAGAGAGCCTGCCCTGAGCCTGTCGAAGGGGGCGGGAGCCCCTTTGCCGGGGGCACGGGGGTGTACCCCGTCTCGATTCCCGCACCGGGGGGAGTGCAGAGGGGCAGAGCCCTTCTGCCGGGGGCACGGGGGTGTCCCCCGGATCTGGCTTCACTCCCCCTTCCTGGCGAGGAAGGGGGCTGGGGGGATGGTCGAAACGGTCGTGGGCGCCGACGCTACAGCAGCGGCTCGAGCGCCGCGGCCACCTCGTCTCCCGTCACCAGCCCCTCGAAGCGCTTGACGACCCGGCCGTCGGCGCCGACGACGAACGTCCAGGGCTCCGTCGGCAGCCGCCACTCGTCCATCGCGGGCGCGGCTACCAGCCGGCCCTCCTCGCGCGCCACGGCCAGGTCCCACGGCTCGATGTGGATGAAGTCGGCGCGCCCGCGGAAGCGGTCGTGCACCGCTGCGATCGTGTCGGTGACCGGGCCGCACATCGCGCTCACGCAGAAGGCCGGCGACGCGAAGAGGACGACGAACGGCTTGCCCCCCTCCAGCGCCTGCGCCACCGACAGCTCGTGCATGTCGTCTTCGACCGCGCGGCTCGAGACCTCGGCGAAGGACGCGACGTCGTGGATCGTCAGGTTCCGGGTCGCGGGCACACGCTCGCCGACGCCGGGCGCGCTCGGCCCGGCCTTCACCTCGAAGGCCGCGTCCGACACCCTCGGGCCGCCGTAGGCACCGGACACGTCGAACTCCGCCGTCCAGATGCCCGGCTTCAAGAACTCGACGGCGTCCACCACGTAGACGCCGCGGAAGTCCAGGTGGAGGTGCGTCTCGCCGTCTTGGTGCGCGTGCGGGGTCACGCCCTCGATGGTGCGCCACGTGGCGACCTCCTCGGCCAGGAGCTCGGGCGTGGGGTCTTCGAGCGAGAAGAACCTGACCCGCACGATGGCGCTCTCCAGGAACTCGCCGTCGACCGCGACGATGCCGAATGGGAAGCGGTTCTCTCCAACGACGAACTCGGACGCGGCGATGAGACCGCTGTACGCCGGCCCGCGGGCCGCGGGCGCTCCGCCGGTGCAGCCCGCTGCGGCGAGGGCCAGCAAGCCGGCGAGGACCGCCGCAAGCCTTGCGCTCGACCAACGGCGGGAGGGGACGTGCGGCATGCGACACTCCTGAGCTCTGGGTCCTTGGCAGCGGCGCGCTGCCCGCGGGTCCGGCGTCCGCGGCTCCCCACGGCGCGACTGTATACTCGGTTGGGGGCGGGCGGTTAGCTCAGTCGGTTAGAGCGCTGCGTTGACATCGCAGAGGTCAGAGGTTCGAGTCCTCTACCGCCCACCATTCGGGGGCCACCGGACAGGCCAGCCTCGTCCTACGCCCCCAGCGCTCCCTTCTTGTTCTCGGGGCCGGGTACGCCGGTGCACGAGGCGATCAGGTTCTTCATGCGGCACTCCTGGCCGTGCTTCCTCAGCTCCTCCTCGAAGATCTCGTGGACCCGCGGGTCCTCGTCTTCGTACTCGAGCTGGATCCCCCCTTCGCTGATGCTGACCATCGCGCGGATCTCGGCCTGCCTCCCCGGGTCGTTGATGCCCCGCTGGTAGGTGTACTTCCGCGAGTTGGACGGCGCCATGTTGATGTAGCGTGCGGGCGTCGTGCCAACGTTGAAGTGCTGGTGGAAGTACTCGTTCTCGGCATCCTGGGTGGGCAGGTACAGGCTGCCCCGCTGCCAGTCCGCCTTCACGAGGTCGGACATGTCGTCCTTGCGCCAGACGAGCGCGAAGCCGACGCCCCCGGTGATGAGCAGGTGCGCGCCGGGGCCGTGGCGGTGCGCCTTCTTGTAGGTGCCCACCGGGAACTCCGAGATGTGGGACGACACCGTATTGTCGGCCAGCGACAGCATCACGTTGGTGCCCCCCGCGCCGCGCTCGGCCCAGGTCGGCATGGGCATGTTCGCCGCATCGGGCAGGAAGTTCGTCTCCCACACCCGGCCCTTGTACATCGACCCGGCGCCGGACGCCCAGCCCTCCTCGGTCGTCAGACGGTCCGGGAACACATACGGGTTGTTCCAGATGAAGTCTGGCGTGATGAACCGGCGCAGCATGCTGGGCAGATTGGTGACCCCGACCATGCGCGTGGGCTCGGAGCCGCTGCCGTTGAAGTGCTGGAACCACGCGTTCATCGGTATGGAGAAATAAGCCCCCTCGGACCACTCGAAGGTCTGCTTCTTCGACTCGTCGTACCAGACGGATGTCGCGCCGCGGCCGCTCAGGATGTAGGTGACCTCGTTGTACATGTGCCGTTCCGGGTTGGTCTTGCCGGCCGGGCCGATCTCCAAGACGTGCTCGTCGGTGCCCTCGTCGCCGTCGAGGTAGACGACCGCGCCGTCGCAGCCCTTGCGAGGCCAGTACTCGAGCTCCAGCGCGTAGAGGTCCCTGATGTAGAGGCCCCCGTGCAGCTTGGCCCCTTCCTCCTTCTGCCACACCAAGTAGGTGTCGATGCGCTCGAAGACCGGTGCGACATCGGGGTCGTAGCTCGTCGTCATGACTTCCTCCCCTGATCGGATCCCGGCGTGGGCCGGCCGCCGCCACATGCCCGGTTGGTGCTGCCCGCGGCCCCGATGCTACAATCCGCGGTGGCTCGCGTCGATGCCCCGCAGCCCCCGCGCTTTCGCACGCAGCCGGCGCGTGTCCCGCGAAACCCATTCCCACCCACCCACGTAGTTTTTAGAGATGACGGCCATGCGCGCAGACCGCTCGCTCGGAGGCAGCCCACGGTGGCCCCGGAGCCGCCTCGTGGGCGCGGCCGCGATGGCCCTGGGCCTCGCGCTCCTCGCCGCCGCCGCCGCCTACTACGCCTACACCTACGCGGGCGGAGCGAGCCTGGACGACCTCGTCGCCGCAGTCGCCGACCCCGCCGAGACGCTGGATGCACCGCGCTCCGCTGGCGCCGCCCCGGCCGGCCAGACCCTCTACCCCGGCTCGCTGCTCCCCGCTCGGATGTGGGCAGCCCCCCGTGGCACGCTCGACCTCGCCGAGCCGGAGCTCGAAGGCTTCACGTCGGTGAGCAGCAGTGGACGCCCCAGCATCGCCGGCATGACGGGCCGCGCCGACCGCATCTCCATCCCGGCGCTCGGCATCGACGTCACCGTCGAAGAGCTCAGCATCGTCGACCTCGGCGACAGCTCCGCCTACGAGACGCCCGACTTCGTCGTCGGCCATATCCCCGAGACCCCGAACCCCGGCTCCCATGGGAACGGCTGGTACTTCGGGCACCTCGAGAGCCCCCTGGGGGGCGAAGGCAACGTCTTCTCCCGCCTCCCGCAGGTGCCCGGCCTGCTCCGCGACGGCGAGGACGTCTACGTGGTGGTGAGCTCCGGCGGCCGATCCTTCCTCTATCAGGTCAGCGAGACGGACATCGTGCACCAGGACGACATCGCCCTCTACCAGGCAGGGGACGCGCGGATCACGCTTGTCACCTGCTTCCCACGCCTCAAGTACGACCAACGTCTGCTCGTGACCGCCAAGCTCATCGGCATCCGGGACGCGGTAGCCTAGGGCAGTGGCAGCCATGATGCGGATGTGCACCGCGCTTGCGGCCGGAGCCCTGCTCGTGGCGCTGGCCGCCGCCTGCGGCGCTCAGCCGGAGCCGCCGCCGCGGCCGACCGCGACGGCCGCACCGGCGCCCGCATCGCCGCAGCCCACGACCGCGAGCGCGACGCCCGTGGCCGGAGACACGCCGGGCTGGCGGACGGACCGAGAGGCCGGTGGCCGCGTCGGCAACGCCGCGCCGAACGTGAGCGTGACGCTGACCGACGGCACGACGGCGACCCTCGAGGAGCTCGCCGGCGGCAAGCCGCTGCTCCTGTACTTCTTCGCAACGTGGTGACCGGTCTGCCGCGCCGAGTTTCGGACGCTCAAGACCGTGTACCCCGCCCTAGCGGACGACGTGGCCTTCGTCGCCGTGGGGTTCGACACGACGGAGAGCCCGTCCAAGCTGGAAGCGTACCGGGAGAGCAGCGAGCTGCCGTGGACCGTGGCGGTAGCCCCGCGTGAGGTCGCGGTGGCCTACGGCGTCCGCGTCCAGTCCACCAAGTTCGGGATCGACCGGGACGGCGTGGTCGTGTGGGGCAGCGGCTACGGGACGAGCGACGCCGCGGCGTGGGAGGAGCGGTTCCAGCAGCTGCTCCCCTGACGAGCGGCCCGCTGCAAGCACGCCCGCATCGAGGACCCCCACGCGCTATCATGGGCGCCCGCTCCGCCTCGCACCCCTTCCCCGGAGACACCCCGTGCAGCTTCGAACCCACGGCTGGGCGCTGGCCAGCCTCGTCCTCGTCGTCATAGCGTCGGCATGCTCGACCGGCGCCACGCCCCCGCCGTCACCGGTCTTCGACACGACGCCGACGGGCGACCCTGTGCGCCTGCGCGCCGGCGAGGTCTACCGCACGCTGGATGCCGACTGGACCCCCACGCCGGACGCCGGCGCGCTGGTCGCGCTCGCCCGTGAGGAGGGCGCGGTGGTCTGGAGCGGCTACGACCAGGCGCAGGGCGACGCCTGGTGCGAGGGGTTCACCGCGGAGTTCGGCGTCGCGTGCACCGGCCGCGGGATCGGCGCCGGTCAGCTCGTCACCACGCTCGTCACGGAGGCGGCCGCGGGCCAGCCGGTCACCGACGTCGTCTACCTCTCGATGTCGCAGATGGCGCAAGTCCTCGACCGCGGACTCGCCACGCCGGTCAGGTGGCCGTCGCTGGGCGTCGAGCGACGCCGCGTGTGGCGGACCGAGGCCGGCGGCAACGCCGTGGGGGTCACGCAGAGCCAGTACGCCCACTTCGTGAACACAGACGTCGTCGATCCAGACGACGTGCCGCGCACCCTGCTCGACTGGCTCGACCCCCGGTGGCGTGGGCTCATCTGCGCCCCCGACTTCCTGCTGCGGGCGGGCAACGGCTTCATGGCGCTCTACTACGACGCCGACGAGATGGTCGCGTTCCACCGGGAGCTGATCGACGCGCAGGACGTCGTCGTGACGGCCGATTGCGACCCGCTGATCGTCTCCGGCGAGCGGCCGCTGACGTACATGGGCTACGGCCATCCCGACGAGCTGCTCGACACGGGGTACATCGAGCCGTTCTGGGTGCCCGGCATGGGCGTCAACCTCTTCAGCCACAGCGTGCTCTCCGGCGCCCCGCACCCCAACGCCGCGCGGCTGTTCACGGCGTGGACGACGTCGAAGGAGGCCTCGCGCCTCTCCTGGGAGGCCATCGGCCAGGGCTGGGCGGCCTTCGGCCACGGGCCCAGCGACCTGGTGAGCGGCCGCTTCGCCGACCTCGACCTCGTCTACGAGAGCCCCGCCACGTTCCAGGAGCGCGGCGAGCGGACGCGCTACTTCCAGGAGCAGGTCTTCGGCCCCGGCCGCTAGGCGATATCCTTTCGGCGTGCTCCAGACCTTCTCCCCACGCCGGGTCATCCGCGCGCTCACCGGCGAGCGGCTGCTCACCGCGGCGACGCTCCTCGCGGTCGTCTCGCTGCTGGCGCCGCCAATCCTCCTCACGCTGTTCTCGGCGCTACGCACCCCCGGCGACCGCCTGCCCTACGAGCCGGGCGTCGGCTGGGGCATCGCCAACTTCACGAGCCTCTACACCACCGGCGCGCTGCACCACACGGCCGTCGATACCGCCGTGTTCGTGGGCGGATCGGTCGCGCTCGCTTTCGTCGTCGGGTTCGCGCTGGCCTGGGCGGTCGAGCGCACCGACCTGCCGGGGCGCGGGCTGGTCTTCGTGCTGCTGCTCGTGCCGCTCTTGATGCCGGGCATCGTCACCACGATCGGGTGGGTCCTGCTCCTCGGCGAGCGCACCGGCGCGCTCAATGTCGCGCTGCGCACCGTCCTCCCGTTCTGGGACGTGGGGCCCTTCGACATCTTCACGATGTACGGCATGGTGGTCGTCCAGGGCTTCGGGCTCGTCACGCTCGTGTTCGTCTTCCTGCGCGCGGGCCTGCGGAGCATCGACCCGTCGCTCGAGGAGACGAGCCGCATATCCGGCGCGACGCAGTGGGAGACGTTCCGGGGCGTGACGCTGCCGGTCCTGCGGCCGCACGTCCTCGCCGTGCTCGTGCTCTCGGCGATCCTGGCGGTCGAGTCGTTCGAGGTGCCGCTGCTCCTCGCGCTGGGGGCCGGCGCCGACATCCTCAGCACGCGGATCTACTTCGCGCTCAACGACGCGGCGGGCGGGGCCCCGCGGTACGGCACCGTGGCCGCGCTCGGCGTCCACTTCATGGTGCTGACGTACGCGCTCTTCGCCGTCTACCGGCGCGCGACGCGGCACACCGAGCGGTTCGCCACGATCTCCGGCCGGATGCGCGAGCACCCAACGTACGCCTTGGGACGGTGGCGGTGGCCCGCGTTCTCGCTCGCCGCCGCGTTCCTGTTCGTCGTCTCCATCGCGCCGCTGCTGGTGCTCGCGTGGACCAGCCTGCTGCCGCAGTACCTCCAGCCCGGCGCGCGAGCCTTCGCAGCGCTCTCGCTGGACCAGTACGCGGCGCTGCTCGCCGACAGCCGGCTGCGCTCCGCCATCGTGAACACGCTCGTCGTCGCCACGGCCGCCCCGACGCTCGCCGTCCTCGTCGCGCTCGCCGCCGCGTGGCTGGTTGTGCGCGGGCGCGGCGCCGGGCCCGTGCGGACCGTCCTCGACGTGCTCACGTCGTCGTCGGTCGCCATCCCGAGCGTCGTGGCAGCCAACGCCTTCCTGCTGTTCTATCTGCGGCTGAACCGCGCGCTGCCGGACTGGGTCCCGCTGTTCGGGACCGTCGTCGTGCTCGTGTTCGCATACGCCTACCGGCTCGCGGTCGCCTACCACATCCAGCGCGCGGGCGTCGTGCAGATGGCCGCCGACCTCGAAGACGCGGCCGCCACCACCGGCGTCGGCCGGCTCGCGGCCTTCCGGGGCATCGTCGCGCCGCTCGTGCGCCCGAGCACGCTCGGCGCATGGCTGCTGCTCTCCGTCGTCGCCGTCCGCGAGCTGACGTTGCCGCTCGTGATCAACGCCGACGGACCGCCCTTCGTCGTCAGCACGCTCATCTGGAAGCTGTGGGGCAGCGACACCGGCCAGGCCGCCGCCCTCGGCGTGGCCAGCGTCGCGTTCATGCTTGTGGCGCTGCTCGCGGTGCGATGGATCGCTGGCCGCGGCCGGCAGCCGTGAGCGGGAGCCCGGCCCTCCGTAGCGCGGCGGGCCGAATCGGAGTAGCGTTCGATGCTATCCTTCTCCACCCGGCAGGCACGGAACGCTCCACCCCCATAGCAGTCCAAAACTCATCGAGAGGCGGGTGCTATAGAGACGACCGAAAAGATTGTCGAGTCATATTGCCGCTATGTGAAGGGCTGGTTCACGATTCCGAACATCAAGTGCTCGGGACAGTATGAAATAGACCTCATTGCCATCAATCCCGCTGGAGCCGCCCTGGAGCGCTACCACATCGAATCCGGTATATCCATATCTGGGGCGTACTCAAAGCTGACCAGCAAACCCTTCTCACAGAAACAGCTCCACGAGCGTGTACAGGAAGCCGGTCAACGAAGAACCATAGGATACTTCGTCCAGCGAAAATTTGGAGCCATCGAGGTGCTTTCTCAGCTCGCCAAGTATGGCTTCGAAGTCGGCAACTATGCCAAAGTGATTGTGACCTGGGGTTGGACCGATGACGCGAAATTGGAAGCAGATCGAGGAGGGGTTATCCTTTGGGATTTTCGTGATTTGCTGAGCGACATCGCGAAACTCTCTCGCGGGAACAAATCCTATTTCACGGACGATACTCTTCGTACCATTCAGCTTTTCGAAATGGGTAATCGGAATTAAAAGGGAGAAGCGACATGGCGAAAATCGAACAATTCTCCGGCATTCTGCAAAGCGTTGACACTGAGAAGCGCGAACTTGTCCTTGCGGTGCAGGTTGTCCCGCCCGAGCCAGAGACAGCGGACCGGACGTTCAAGTACGACCTGTCCGGATGGAGTGAGGACGCTTTCTTCGAACGACTCGGCACGCGTTGTTACGCCAAGACCGTCGACAGCATTATCAAGGAATTCAGTTATTGAAGGGTTTGCAACACCCCGAACGCCGTTCAGCTCGTCATACCCAAGCCCCGGCCCGTCTCCCCAGTCGCCGACAATGCCGTCTCCGTGGCCTCTCGTCGCCCATCTCCGGCCTCCACCCACGGCCCAGCGCTACCGCCACCCAACGCTGCTATACTGCCCGCCGGAGTGGAGCGAAGTGGAGCGCAAGTAGAGCGCTCCGTGCCCACCCCGGAGGCATCCGGGCCGCTGGCCCGGCGCGGGCCGGCCCCCAACGTCACCCCCATGCGAGGCGCTGCATGACGACAACGACCCCGATCAAGTACACGGTGAGCGTCACCGTGAACGGCAAACCCTATTCGGCCGAGGTCCCCTCGTACCGGATGCTCGTCGACTTCCTGCGCTACGACCTCGGTCTCACCGGCACCAAGGAGACCTGTAGCGTCGGCGTCTGCGGCGCGTGCACCATCATGCTGGACGGCGCGATGACGGCGTCGTGCATCATCCTGGCGGTGCGCGCGGACGGCGCCGACATCCTCACGATCGAGGGCGTCGCGAACGGCGATGAGCTGCACCCCGTCCAGGAGGCGTTCATCGCGAACGGCGGCTTCCAGTGCGGCGCGTGCACGCCGGGCCAGATCATCGCCGCCAAGGCTTTGCTGGAGGAGATACCACACCCCACCGAGCCGCAGATCAAGGAGTGGATGATGGGCAACCTGTGCAGGTGCACGGGCTACTACCAGATCATCGACTCGATAAAGGCTGCCGCAGAGACGATGGGCAAGGCATGAACGACTTCCACTTCCACGCACCTGAGACGATCGAAGAGGCAGCCGCGCTGCTGGCACAGCATGACGGCAACGCGAAGCTCATCGCGGGCGGCACCGCGCTGACGACGCTGCTCAAGCAGTCGCTCGTCCAGCCGGAGCACCTCGTGAGCCTGCACCGCGTGAAGGGTCACGACGCCATCTCGCACTCGAAAGGCGCCCTGCACATCGGCGCTCTCGCCACGCAGCGCGCAGTTGAGAAATCCGACGTCGTCAAGAAGAACGCGCCGCTGCTCGCCGAGGCGTACCGCCGCGTCGCCACCGTGCGCATCCGGAACGTGGCGACGGTCGGCGGCGGCATCGCGCACGCCGACCCGGCCATGGACCCGCCGCCGTCCCTGCTCATCCTCGGCGCGAGCGTCAAGCTCTTCTCCTCCAAGGGCGAGC
>JADFQE010000149.1 GCA_022561985.1 Chloroflexota bacterium
GAGAAGCGAGGCGGTCCATCGAAGGCGGAGGTCTTTCGGTCAACAACGTCCGGGTCGAGCAGGTCGAGGCGGTGGTCAGGATCGACGATGCGATCGAGGGAAGATTCCTGATTCTTCGAAAAGGCAAAAGGAACTACCACATGGTGCGCGTCGTCTAGCCGGAAGTTACCCTCGCAAATCTAGGCGTTTAGCCGTGTAACTCCCAGGGAGCACGGCGGTTGCAGAGGTTTCATGTAGGCAATATTGTACCCATGTAACTGTTCCATACTGTGGTTGACACAAGCGGGTAGTGCCCGCATATTGGTAGTCATGTACATCGACGTCGTTCCCAACCGCGCCTCCCCGCCCGCCGTCCTGCTGCGTGAATCCTATCGCGAGGGCGACAAGGTCAAGAAGCGGACGCTGGCCAACCTCTCGGCCCTACCGCCTGAGGCCATCGAGGCCATCCGTGCCACGCTCAGGGGACAGACGCTGCTCCCCGCCGAAGAGGCGTTCCAGATTCTGCGCGCTCGGCCCCACGGGCACGTCGCGGCTGTGCTGGGGACGATGCGCGAGCTGGGCATGGCGGAGCTGCTGTCGAGTCGCTCGCACCGGGAGCGTGATCTTGTGTTGGCCATGATCGCTGCCCGTGTGATTGAGCCTTGCTCGAAGCTGGCCACGGCGCGGGCCCTGGGCCGCGATACGCTCTCGAACTCCTTGGGCGAGGTGCTGGGCGTCGAGGAAGCCGACGCCGACGATCTGTATGAGGCGTTGGACTGGCTGGGCCGGGGCCAAAGGCGGATCGAAGAGAAGCTGGCGAAGCGGCACCTGGGCGAGGGCCAGTTGATCCTATGGGACGTGACGACGGTGCCCTTCGAGAGCCGGACGTGTGCGTTGGCGGCCTACGGGCGGCCGAAGCGAGGCGCGAGCGAGCGGCAGGTGCTGTTCGGGCTGCTCACGACGGCCGAGGGCGTGCCGGTGGCGGTGGAAGTGTTCGCGGGCAACACGGGTGACCCAGCCACGGTAGCCTCGGCGGTAGAGCGGCTACAGGAGAGCTTCGGCCTGAAGCGCGTTGTCGTGGTCGGTGACCGGGGCATGCTCACCGAGGCGCGGATCACCGAGGACCTGAAGCCCCGGGCGCTGGACTGGATCACGTCACTGCGGGCGCCCACGATCCGGAAGCTCTGGCGGGAGGGGCCGTTGCAGCTCTCGCTGTTCGACCATCAGAACCTGGCCGAGATCACCTCGCCCGACTTCCCGGGTGAGCGGCTCGTGGCCTGCAAGAACCCCCTGCTGGCGAGGGACCGGGCGAGGAAGCGAGGGGAGCTGCTGGCGGTCACCGAAGAGAAGCTCGAGGCCGTCGTGGACGCGACGCGGCGCCAGAAGCGACCGCTTCGGGGCAAGGACCGGATCGGGGTGCGGGTGGGACGAGTGCTCGCACGCTCGAAGATGGGCAAGCACTTCCGCTACGAGATCACCGAGGAGGCCTTCACGTTCGAGCGCGACGAGGGCTCGATCGCCGAAGAGGCGGCCCTCGACGGGATCTACGTGCTACGGACCAGTGTCGGCGCCGAGCGGCTGGGGAGCGAGGACGTGGTGCGAGCCTACAAGCGCCTCTCGCGCGTCGAGCGAGCGTTCCGCATCTGCAAGGACTTCGCCCTCGAGGTCGAGCCGATCCGCCACCGCCGCGTGGACCGGGTCCGGAGCCACGTCTTCCTTTGCATGCTCGCCTACTACGTCCGGCTGCATATGGAACGGGCGCTCGCACCCATCCTCTTCACCGACCACGAACCCGAGCGCGCGGAGGCCCGCAAGCCCTCCGTCGTGGCGCCGGCCATCCGCTCCGAGGCCGCACTGCGCAAGACGCGACGCAAGCACACCGAGGACGGCCTCCCGGTCCACAGCTTCCGCTCGCTGATGAGCGACCTCGCGACGCTCACGAAGAACACCGTCCGCATGGGCGACACCGCGGTCGAGTTCACGCAGTACGCCCGGCCCACGGAGCTCCAGGAGCGGGCCTTCCAGCTCCTGGATGTCTCCTACCGCACGTAGCCATCTTTGTACCCAGTACGCCGTACCTCGGTATCCACGAAAAACCCAGGTGCGGCGCCACGAATCGTGGTTCCGGGGCAGGGAACTTCCGCCTAGTAGCGCACGGGAAGGGTCGTCGGCTCATAACATCAGGTGGCGGGCGAGGATGAGAAGGTTGGCGGATACGATCGAGGCGCCGACGTAACTGGCGAAGGAGGGCTGACCTCTCCAAGAGCAGCGGCGCAGACCGAAGACGCGCTTGAGGAACGAGATGACACCTTCGATTCCAGCCCTGAAGTCGCGGAGCTTCTTGAAGAGCCAAGTCTGCGTGACCATGTCCTCGACCTTGAGACCGCACTTCTTGGAGAAAACCATGTCCTCGACGCCCAGGGCCTTGGCGGATGCGAGGTTATTCTTGCTGGCATAACCACCGTCTACGGAGGCTTGGAGCGGGTAGCGTCCGTACTGGT
>JADFQE010000009.1 GCA_022561985.1 Chloroflexota bacterium
CAGACCGGCATGGGCCGCACAGGTACGCTGTTCGCATTCGAGCACTACGGCATCGAGCCGGACATCATGGCGATCGGCAAAGGCCTTGGCGGAGGAGTGCCGGTTTCGGCAGTACTCATCAAAGAGGAAGTGGCGTTGCTTGAACCGGGTGAGCACGGGACGACGTTCGGCGGGAATCCTCTACTAGCGGCGGCTGCGTTGGGGGCCACACGATGGATACTGGATCACGAATTGTTCCGTGACGCGGCGGTGTTGGGCACCTACCTGATGGATCGCCTCGGTCGTTTGCGAACGACGTCTCCCCTCATCCGCGAGGTCCGTGGCAGAGGACTGCTGGTCGCGGCCGAATTCAACCGGGATATCGCGGCCGAAGTGGTCCAGGCTTGTGCCGTCCGTGGGCTGCTCACGAACTCGGTTAGGCCAAACGTACTGCGGTTGACACCCCCACTTACGGTTTCTGAGCGCGAGATCTACGAGGCTGTCGAGATTATCGAGGATGCGCTCGGTGCGGTGCTAGCGGCCAGGAACGCCGCCGCCTAGGGTCGCTTGATGCCTGGCTGGCGGGGATAGCTACAGCCAGTTCAGAGACCTACTGCTTGCGATCGTGGGTTGGGTAGCCGCTTTCGAATCTCGCCGCCGATCCGAGAGGATCAAATCCGGGCTCGCTCGGAGGAAGACCGCGGGTCTACCGGTGGGACGGAGGGAGAGCGCCAAGGACCGCAGGCCGCGAAAGGTTTCCGGGTACTACCTCCAGCACGGACGATAAATAAGCTACGTCGGCCCGCACCGGATCGCTCAGGCATAGCCTGCCTCGTCCGGCTTGTCGTGAACTAGCTGTAGCTACTCGGTAGCTTGCGGATCCGTGCCCCCCAAACCCGATGGATCTATGCGCGGGCCGTGGTGGCTTCCATCGTCGCGGACCGTACGCGCGCCGCTCCCTCAATCTCCTGGGCGAAGCTCAGGGCGATGTCCGAAGGCGCGGAGCTAGCGGCCAAAGAGCTGTGGCACCGGTAGGGAGAGCTTCGCCGGCTCTAAGCGGCATCGCGACGAAATCGGTGTGCAAACCCACGCGGGCACTACTCCCGTAGCCAGGGGCGATGGGACAGACGGCGGAAGGGCCGAGATGCCGGTCCGCTAACGCCCTAGTTCGATACGACCCCGCGTCCTGGAAGTCCCGTCCGGAACGAAGCGGTAGTCGCCGTCGTCGAGTCGCTGGAGGCCATACCACTGAGCGAAGCGCTGGGGGATCGTGACCCATAGCGTGTCCCCGTCAATCTCGTGCGGTGCGTGCATCCGCATCAGAGAGGCCTCATTCCAGTCTTGCATCAGCAGGAAGGAGACCCCGATCGTGTGACGCGTCAGCGCATAGAGCTCGAAGTGGCTGCGAATCTCGCCCCCAGAAAACTCGTCGAACGGGAGCTTGACGCGTAGGTCGGAAGGGACGTTCAAGACCTGCTTCTCAGGTTGCGCGGTCGTTCGCATCAGTAGCAACGCGGCGCGAGCGCTCCCCGGATTGCTCACTGCGTACCGGACGTCTGCGGGGACGAGGAATCCCTGGTCCTTCTTCAGCAGGAACTCACCAGCCTCGCAGGAGAGGCTACACTCCCCCTCAATCACGAACAGGATCTGCTCGCAGTCGGGCCGAGCCCGGAGCTCCGGGCTCGATTCACCGCTCTGTAGCTCGATCGTGGCGATGTGGCAGTTCGAGCTGTCCGCGACGACGCGACCGTCGGCGTTCACTGAGCCCTCAGCGATTCCACCGAGTCTGAAGACCTGGAGCTCATCCTTCGGCTCCATCTGTTCGGCACCGCTACTCTGCCCGCTCATCGTCACCTCGCTACTCTGACAGCTCGATCTGTACGGCCGGCCGGCCAGGGACCTCGACGACCCGATAGTCTCCCTCGCCGAGCCCGCCGATCTCGTACCAGCGGGTGATGCGCTCAGGGAGCTCGACCGAGAAGCCGTCATCCTCCCTCCGGGGCCAGCAGGCCGCTCGGAGCAGGCAGACCTTGTTCCACTCCTGCATGAGGCCCACGGAGACGCCGACGGTCCTGTGGTCTATCACGTACGCGAACAGGTCCTGCTTATCGAGATCGGCGGAAAGCATCCCTTGCGGAAGCTTGACGCGAACGCCCGAGGGGACATCTGGGACGAACGCGATACGACGGCCGCCGGAGGATTCCGTCCGCATCGAGAGGAAGAACATGTCATCGTCACCGCGGTTCGAGAACCCGTAGTAGGAGCCGGCGGGGATCAGGATCCCGTCCTTCGAGTCGAGCACCTCCTGACCCTCGACCACCTCGATCCCATCCAGCCCCGTCACCGCGCACTCGCCGTCCAGGACATAAAGGATCTGGTCCGAGTCCGGGTGCTGATGGACCGCGAGCTCTCCTCGCCCTGGCGCCGTCTGGAAGATGGCGATGTAGCTGAGGTCACCAGTGGCAAGATCGGTCCGGCCACCGGACGGCCGCTCATCGAGGGACTTCCGAACATCGAAAATCTGTATGTCTTTCTGTCCACTGTCGCTAGCCACGGCGCGCCTCTGCCTTGATGGACGGGACGATACGATTGCCTCTGCGCAATGTCAAACTCGGCGCGTGAAGCGCCAGTTGTAAGGCTCCCAACTTAGTCCCGCTCCCTAACATCTGGCTCATCCAGACCGTGGGAGCAGAAACCGTTGCCACAGTCTGGCGCAGCATCCCTCAAAAATAGCGTCTGGGGGCGCCTCGGCTGCTGGCGTGCTGCCCCTGTTTCATGCGCCCCCGTACCGTTCGCCACGCCATGAGCAACTGCTAGGAGTTACTTTTGGCTGATTGCTTCCCTCGCCGCGACTCGCTGAACAGCACGGTGGCACGCTTCGGGGGTGTCCCCGACTTCGTCTGGAATTGGCAGTAGACGGCTGGCTCAGGGCCAGGGTTGTGGAGCTGATAATAGTAGCCCGCCTTGATCTGCACGAACTCACCGGGCCCGAGTGTGAGCTCCTCCCCGTCCTCCACACCCCGCAGATGCAGCTTGCCCTTCCATACGAGGAACGTGTGCTCTGAGCCTGGGTGGCAGTGCATCTCGTCCTGTGCTCCAGCCTCGTAACAGTTCATGACGACATTTGAGGACTTCTCCCTGCCGAGCAGGATGAAATTGCGGCCGGTGGGACTGTCGTAGCTAATGTTGTCGACGAAGCTAGACACTAGCCATCCCTTACTCCGGAATTTCACGCGTTCCTCGTAGTCCGAACGTCCATGCTGGTGGCCTAGGTCAGTCCGAGTCTCCTGCTGATCGACCATCGCTACCCCCTTTGTGGGATGCCTCATACGAGATCGGGTTTAAGTCTACTCCGCCTCTCCATCGACGCGGTGACCGCTTTTCGTTGCCTTCTCTACCCTCCGGACCCCTGTGCTTCTCGGTATACATCCACGGCGAACTTGAGTGCCTCGTCGAACCTCGCCAACAGCACTGGATCAGCATCGGGGAATTGGTACTCAAGGCCCGGTTGTCGGAGATAGCTCGGATTGATATTTCCCGGTGGAATATCTTCGCGAAGAGATTGGTCTGCATCTGTGGACAACTCATGGACCGCCATCTGACCTTCTCGGGACAAGAACCAATTCACGAAGAGCTGGGTCGCCGCGGGGTTCTTTGGCCTGTTCGCAACCATCATCAACGGGCTAGAGCCACTAGCCGTCAACTCGGGAACGGCACTCAATGCCTGCGTCAACTCCGCGATGTTCGTCTGTCCCTTGTCCTGCAAGCTCTGCAGGTCCCTTCCAGCACGACCGATCAAGATGCCCAGATGGAATTTACCTTGGGCGATACCATCAGTCATCACCCTATAGTCCGTCGAGAAGAACGGTTCCATTTCAATCAAGAGGGTGCGTATCCACTCCGGACCGGCGTCATCGTTGAGGTAGGCTGAGTAGTATGACCCTCCCGCCCCTCCGAAATCTGGTGGGATGACAACCACCTTGCCGCGCCACTTTGGATTGAACAAGTCGGCCGGCACCCTGATGGCCTCGATCTCCGCCTGAGATACTAGATCCGTGTTGAACCAGACGGTGGGGGTCCATTGGGTCGCCTCGGCCCCATGGATGAAGATGTACTTTTGCTCTGGATCGCCCCACCAATACCGCCCGCCAAACCAGAGGCTCTTGTCGGTGACCTCTGGGTGTATCAGGAGCGGTTCGAATGGATCGAGTGCTCCAGCGGGTATCATTCGCCTATTCGCGGTGGTGCTTCCCGTCGGCATCAGGTCCACCGCATATGCCCCCGCTTGTCGCTCAGCGAGGATTCGGTTTGCGGTGTCCGTACCCGAACCAGATGTAAGTATGACCTCGATATCGAACGTTTCCGCAAAGCGCTCATATACCGGCCGGTGGGCGCGCGCGTGTTACGCGCTGAGCGCGACTATCAACTCGCCCTCGGCTTTGGCTGTCTCGATCAGGGCGTCCCACTCCAGCTGAAAGAGCGCCGCGGCGTCGGGCGTCGGGCTCGCGGTAGGCTCCTGACCAGGCGGCACGGTAGGCGTCGACGTCGGTGTCGGGTCCGCCCCACAGGCGGCTAGGACCAAGACAAACGCGAGCAAGCATATTGACGCCAACAGCACGTTGGCGTGTCGTTTCTGGCCCTGCCCACTTTTTGGCATTACACGAGCTATCATCTTTCAGCACCTCCGGTCGGCGCAACGAGCCGAATTTTCAACACTATTTAAGCGTTCAACAGCGCACCGCGACCGAGACGACCGCGCGGACAGTCAATCACCGTATGAGTTCAACGCGGCCGCGCGTTTTGTCGCCTGATTCATCGGGCAGGAAGCGATAGTCGCCATCGCCAAACTGCTTCAGGCCATACCACTGCACGAAACGTTGGGGGATCGTGATCCAGATGTCTTCGCCTATCTCCTCGATGGCCGCATGCATTCTCACGAGGGACTTGTCATTCCAATCTGCCAACAGCAAGAATGTGACGCCAATCAATCTCTGGCTCAACGCGTACAAATAAACATGCCGGCCCAGGCCCGGGCGTCCCAAGCCCGGGGCGGAGATTTCCTCCTTTGGGACCCTCATGCGCAGGTTGGACGGTCGGTTTTCGACTTGGTCCTCGGGCGGGGCGGCTGTCCGCATCCACATCAACGCCACGCGTGCGGGTCCGGGGTTACTGACCGTGTATCGATCCCCAGCCGGGACGAGGAATCCTTGGTCTTTTCCCAATCGATGCTCACCGGATTCGCACGATAGAACGCACTCACCATCGAGAACGAAAAGGATCTGCTCACAGTCGGGTTGTGCCCTTAGCTCAGGGCTGGATTGGCCGCTACTGAGCTCGAACATAGCGATTTTGCTGTTCGAGCTATTCGCCACCACTCGGCCATTCGGGCCTACCTCTGAGCCGTCCAACAGACCACCTAGCCTGAAGACTTGGAGCTCATCCTTTGGTTCCAGAACTTCACCGATTTCCCGCTGGTTTGACACTGCTCGCTCCTCAACTTAGGAGGTTGGATACTCTTGCATGCCTAAGCGAGTTCGATTCGAACGCCCTTTCCCCCCGACACTTTGTGAACCTGATACTCCTGATCTGACAGCGTTTGGATTTCATACCAATCGGCAATCCTCTGAGGGAGCTCAACGACGAACCGACCATCCTCCCGCTTGTAAGGGGCTGAACCACGCAGGAGGCAAGATTTATTCCACTCCTGTATAAGGCTGGGCGAGATGCCCATGGTCTTGTGGTCGATGACATAGACCACAAGGTCGTCTTTCTCGGGCTCGGCGGAAAACATCTCTTCGGAGATCTTCACGCGAACGCCTGATGGACTGTCCGGCGCGTAGCCGATATATCGGCCGCCTGACGATTCAGTCCGCATCGACAGAAAGTACATATCGCCTTCGCCGGTGTTCGCAAAACCATAGTAGGAGCCCGCTGGTATCAGAACACCATCGTTGGGTTTCAACACCTCTTCGCCATCGAGACTCCGCGCGGTGCATTCACCATCCAAGACGAAGAGTATCTGGTCCGAGTCGGGATGCTGATGGAACGTTGGTTCACCTCGCCTGGGAGCTGTTTTGAATACCGCGATATAGCTCAATGCACCGGTTGCCATGTCGACCCGCCCATGCCGCGCGTTTCGGCGGTCCAGCGATTCCCAAGTATCGAAGATTTGGACGCCGGTTGGCTGTGCATCAGTGGCCATATCTCACCTCCAAATAAACCGGTTCTGCGAAAACCGTGGTAATCCGAGCTTGAATTGCGCCCGAAGCGGCGGAAATGAACCCGCGGGACTGTAGCACCGCCCGCTCCAGACTGTCAAGCGTGACGCGTTCCGAACGTTGTGATCCGTTGAATCCGGACTGACGGGTCTCCTGTGTTTGGCGGCCGTGGCCTATTTTATGGGAGGGGCTCAGTGGGGAATCGCGCCCAAGCCTCCTCTTAAAGGAGATCCTCTCAGACGGGCTCGCTTGGCAGCCCGACGAGCTTCGCTGTGCTCTCGCAGCACACCAGCTTCCGCGGCCTTCGCCTTCATGGACGGCACTTCACTCGTGGCCGCGTTTCATCGTGGTCTTCTTCATCGAGGAGACCCTGTGCAAAGGAGAGCCGGCACCGAACGCGAGCCTAGCCGCGCGCTGACGTGCGGCACGGAAGGGAGTCTCGGTGCGACAAAGCACGAGGGCCCGCTTGCGGGCTGCGGGGCTAACGCGAGCCAGCCACCTGAGAGCCCTGCGGGTTGGTCGCGGAGGCCCGCATCTCCTGCCGGAGCCCAAGCCGTAGACCGAAGGCGCGCGCCATCAAGGCGACGCCCACCGTCATCGCCATGATGAACAAGCTCACCACGCTCGCCTCCTCACGCAGGCCAACGCCCGGCGATGCGAACTCCAAGGCAAGCAGCGAGAGGGTCATGGTGCCGCGTGAGGCGATGAGGATGATGCTGGAGGTCGTGCCAGCGGCGATGACAAAGTTCAACGTGCCGAGCAGGATCAGCGTGGGCATGAGCAGCGGTATCCATATCTGAAAGTAGGTTCTGAACCAGCCGGCGCCGGCGATGCGAGCGGCCTCCTCCATGTCGGCCCCGACCTGGACGAACACTCCCTTCAGGATATTCGTTCCGGTGGTGTTGCCCTGGATGACCACCGCGAGGATGAGCGCCCAGATCGACCCGAACATGAACAGCAGCGGTCGTAAGTTCGACAGGGGGCCGAAGGGGAACGGGCCCAGGAACAGCCATAGTAGCCCGAGGCTGGACAGGATGCCCGGGATGGCACCGGAGCCCCAGATGATGAGGTCCAACGCCCACCGGCCTCGCAAGCGGGTACGGACAAGGATATAGGCCAGGAAGGAGAAGAGCAGCGGACTCATGATTGAGGAGGTGATGGCCAGAACCAGCGTCGTACGCAGCGCCTTTAGGAAGAGACTGTCCGTGAGGACCAGCTGCCAGTGCTCGAGGGTGAAGACCGGGTCGAGGTTGAAGTAGCCAGCGCGGCTCATGAAGCTGCCCAGCAACAGGACCGACGCCGGCCCGATGGTGAGCAGCACGAGGAGCAGGACGATGCCGCCCACGACCACGGGCATGAACGGCCCCAGATTGATGAGCCCGGGCTTGAAGCTGCCGGTGATGGTGGTGTAGCGCTTGCGGGTGATGACCCATCGCTGCATGGGGATGATCAGCGCGATAAGCAGCAGCGTCAGACTGGCCAGCACCGTGGCCTGGCCGTACATGGGAGGGTCGCTCCCTCGAATCATCTGGAAGAGCTTGGTGGAATAGACGAAGAAGCCGAAGGGCATGCCCAGCAGCAGCTCGGTCTCGAAAGACTGGAAGATGCGCAGCAGCTGCAGGGCGAAGACCAGAGCCATGGGCGAGATCATGAGCGGGAGCGTTACCCGCAGCATGGTCGTTAGATTAGACGCTCCGCTGACGCGGGCTGCCTCCTCCATACTGGCGTCCATGTTTCGAAAGGAGGGGGTCAGCAGCATCACCTTGACGGCGATGCCGTTGGTCATGATGTTGGCCCACACGATGCCCGGGATGCTGAAGATATTCAGCGGGCTATCATTGATGAATGGGAGCCGCTCCAGGGCGACGTTCAGCAGGCCGATGTCCGGGTCCAGCAGTGTCATCCAGGCGATGGTCACGGAGATGCCGGGCATCATGAAGGAGATCCAGAACAGGAACTCTAGGGTACGACTGAAGGGAATGCTGGTACGGGCTAGGATCCACGCGATCAGCACCGAGATGGGGAAGCTGATACCGACCACCAGCGCCCAAATCATGAAGCTATTGGCCAGCGATAGGAGCAGGCCCGGCTGACGCCAGGCCGTCCGCCAGTGGTCTAGCCCCCATTCACGGGTCCCGACGAACCAGTCGGCGCGCGCGTCGAAGCTGTTGATCATGAGGAGCATGACGGGCCACAACAGGTAGAAGCCCAACACGATCAGCACGACAGCCATGACGAACGAGCCGCTACCGGGTCGGCGAGCTCGGGCCGGCCTCGCGAGCCACATCCGCTCTGCGAGCGCCATAGGACTCCTCCTGCGTGCTCCGGGTCCTACCCCACCGCGCGTCTACCGCCCCGTCCTATTGACCGACATCTCCCCATTTCAGAGCGCTGACACCCTGATTGATGGAGCCACGGTGCTGGGCTGAACCGTAGCACCAGCCTCAGATACGGTCAAACGTGATCCGACGCCTAGTGCATAGCCGTGGGCGTGAGGGGGTGACGGAGCGCTTCGAGCGGCATACCGGGTTGCGGAACGCGAGCTGAAGCGCCGCCGGCGTGAAGGTGCCCGAGTCGTCCAGCCGACTGCCCCGCGGGAAGCGGGGGCTCGCCTCTTGCTATGTCATCGCGCTTGCGGCTTCCATCCGTGTTCGCGCCGAGGCTCGGTGTCGTGGGAAGCACGCTTTACGCGGTTGTCCTCTCCACGGCGCGTTCCGCAGGGCGTACTGTACCGCGCCCATCCACCGCGGCAAAGCCGACTGTGAAAAGCTACACCTAGTCGCTGGTTTAATCACACCGATCACGTCGGCCGAAGAGATCGCCGAAGTCGAGGCTGCCGCACGGCCTCCGGGTAAGTTTGAGGCCGCAGGGATCCACATGGCCAGGGCTAGGGAGATGCTCAGCGACCGCGACAATCCCGACTATCGGAATTCGGTGAAGGAGTCCATCTCGGCCGTCGAGGCGGTGGTTCGGGTACTAACAGGAAAGCCGAATATCACCCTGGGCGCGGGGCTCAAGACCCTCCGGCAAGACTCGGTGCACCCCGCTCTCAAGAAAGCCTGGTTGGAGATGTACGGCTGGACGAGCAACGAAAGCGGCATTCGTCATTCGCTCACGACAAGCGCCGACACAGGGCTTGCATTAGCGCGATACATGCTCGTTGCCTGCTCGGCGTTCGTGAATTACCTGATCGCTAGGTCCGACGCGACCTAGAGAGCCCGGGGCTGTGTTGCACCTAGCTCACACTTCCAATGCCACCCGGATCGTACGCGCCAGCGTGTGGTCATGCCGATGTTTGTGCAGACGTAAGTGAGGGCTGATTCTCACCCTACATGGGATGATTTGAGGCCCAGGCGAAATCGCCTGGGCCTCATCGTTGTCTGGTCGGGGAGCCGAGATTTGAACTCGGGGCCTCTTCGTCCCGAGCACGGCGCTAGAGCCCTGTTGGACCCATAGATCGAGGCAACAGGGGTGACAGAAAGGCCCAGCCATATCGCCTGGGCCTCATCGTTATCTGGTCGGGGTGCCCGGACTCGAACCGGGGGCCTCCTGCTCCCAAAGCAGGCGCGCTACCGTGCTGCGCCACACCCCGTTGGTCTGATTTTACTGGATTTCGGCGCGGGACGATTTGTGCGGTATTGACTACTTTGGCCTCCCAAAGCAGGCGCGCTACCGTGCTGCGCCACACCCCGCCGACCGCCATCTTACCGGGTTTCGCGTGGGGCCGATGGGGGCCGTCCCGGCGAGGACGGCGGCTCCGCGGGCGGGCCGAGCGGGTGGTCGCGCAGCCAGGTGTTGATCCGGTCGAGGCTGGGCGGAGCGACGTAGATCACGCCAACGTCAGCGTCGAACTGCACCCGGTGGTCCGGGCTGATCACCAGCAGCCCCACCCCGTCGAGCTCCATCGCCTCGCTGATGCGCCGGGCGATGAAGGCGTAGCGCCGCGTCCTCGCGTCCTCGAACCACTCGACCAGCCGGTCCTGCACGCTGCGGCTGGCCTGCACGACAGCGATGCACCGGTGCAGGTCCAACGTCTCCCTGAGCAGCTCGGCGTCCTCGGTGGGCTCCAGCGTGGCGCCCCGATCGAGGGCCGCGCTCACGTGCGGGAAGCCGGCCGGGTTGCCAAGCTCAAGCACCTTCACCCGCTCCTCGGCCCCCTCTCCTGGGCCCTCGCCCACCACGCCCTCGTGGAAGATGTGCCGCACGGCGCCGAGGGTCTGCTCGAGCTTGGCGACCTGGGCGAACGCCTCCTCCCAGTACGCTGCGACGAGGGCGTCAAGCTCCGCGTCGTCGCGCACCGCGGCGACGTAGGGGACCAGCAGCAGCTTGCGCTTGCCCGCGAACTCCGCGTAGGTGCCCTTCCCAACGTTGCCGAGCGTCATGGGGCCTACGCTACACAAGACGGCCCATCCGCGCTAGCATTGAGCCAGCACACCTTTGGGAGCGCGCATGCTGCGAGTGGACTCCACCGCCCCAGACTTCACCATCCCGCTGGAATCCGGCGGCGAGTTCCGCCTGTCCGATCATCGTGGGGACCGGCACGTCATCCTCTACTTCTTCCCCAAGGCCTTCACCCGGGGCTGAATCATCGAAGCGCGTGGCTTCCGGGATTCGCATGAAGCCATCATCCAGAAGGAAGCGGTCGTCATCGGCATCAGCACCGACGGCCTCGATATCCTGCGGCGCTTCCGCGAGGTCAATGCGCTCCCGTTCCCGCTGGGCTCCGACGCCAGCCGCGCCGTGACGCGGCTCTACGACGTGCGGCGGCGGCTCAACATGGGCACCTCGCGCATCACCTACGTCGTCGACAAAGCCGGCGTGATCCGGCACGTCGCCCACAACGAGGTGTCGATGGGCTCGCATATCCACGACGCGCTCAAGACCCTCGACGCCCTCGCTGCCGAAGCGGGCGAGTAGCGCCGGCCACCGGCAGGCCGGTTATCATGTCGGCGACCATGTACACCGTTGGCGTCATCACAAGCAGCGACGCAGGCGCCCGCGGCGAGCGCGAGGACTCAAGCGGCGCGCTCATCAAGCAGATGCTCGCCGCGCCTGAGTTCGAGCACCGCGCCTACGTCGTCGTCCCCGACGACCGCGCCCTCATCGAGCGAACGCTAACGTCCTGGGCGGACGAGGACCACCTCGACCTCATCGTGACCACCGGCGGGACAGGACTCACGGACCGCGATGTCGTGCCCGAGGCCACGCGGGCCGTCGTGGACCGCCTCGCGCCGGGGATCGCGGAGGCGATGCGCGCCGCCGGCCTCACGCACACCCCGATGGCCATGCTCAGCCGGGGCATCGCCGGCATGCGGGGCCGCACGCTCATCGTCAACCTGCCTGGGAGCCCCAAGGGCGTGCGGGAGGGGCTCGAGGTGCTGCTGCCCGTCCTCCCCCACGCGCTCGGCCAGCTCACCGGCGAGGACCGCGGGCACTAGGCCGGCCCCGCCATGCGCCTCCACATCGTCACCATCTTCCCCGAGATGTTCCCCGCGCCGCTCGGCGCCGGCATCGTCGGCCGCGCGCAGGAAGCCGGCCTTGCGGCCGTCCACGTCCACGACCTGCGCGACTTCGCGCACGACCGCCGCCGGACGACCGACGACTCGCCCTTCGGCGGCGGGCCCGGCATGGTCATGCGCCCGGAGCCGCTGTACGAAGCCGTCGAGTCGCTGCAGCTCCCCGAGGGCTCCCCGGTGGTCGCGCTGACGCCCCAAGGCGCGCCCTTCCGCCAAGCCGACGCCGAGCGGCTCGCCGCGGAGCCCGTCGTCACGCTGCTGTGCGGGCGCTACGACGGCGTGGACGAGCGCGTCGTCGCGGGCCTCGCCACCGAGCGTCTGAGTATCGGTGACTATGTGCTGACCGGAGGGGAGCTTGCCGCGATGGTCGTGGTCGATGCGGTCGTCCGGCTGCTTCCCGGCGCGCTCGGCCACGCCGAGGAAGCGATCGCCGACGACTCGTTCACATCGGGACTGCTCCAGTACCCGCAGTACACGCGCCCAGCCGACTATCGCGGGATGAGCGTCCCGGAGGTGCTGCTCTCCGGCGACCACGCGGCCATCGACCGCTGGCGGCGCAACCAAGCCCTGCGCCGGACACTCGAGCTCCGGCCGGACCTGCTCGCGCAGGCCACGCTCTCGGACGAGGACCGCAAGGAACTGCGCAGGCTGGGCTGGAGCGAAAACTAGGCCCGGCTTCATCCAAGCCACTCGGCAACAGAACCGCTCGTGCTGAGCCTGTCGAAGTACGGGCGAGCGCCATGTCCAGGCCGCCGTCCTCATGCGCAACCCTTCCCTCGCCCTTCGACAAGCTCAGGGTGAGCGGGCTTCATCCGAGCCCGCGCGGCAAAGGCGAAGTGGGTCCGGAGAGCTAGGCCACCGCGGCGACCGCCGGCTCTTCGACGGCCGCGCGTGCGGGAGCGGCGGCAGGCTGCCGGGCGGGCTGCTTCTTCGCCGGCGGCTCCGTGGCGCCGAGGCTGAAGGCTTCGAGGGCCGAGAGCTCGGAGGCCGGGACCCATTCGTCCGAGCCGACCGGGGCGACCAGCCACCCCTCACCGACCGCCTGGCGCTGTACCTCGATCTTGGTGCGCACGGTCGCCTCCGGGTTCCAGTCGGCCGCGGAGACCACGCTCGCACAGAGGTGCATCGCCGTGGGAAGCAGCAGCCCCATGAAGGCGTAGGTGTCCTTGTGGTTCTGCGCGATCACGATCTGGTGGCCGGCGGTGGGGCCGGGAGCGGGCTCGACGAACACGCCCTCCACCACCTCCGTGCTCCCCTCGACCACCTCGAGCTGGCCGCCGTCGACCAGGGGCTCGAAGTCGTCGGCGCGATAAGCGCGGGCGCTGCGCTCGTTGGGCCGCGAGGCCTCCTCCAGCGCCGCGCGCTGCACGATGTAGCGGGCGTTCGGGAAGGTCGGCAGCGTGCGCCCCGAGGACGTCATGTGGGTCCCCCCACCAGCGTGCTCGTCGTGCAGGTGCGTATAGATCACGACCGAGATGTCCTTGGGCATCAGCCCAAGCTCGCGGAGCTCCCGCAGCAGGGAGGACCGGCTGCGCATGGGCGCTATGTCCAGGGAGAGCGGCGCCTTGTCGCCGGGCCCAGCGTTCACGAGCACCCAGCCGGAGGGGTGGTCGATGAGGACGCTGTAGTTGCCGACCGCGACCCGGTTCTGCCGGTCGGTGGAGACAAAGCGCTCCCACTGTTCCTTGGACGTGGATCCGAAAAGGCTTCCGCCGTCGATCCTCGTGGTGCTCACGCGCAGGAGGCGTGCGAAGGGCTTACGGGCCTTGCTCATGGTTGGCTCCCTCAGCGAAGGCTGCGGGTATTATGAGTGCATGATTTCTATGTTTGTCAATACTTTTGCTAAAATTGAGTTTAATCCCGCGACCAAAACCCAGCAATCAGGCACTCTTGCATTGAACAACGACCACGGTCGGGGCGTGTCGGGAGCAACACCCGGAGCCGGGCGGCGCCAAGGCCGTCATGCGCTGGAGGAGATCGGCTGAGGGGGCGGGGAGAGGTCGTGGGGCGGGCGAGAGGCGGGGCTCAGGGAGAAGCATGCCTGCGGGCGCTGGAGCCGCCGACCACGGCGCCCAGACTGCCGAGCGCGGCCACATACAGGCTCAGCACGCCTCCGAGGATCAGGATCCACGAGACCGGCAGGTCCAGGAACAGGAGCGAAGCCACGGTCACGACGCCCGTGACCGGTACGAGCAACAGGATAGCGATGCCCAGGCCCACCAGGAACACACGGCCACCGGCCGCCTGGGTCCTGCTTCCCGCGAAGTAGCCGCCGATGAAGGGGGCGAACCAGAACGTGATCCAGTGGACGACGGGCAGGGCGATCATGGCGAAGGTGACCGCCGCCCCCACCAAACAGGCTCGCACCATGCCCATCGCATACCTCGCCAACCGCGTCCGTCCCTCCTCAGTCTAAGCGCCATCGGACGGGTACGCAACGCGGCCTATCCCTGGCCGCTTCCTTAGAACTTACCTAGCCTCCTGCCTAAACACCGGCCTAAACACCGGCCATGACACCCCACCCAGGCGCCCTGCGTGGACCGTATACTCCGGCCGTGCCGACCCCGCCGCCCTCCCTCCCCGACGCGCTCCGCCGCATCCTCGGCGAGAGCTTCGTCGTCCGCGTGAGCCACCGGGGCAGGCGGACGGGCACCCCGCGCGTGCTCGAGACGACGTATCGCTGGGACGGAGGCACGCGCGTCTACCTCTCGGGGTACCCCGGCCGGCGCGACTGGGTCGCCAACATGGCCGCGAACCCCGACGTAACCCTCCACACCGTCGAGTCGCACCCCCACTACGACATCCCCGCGAGGGCCCGCGTCCTTCGCGCCGACACCAGGAGACATGGCGGCACCGAAAGGCCTCGCCGCACCGAGGGGGGCCGGGACGAGCGCATGGACCACGTGCTCGCGTTCGTCGAGCGCTGGGCCGCCCGGGGCGCCGGCGGACCGCCGCTGCGCCTCGCGCTGCGGGCGATCCGGCTGAACCGGGCGCTGCGCCTGCCCTGGTGGGGCCCCTTCTATCTGGTGCGCCGCGTGCTCGACGCCATGCCGTGTGTCGAGATCGAGATGGTCGGCGAGCCCACCGTCCGCCCGGACCCGCCGCCCGAGCCCACCGGTGCGCGCCGGGGTTGAGCCCTCCTCTCCACCGGATGCGCACCTCACGCGCACCGCTCTGCCGGTGCACAGGGACCACGTGCCGGGGCCGGAATCGGCCGTTTCCTGCGTGGCGGCGCGTTGACATCACCCCAGGCCAACGATACAGTCCGACGAGGCCACGGCCAGGCTGCTATAATCTTTGAAGCCTGTCTCCAGACGTAGTGGCCCACGAGGACATCAATGCCGGTAGCTACCCAATATAGGCTCCCCAAGACCGCTGCACCCAAGCTCGAGGCTCTGGTCGACGAGATCGTGGCCCGCCCCGGCGCGATGATCGACGTCAAAGAGATCCGTGCCGCGGGCGACAAGCTCGACGTCCACGACGTGGTCGATCACCTCCCGGATGGGGTGGATGAGGAAGACTTCGTCGGCATACTCAAGCTCGCGATGCTCACCGAGTCCGCGACCGACTCCTACGCCGCGGTGTTCGAGCTCGGCGCCAAGGAGTTCGACGCCCCGTGGCTCGGGCGCTTCAACCAGGACATCTGGGTGCCCGACGAGCACACGCACTACACCCCCTACATGCCGATGCTCCTCTCCCTGGGCTTCTCCGAGGATGAGCTCGAGCGCGAGATCCGCGAGATCCGCGAGAAGCGCTACGACCACTGCTGCGGCCGCAGCCCGATCGAGCTCACCACCTACGGCGTGATCCAGGAGTACCTGACCGACAACTGGCACGGGCTCATCGCTCAGATGCTCAAGGAGCGCGCTCCCTACGCCGCCCACTGCGCCAACCTCGTGAAGCGCCGCGAGACGCTCCACACCGTCTGGTACCGGGACATGACCGCCGTGATGGTGGAGGAGAACCCGGACATGCTCGGCTTGGTCGCCGACACCATGCTCTCCTTCGAGATGCCCGGCACGAGCCTCGTCCCCCACCTCGGCGACCGTGCGTTGGAGTGGATGACCAAGCTCGATGTGAACTTCAAGCAGATCGCCCGCGACTTCGTCCGCACCTTCAGCGAGGCCGCCGGGACCATGCGCCGCAACGGCGAGCTGCTCGTCAACATCGCCGTGCGCCGCGGCTACTCCATGGGCCCCTTCCCGCCCCAGATGGTGCAGCGCGCGCTCAACCTCCTCGGCGGACCGGGCTACGGCCTGCTGGGCGAGGCCGTCCTCGAGCGCGTCGGACTCCCGCGTCCTCCCCTCTCGCAAGAGGGGCAGAACCCGGGGATGCGCCTCTACACCGGCATCTACGACAAGATCCGGTCCAAGGCACGCACCTTCATCTCCAGCCGCATCGACCTGCGGTCCATCACGGGCGAGACGGCGGGCTGACGCACCGGCACCGCCCGCCTCAGACACCCGCATGATCAACGGACCCATCGCCTGGGCGGCTGACTCCCTCGCCCGTTGGGCTTTCACGAAAGCCGTGCGCCAGCTCCGCGTTGGCAGCCTCGTCATCGAGACTCCGCACGGCCCGGACGTGGAGGTCCACGGGGCCCGGCCCGGGCCGGACGCCGTCCTGCGCGTGAACGACCCCTCGTTCTACCGGCGGTTCCTCCTCCACGGCGAGATCGGCTTCGGCGAGGCCTACCAGGGCGGGCTGTGCGACTCGCCGGACCTCGTGGCGCTGCTCCAGCTCGCCCTCGCCAACCGGGAGGCCATCGACTTCAACAGGGGTCCGCTCCGGCTGCTCTCACGGCTCAAGGACCGCAAGCTCCACGAGGGCCGCGACAACACGGAGGAGCACAGCCGCGACAACATCCACGCCCACTACGACCTGGGCAACGACTTCTTCAGCCTCTTCTTGGACGAGACCATGACCTATTCGTCCGCCGTGTTCGAGGAGCCGGACCAGCCGCTCCCCGACGCCCAGCGGAACAAGTACCGCCTCATCTGCGAGGCGGCCAAGCTCACCGCGGACGACCACGTGCTGGAGATCGGGACGGGGTGGGGCGGCTTCGCCATCCACGCCGCGGGCACCTACGGCGCCAAGGTGACCAGCATCACCATCTCCAAGGAGCAGTACACCCTCGCACGGCGCCGGGTGGCCGACGCGGGCCTCTCCGACCTCGTCGACGTGCAGCTGACCGACTACCGCGACGCCGTCGGCACCTACGACAAGATCGTCTCCATCGAGATGTTCGAGGCCGTCGGCGCCGAGTACTTCGAGACCTTCTTCGCCAAGTGCGCCTCGCTGCTCAAGCCGGGCGGGCGCCTCACGATGCAGGTCATCACCGTGCCCGATGCCACCTACGAGGCCCAGCGCACCGGCGTCAACTGGATCCAGAAGTACATCTTCCCCGGCGGCGTGCTGCCGTCCACCGAGCAGATGGAGCGCTCCAGCGCACCGGCCGGGCTCAAGGTCTCCGCCGTCCACGACATCGGCCCCGACTACGCCGCGACGCTGCGTGTGTGGCGGCGCACCTTCTGGGAGCGCATCGACGACGTGCGGGCACAGGGGTACGACGAGTGGTTCATCCGGACGTGGGACTACTACCTCGCGGGCTCCGAGGCCGGCTTCTCGACACGCACCTTCAGCGACGTTCAGATCGTCTTCGACAAGGCCGCGCGAACCCCCTAGCGCTTCAGGAGCATGCAATGACCACGAGCGCGTCCCAGGAGTTCCCGGAAGCCCGCCGCGTCATCACCATCGAGACCGACGCCAAGACGATGGAGAAGATGCGGAAGGAGGGCGTCACCGAGGACGGCTTCACCGTGTACTGCGACGAGGCCGAGCGCCTCGGCGGAGACAACTCGGCGCCCTCGCCCATGCGCTACCTCTCCCTGTCCCTCGGCTTCTGACTGCTCACCCAGGTCGTCCGGTACGGACACATGATGAAGGTGGACATCACCAGCGCCCGGGTGCACGTGAGCGTGCGGTTCACGCGCGAAGGCTCCGTGCTCGCCCAGACCATCCGCGCCGGCGCCGAGGGCATCGAGACCCGGCTCGAGGTCGAGTCGCCGGACGAGCCGGGAACGGTCGCGGGCGTCGTCCGCAACGCCGAGAACGGCTGCTACGTCATGCAGGCGCTGGCGAGCCCGACCCCCGTGGCCACCTCCGTCGCCCTCAACGGCGCCGAGCTCGACCTGACCGCCTACCCGCCCCCAACCCGCGACTAGGGCCCGCCCACCCCCACCGCTCGCCAGGGATGCCAGCGAGAGGGCATGGCGCGCCCCGCTGCGCGCCCGCGCCGAGCGAGCGGCGCTACCACATGGTGTTTCGGGCGCGATCTCCTTACAATATCTTGTGTCTAGCCTCTTGACACCCGCTACGCAGAGCGCCCATACTTGCGCTCCGCCGCGCAGCCGATGCAGCACGGCGGACGACCGTTCCGGAGGGTTCCGATGACCACTACGCCCCTGGCCCCAGGAAGCGTCAGCGACGACGGCGGTGTGCTGGCCGCACCCGCGGCCATGCAGATCCGCAAGCGCAACGGCGGTCTGGAGACCGCCGACGTCATGAAGATCGTGCGCGCGGTGGAGCGCTCCGCCGGCGGTCTCGACGACGTGGACCCGCTGCGCGTCGCCACGCGCACCATCAGCGGCCTCTACGACGGCGCGACCACCCGCGAGCTCGACGAGCTGTCCATCCGGACGGCCGCGTCGCTCATCGCCGAGGAGCCCGAGTACTCGAAGCTGGCGGCACGCCTCCTCGGCGTCTTCGTCGACAAGGAGGTCCACAACCAGGACATCCAGTCCTTCTCCCAGTCGGTGAAGTCCGGGCACACCCTCGGCCTCATGGACGACCAGGTGGCGGGCTTCGTCGCCGACAACGCCCGGAAGCTCAACGACGCGATCGTGCCCGAGCGCAACACGCTCTTCGAGTACTTCGGCATCCGGACCCTCTATGACCGCTACCTGCTGAAGCACCCGGAGACCCGGTACTCCATCGAGACGCCGCAGCACTTCTTCCTGCGCGTCGCCTGCGGGCTCACCGAGTCGCCCTCAGAAGCCATCGAGCTCTACGACCTGATGTCGCAGATGGACTACATGCCCAGCTCCCCGACGCTGTTCAACTCCGGCACGCGGCACCCGCAGATGTCCTCGTGCTACCTGCTCGACTCGCCCCAGGACGACCTGGAGTCCATCTACAACCGCTACACGGACATCGCCAAGCTCTCCAAGTACGCCGGGGGCATCGGCGTGTCCTTCTCGCGCGTCCGCTCGCGCGGCTCCCTCATCCGCGGCACCAACGGCAAGTCCAACGGCATCGTGCCCTGGCTCAAGACCCTCGACTCCTCCGTCGCCGCCGTGAACCAGGGCGGCAAGCGCAAGGGCGCGGCGTGCGTCTACGTCGAGACGTGGCACGCGGACATCGAGGAGTTCCTCGAGATGCGCGACAACACCGGCGACGAGGCGCGCCGGGCGCACAACCTGAACCTCGCCAACTGGGTGCCTGATCTGTTCATGCGCCGGGTCGAAGAGGACGCCGTCTGGTCGCTGTTCGACCCCAAGGTGCTCCCGGAGCTCGTCGACACCTACGGCGAGACCTTCGAGCGCATCTACCTCGAGGCCGAGGCGGAGGGGCGCTTCGAGCGCCAGCTCCCGGCCCGCGAGCTCTACGCCCGGATGATGCGCACCCTCGCGCAGACCGGCAACGGCTGGATGACCTTCAAGGACCCCTCGAACGCGAAGTCGAGCCAGACGCTCAAGCCCGAGAACGTCATCCACCTCTCGAACCTGTGCACGGAGATCCTGGAGGTCACCTCGGCGGACGAGACGGCGGTGTGCAACCTCGGCTCGATCAACCTCGGCCACTTCATCATGGACGACGAGGCCGGCTTCGACTTCGAGCGGCTCGGCCGGGTGGTCCGCACGGCCGTGCGCTACCTCGACCGCGTGGTCGACATCAACTTCTACCCGACCGGCGCGTCGGGACACTCCAACGCGCGCTGGCGGCCGGTGGGACTCGGCATCATGGGCCTCCAGGACGTGTTCTTCCAGCTGCGGATGCCCTTCGACTCCGAGGCCGCACGGACGCTTGCGGCCCGCATCCAAGAGGAGATCTACTTCTGGGCGCTGACCACGTCCAACGAGCTCGCCGAGGCCCACGGCCCCCACGAGACCTTCGCCGACACGCGCGCCGCGCAAGGCGACCTCCAGTTCGACCTCTGGGGCATCACGCCCACCAAGCCCGCGTGGGGAGAGCTCAAGGAGCGCATCGCCCAGTACGGGCTGCGCAACTCGCTGCTCATCGCCATCGCCCCGACGGCCACCATCGCGTCCATCTGCGGCGCGTACGAGTGCATCGAGCCCCAGGTCTCCAACCTGTTCAAGCGGGAGACGCTCTCCGGGGAGTTCCTCCAGATCAACAACTACCTGGTGCGCGACCTCAAGGAGCGCGGGCTGTGGACCGAGGAGGTCCGCACGAAGATCAAGCTGAACGAGGGGGCCATCGCGGATATCGAGGAGATCCCCCAGGGCCTGCGCGACCTCTACCGGACGGCGTGGGAGCTGCCGCAGAAGGCACTCATCGACATGGCCGCCGCGCGCGGGCCGTACATCGACCAGTCCCAGTCGCTGAACCTGTTCATGGCCTCGCCGACCATCGGCAAGCTCTCGTCCATGTACCTCTACGCGTGGAAGAGCGGGCTGAAGACGACCTACTACCTGCGCTCGCGCCCGGCCACGCGCATCATGCAGACCACCACGGCAGCGCAGCCCGCCACGAGCACGGCCACGGCCGAGGACACAGCCCCCGCGGCCCCCACGGCTCCCACAGGAGCGACCGCGATCGTGGAGCTGACGGACGCCGAAGCCATCGCCTGCTCGCTGGAGAACCCAGAGGAGTGCGAAGCCTGCCAGTAGACGTGGAGCGAAGGATGTGAGTTGTGCAAAACGGCCTCGTTTCAGTGTGCTTTCGTCATGTGGACCACTGTCACTCTCTCTTGAACGAGTGTGGACAGATCCTGTCTGACGGTAGGCCATTGTCAAACGACCTCGGTGTTTCGTTACACGCTCTTGGAATTCCCCGACGGATTGAACGGAGGCTCAATGAGGTCGCCATCTATCTGCCAGGGATGGATGCCATCGCCAATGAATACCCCGATGCGCTCAAGCTAGGCGAAGCAATCACAGTCAATGACGCTGTGGCAGCGGTCCATGCAGAGGTCGCCCAGGTTGAGCAGGTTTGCGGCTCGTAGCCACCATCCCCGCTCACCCTGAGCCTGTCGAAGGGCGAGGAGACGCAAGCCAAGCATGGCGTTCTCGGTGTACATCCTGCGCTGCGCCGACGGCTCGTACTACACCGGGCACACGGAGGACCTGGAGGCGCGGCTGGCAGGGCACCAGATGGGGAGGGTCGCAGGCTACACGCAGACGAGGAGGCCCGTGAGTCTCGTGTTCAGCCAGCAGTTCGCCAGCCGAGACGCAGCGTTCGCGGCGGAGCGGCAGATCAAGGGCTGGACGAGGGTCAAGAAAGAGGCGCTGATCCGCGGTGAGTGGAGCCGGCTCCCGGCCCTCGCTCACTCATCCTTCGACAGGCTCAGGACGAGCGGGTAGGCGTCGAGGACTCGATGATAGGCGACATGAACCGATGAGCTTGCGTAGGCGATAGGAACAGACATCCCGATGAGCCAACACACGCAACACTTCGAGGACCGCCCCGGCGAGGCGCCCGACTACTACCCCCTGCTGGAGAAGCTGGTCGACGTCGTGAGCGACGCGGCCGAGCGCTTGAGCGCGCTCGCCGCGGACTACGAGCCGGCGCTCGCCGTCCGGGCGACGGTCGTCCAAGGGCAGCTCATGCTCATGGAGCGGCCGGATGCGCCGACGCCGCTGGCGCTGCTTGAGCGCCTCGGGCTCGCGGCCGGCGAGGCCATCGAGCGGTTGGAGAGCGAGCTGAGCGTGCGCGAGTCGGGGCTCGATGCGCAGGACACCATCCAGAAGCGCATCATCGCCGACCTGCGGCAGCGGATCGCCGCGTACAGAACCGACATGGAGGCTGCCAAGCGCCTCTTGCTGGATGGGATGGGCCCGTCGTCAAATTAGGCGCCCCCGCGCCCCAAGACCCGCCCCATGACTCACATGACTCATGGGTGCGCTCCATAGTCACGTCGGCATAGCAGAACGGAGAGACGAACAGTCATGGCGATCCTCGACCCCGGCATGGACCTCACGCTGCGCCCCATGCGGTACCCCGAGTTCTACGAGATGTACAAGAACGGGATCCGCAACACGTGGACGGTCGACGAGGTCGACTTCTCCGACGACATCAAGGACCTCCAGCAGAAGCTCACGGAGCCCGAGCGGCACCTGGTCCGGCGGCTCGTCGCATTCTTCGCGACAGGCGACGCCATCGTCGCCAACAACCTGGTGCTCAACCTCTACAAGCACCTCAACTCGCCGGAGGCGCGCCTCTACCTCTCCCGCCAGCTCTTCGAGGAGGCCGTGCACATCCAGTTCTACCTGACGCTGCTCGACACCTACATCCCGGACATCGACGAGCGCGCCGAGATGTTCCGCGCGGTGGAGACCGTGCCGTCGATCCAGCGCAAGGCGGACTTCTGCTTCCGCTGGCTCGACTCGATCCACGACCTGGACAGGCTCGAGACCGACGAGCACCGACGCAAGTTCCTGCTGAACCTCATCTGCTACGCCACCTGCGTCGAAGGCCTCTTCTTCTACGCGGCCTTCGCCTACGTCTACTTCATGCGCTCCAAGGGGCTCCTGAACGGCCTCGCCTCCGGCACGAACTGGGTCTTCCGGGACGAGAGCGCCCACATGACCTTCGCGCTCGCCGCCGTGCGGACCACGCGCGCCGAGTACCCGCACCTCTTCGACGAGGCGCTCGAGCGGCAGGTCGGCGAGATGATGGACGACGCCCTGGACTGCGAGACGCAGTTCGCCGAGGACCTGCTGAGCGGCTCCGTTGCCGGCCTCACCGTCAAGGAGATCCGCGAATACCTCGAGAACGTCGCCGACCAGCGGCTCGTGAACCTGGGCATGGCCAAGCGCTACGGCACGCGCAACCCGCTCACGTTCATGGAACTCCAGGACGTGCAGGAGCTCTCCAACTTCTTCGAGCGCCGCGTCTCCGCCTACCAGACGGCCGTCACGGGCCAGGTCACCTTCGACGAGAGCTTCTGAGCGCCAGGCCGGGGCGAGGCACCCCGGCGGCCATGCGCTAGGCGGCCCGGAGGGCGGTGCCCTCGGTGAGGCCGATCCGGATGCTCATCACGCCCATCGCGCTCTCGAAGGATGCGCGGATCTGCGGGTTGGTCACGCTGACCCGGGCGCCCCGAGAAAGCAGCACCGGCGGGCTGATGTCGCACACGTAGTTGGCGGCGGCAAGCTCGACGGTCGCGTTGCCCGTGATGATGTTGGCGAGCTCCCCGATGGCGGACATACCCACCTCGTCCAGCTCCTCGAAGGGGCTGCCGCACATCACACCGGCGATAGCCAGCGACGTCGCGTTCGAGAACTCGTAGAACACGTTCCCCTTGAGCCCGCCGGTCACGCCGATGATCGCGGTGAGGTCCTCCGTCGTGAACGTGCCGGTCACCGCGTGCGCCCCGTGGTACGTCAGCTCCTCACCGAGCTCTTTCTTCCACACATCGAGGGCCGGCGTCAGGAACGCATTGACGAACTCGGCTTTCATCTTGGGGATCGCCTCCTGATGGAAATAGCGGAGAGATGGCGTGGGGGTGGGCACGCCGATCCGGTGCCTACCCACGTAGGCTACGCGCCGCTCCGGGATGAGCGGCACCGCCCGCACCCCCAACCGGGGTTGGTATCTGCCCGCAATCGGGGCGAGGGTCAGCACCCCAGTGCGCATCCGCAAGCAGGCCACGGCCTGGCCGGCGGGCCGCTGCGCTCAAGCGCGACGCTACTGGTCCATCGTGCTTTCGGCGAAGACCTCGTCGAGGGCGATCAGCCGCGGCGTCAAGCCCTGCTCGTAGGAGTACTGCGCCGCGGTCTCGAGGGTCCTGCGGTTGGCAACGACCCCGTGCTGGACGAGGTTCGAGGCCAGCACGCCTCGGGAGGTGGGGGGGAGCAAGCCCGCGTCCACGTAGTACTCCACGTGCTCCATCCGCTGCGCCGCCGCGAGCTTGTTGGCCTTCTCGAACGCCGCGAGCACGTTGAGGACGGCCCAGGGGTGCTGCTCCGCGATCGAGCGCTTCATCACCATCCCGTGGTTGATATGCATGATGCCCGTCTTCTCGTAGTAGCGGGTGCCCTCGGCCACCGTGTCGGGGAAGAGGCTCTTGATATCGGGGTGGTGCCACAGATCCGCCGTGCTGCGGTCGACCAGGTTCGGGTCGACGATGTAGAGCAGCGTCGCCTCGAGCTCGCCCGAGAGCATCATCGAGCCGATGTTCTTCTCCAGGGGGATCTGGTGGATCGTGACGCCCTCCGGCGCCTTGAAGCCGACCGCGCTGGCGTGGCTGTGGTCCGGCGTCCGCTCCATCCAGAACTCCATGTCCTTGGGCTCGACGCCGAACTCGTGCTGCAGGACGCCGCGCGTCCATAGCGCGGCTGTCTGCTGGTACTCCGGCACGCCGACGCGCTTGCCCTTGAGGTCGGCCGGCGACTCGATGCCCGCATCCCGCCGGACCAGCACGCCGGTGTGGAAGAAGCGGCGCGTCGTGAAGACCGGCAGGCCGACCCACCGTTCGTCGCCGCCGGCGATCGACATGATGAGCGAGGAGAAGGACATCTCCGAGATATCGAAGTCCGCGAACCGGAGCTGACGCCAGAACAGCTCGGATGGGTGCACCACGCTTGGGATCAGGTCGATGCCGTCGGGAGACACGGTGCCGTCGAGGAGCGGCCACGTGCGTGGGTTGGAAGCCATGCCGATGCTGAGCTGGATGTTCAAGGGTCCTCCTTCGTCCTGCAAGCGCGAAGCGCGCGGGGAAGCAAACGCACGGGGAAGCGCGGCCGGGAGCGCCATGTAACGCCCTGCGCCGAGGCCATGTCAAGTGCGGTGCGACGGCGCCGGTGCCGTCTGGACGCGCCCGGCCGGTGCGGCCGCCGGTGCCCGTACCCAACCCTTGTGGGTGTGCGCGCTGGGGGGCTTCCCCTGCACCGAAGTGGAGGCCCACACCGTGGGGCGCGGCGGCGGGGGCGGCTACATTCGGTGGTGCGGCGCCCCACCGCGCCAGCGCCTCCACGGAGCCCCCCTCCGCGAGCGAGGGTTGCGGTGGGGCGCCAGAGGCTGTGCCATGGTCATGTCTCAAGCCGACATAGACGCCCTCATCGCAGGCCAAGGCGCCGCTGAGGACGAAGACGCCTCCACGATAGACGCGCTGGTGGCCGACACCGAGCAGCCCGCCGCGCCCCCAGACGATCCCGGGGCCGTCGATGCCGGGGCCGGCGGTCCCGCAGCTGGCGATCCCGCAGCCGCGGCGGGCCAACCCGGCGCCGAGCCCGCAACCGCCGCCGTGCGCTCCTGGTCCGCCAGCGCGACCACCGCGACCGACAAGCTGGATGCCCGCGTGGGCGAGATGGAATCGCGGGTCCAAGCCCTGGAGACGGCGCCTCCCGCGCCGGCCGCGGCAGCCGTGGACCAGGGCGCGATCGTCGAGCTGCGCGCGGCGCTCGCCCAGGCGAATGCCACCGTCGAGCGCCTCAGCGCGGCGGTCCAGCAGCTCACCGCCCAGTCGCAGGCGTCGTTGGGATTCGACGCGCAGCACACCTTCGACTGCCCCTCCTGCGGCAGCCACGGCACCATCGCCGTGCCCGTGAGCTGCACGAGCTGCGGCCACGAGGCCGAGTGGGGCTTCTGGCCCGGCCAGTAGCCCGCAGCGCGCTCCCGGACCACCCTCACCGTCTCTCCGAGACTGCCGGCGCTCGCCCGCGAACGCTCTGCCATCCGATCGTTGCGCGGACCGGGCCGATGTTGCACCATGCGCCTCGGCTCCACAGCCAATACGCAGGCGGGGAGGCGCAACGTGGCAGGACTCGCAGAGGAGCAGTGTGCAGCGCTGTCTTCGGGCTCGATCGCGGCATCGCCGGCCGAGATCGCCGAGCTCAAGGCTCAGGTGCCCGAGTGGACGGTCGTGCGCGACGGCGCGGACAGGATCGAGCGGTCGTACGCCTTCGGGAGCTTCGCCGAGGCACTCGCGTTCACGGACCGGGTCGGGGCGGCCGCCGAGGAGCAAGACCACCACCCGCAGATCACCACCGAGTGGGGCCGCACGACGGTGCGCTGGTGGACGCACGTCGCACGCGGACTGCACCGCAACGACTTCATCATGGCGGCCAAGACCGACGCCCTGTACGAGGGCTGAGGTGGACTGGGCTGCGTTCGCGCAGCAGGCGCCCGCACTCGCGGCCTTCGGCGAAGAGCGGTTCGCCCGGACCGGGCCCGCACTGGTCGGAACGCTCCGCAGGGACGGCTGGCCGCGCATCTCCCCCGTCGAGATCCACCTCATCGACGGGCATCTCTACCTCGGCATGGAGTGGCGGACGCTCAAGGCGCTCGATTTGATGCGCGACCCGCGCATCACGGTGCACAGCGTCTTCGCCGGGCGCCAGGGCGCCGAGGGCGAGTTCATGGTTTTCGGCCGCGCCACGGACGTCCGCAGCCCCGCCCGGCGCGTGCGCTTCGGAGCCGTCGTGAGCGAGCGCCGGGGCGAGCCGTTCACGGACTCCGAGTCCCATCTGTTCGAGGTCGACATCGAGAGCGCCACCTCGGTGACCATCGAGGACGGCGAGCGGTCCATCGAGATGTGGAAGGCCGACTAGCGCCCCGGACCGGGCCGCTGGCCCCGGCGCCGTGACGTGCTAGACTCCGGCTCGCCCGGCTCACGGGCGAGCTCACGAGAACGGCCCCACCAGCCCCACCGGCCCAACTCAGGAGGAGCGTCATGGTCGAAGCGCGTCAGCAGGCGTGGAAGCTCACCCCCTTCGAGCGGTGGGTCGAGTCCGAAGAGCTGCAGGTCATCGCCACGCACACCGTCCCGGACATCTTCACCGAACCGCTCGATGAGTGGCGGCGGACCGGCTGTAGAGCCGCGCTCCTTGACCTATCGCACGACCACCAGAAAGACCGGATGGTCACCAACCAGGGCTTCATCCGTTACCTCGTCGAGATCCCGCCCGGCGGCACCTTCAGGGCCGAGCGGCACATGTACGAGGAGATCTTCTACGTGGTGGAGGGCCGCGGCGCCGCCACCATCTGGTACGACGGCGGCCCCAAGCAGACCTTCGAGTGGCACGAGGACAGCGTGTTCTCCATCCCGCTCAACGCCTGGCACGAGATCTACAACGCGAGTGGAACGGAGCCGGTGCGGCTGTACGGGGCCACGAACATGCCGGGCATATTCAACCTCTTCGGCAGCGCCGACTTCGTCTTCAACTGCACCAGCACCTTCCCGGAGCGGTTCGACCCGACCGACGAGATGTACTTCAGCGGCAAGACCAACCGGCTCGCCGACCGGCTGATGGAGATGAACTTCATCCCGAGCATCACGACCATGCTCCTCGACCGGTGGGTCGCACGCGGGCCCGGCACCAACATGTTCGTCATCATGGCCGGCGGCCGCCTGATCTGCCACGTCTCCGAGTTCCCCCCGGCCTCCTACAAGAAGGGCCATAACTTCGGTGCGGACAGCCAGGCCAAGACCCCGCGCGGCGGCCAGCAGACGGACACCAGCTACCTGTTCCTCAGCGGGGAGGGGTACGACCTCCAGTGGGCGCCCGGCGCGGTCCCCGGCCCCGGCGTCGACTTCACGCGCTACAACTTCAAGCGTGGCTCGCTGATGTCGAACGGGCACGGCGGTCACCAGCACTTCAACCCCAGCGCCGACCCGGCCCGGTACCTGGTGTTCAGGCCGGGCAACCCGGCGTTCACGGGAGGCGGGGTGCGCGCGGGTGACGGCTCGGCGCAGATCGAGTTCAAGGACCAGGACCCGCGCATCCACGAGCTGTTCGAGGCCGAGTGCGCGAAGAACGGCACCACGCCCAGCCTTCCGGAAGACTAGCTGCGAACGCTGCTGCACACCTGGGTCCCACTCGGCCTGCCGCTCGTCGGCTGGACGCTGGGGTGGGTTTATGCCTGGCAGAGCCGGCTGCTGGAGCGCTTCGGCCGTGAGGGCGGCCCCGGGCTCACGGTCTTCGAGAATACCGCGAGCGATCTCCAGGTCCTCTGGATAGCCTCGGGCGTGGGGCTCTTCCTCTCGGCCGTCGGCGTGAGCCTGCTGATCCACCGGGGCATCTTCGCGTCGGAGTCGCCCGCGTGGAGCCGCGTGTGGGGCGTCGCCGGCGTCGTGCTCACGATCGCCGGCCTCTCCATGCCGATCCTGTTCCCGTCCACGACCGTCATGGTGCTCGACGAGCGGGCTGCGGTCTTCACCGTCGAGTCGCGGTGGCTCTATGCCGAGACGGTGGAGGTGCTCGCCTTCGACGATATCGCGAGGGTGAACCTGCGCGTCCACCGGACGCTCCTGCGCATCGGGGACGAGCAGGCGTGCCGGGCGGCCACGGGGCTGAGCATCGTGCGCCGCGACCGGACGTGGCTGGACATCCCCCCCGGCTTCGACCACGAGGCGGTGGCGGCCGGCGTCGCCGAAGCCGTCGGCGTCCCCCTCGACCGCACCGGCGCCGACGAATGCTGACGAGGCGTCGGTGCGCGATAGATCGCGCACCGACGCAGCCGGCCCGCTGTCCGTGACCCCCGCCGCCTATTCAGTGACGATGATCTTCATGCTCCCGTGCTCGCCCGGGTCCGAGCTGTCGTCGATCACGTACTCCCCGGCCTCCGTGAACGGCCCGATCACGAAGGGCTCGAGCCGGACCGCCCCCAGGTCGTGGTCGATGCCGAGGGCCTCGATCGTCAGGTGGTGGTCCTTGGTGCTCCGGCTGCCGCTCTGACGCAGCGTGTCGACCTGGATCGTGTCGCCCACGCGGACGCTCAAGACCAGCCCGTCGCCCGCATTCGACTTGGGGCGGGAGTTGGGGTCGTACCCCCAGTACGCATCGGGGCCCATCCGCAGCTCGAACAGACCGTCCTCCATGACGATGGCGCTCACCACGTAGGTGCTCCCCGCCGCCAGCACCACCGCCTCGACCTCCGGGACGAGGCGCACGATGTCCTGTGCCTCCGAGCACCACGCAGCCGCGCGCGCGAGGCCGCACACGCTCCAGGTCGTCGTCGCGAGCAGCTCATGGGGGCGGTCCATCGTCTCCATCCGGACCGTGAAGGGCGCCTTCGGCGCCTGGATCATCTCGGCGGTGAGCGCGTCTCGTCCCTCCTCGCCGGGGACGCCGAGGGCCAGCGCGAACTCCCCGTTCTCGTCGGCCACGCGCAGCATGTGGTCCGGCGTTCCGTAGTGGATGGGCTCCTCCCTCCGCTCGCCGTCCTCGATCCAGATCTGGAACCACTGGCCGGGCTCCAAGCCCGAGCCGTAGATCCAGACGCCGAGCGGCTCACCATGCTCGATGAGCGGCCAGTTCATGACCTCCGGGTCCATGCGCAGGGTGACGCCCGGCACGCCTGTCGTGTCGATGGTCGGCGTCGGCGCCATCGTCGGCGTCGGGTCTGGCTCGGCCGTCGGGGTCGGGGGCGTGGTCGGCGTCGGGTCTCCCGCGCACGCCGCCACGACAAAGACCGTGGCGAGCAACAGCCCCACCCATCCCGCGTTCCTTAAAGCTCTATTCATCCTGCATCTCCTCGGAGTGCTGAAAGTCTGTCCCCCGACGCCGGTGACGCCGGCCACCGCCCGCTAGCGGTGGATCGAGTCCCAGAGAGCCGCCATGTCCTCGAGCCCCTGCACCGGGTCGTAGCCGGGCGTGTCCTCGATGAACGCGTACTCCTTGCCCGGCTCCCGGCGTTCCTCCGGGAGCGTGTTGCCCCATTCGGTCACGTCGTCCCGGAGCGTCGGGCTCGGGTTCCGGTCGGTGGTCAGGATGTGCCGTTGCGTCTGTCCCTCGTGCGAGAGCCACCAGTTCAGCAGGAGCTGCTGCGCGTTCGGGTTCAGGGGGCGGTCCACGGCGCTCACGATGTCGCCGCTCGCGGTGCCGCTCATGAAGTTGATGTCCCGCCACTGGTCCCGGATGATCGGGTCCTGGTCGATGTTGGCGATGGGCGCGGCCAGCTCCTGGAGCCGCTCGAACTCACCGCCGACGCCGGCGGTCATGATCTCCAGGTCGAAGGAGCCCCGGACCAGCCCGTCCTGGATGGCCCGCGCGTCGGTCAGCCACGTGACGTTGGGGTTCCGTATCCACGCTTCGACCCACTCCGGTCCGACGTCCGGGGCCCACCAGCGGCTGGTCCAGCCACCGCTCGCCCCGGGGTCCGTCGGCGGCGTGGTGACGAAGCTCCAGTCCTTGTCCAGGTAGTCCCACACGGACGAGATGCTCCGCACGTCCTCCGTGGTCAGCAGGTTGGTGTTGTACCACGAGGCTTCGATGCCGCTCCCGGCCGTCGCCGCATAGCTGATGATGTACTCGCCGCCGGGGTCGACGAACCGGCGCCGGTTGCCCTCCCAGTTGCTCAGGTCGATCACGTCGGGCAGGAACAGCAGCCGCTCGACGGGCTGGAGCACGCCGTTCGGGACGAGGCGCTCCAGGCTCGTGCCGAGGCCGGAGATGAACAGGTCGATGGTGAAGCGCCCGGCGTTCCGCTCGGCGAGGATCCGGTCGACCAGCTCACGGGAGCTTCCGCCGCTCGAGCGGACCTTGATCCCGTACTTGTCTCCGAAGAACTTGAAGAGCGGCCGGTACACGACGGCCGCGGAGCCCCCGATGATGACGAGCTCGCCCTCCTCGCGGGCTTTCACCTGCAGCTCGTCCCACTGGACCTCCCAGGCTTCCCGCGTGTCGGGAGCGTCCGCCCCACCGGCCGGCGCGACCGGCGTGGAGGTCGGGTCCGGACTCCCACACGCGGCCAGCAGGCCGAGCAGCCCGCCCAGCAGCAGACCGAGGACCGCTGTCCTCATACGCTTCCCTGCTCGCTGTCCTCGCTTCGGGTTCGACATCGGTATCCCCTTTCTCTTTCGCGGCTCCCGCTGCCGGGGCCGGTATCGTCGCGGCTACTGGTGCCGCACGCCCTGGCGGAGGCCGTAGGCGCGCACCGCCCAGCCCAAGCCCACGGTGATGAGCATCAGTATGATCGCGGTGATGCTCGCCGCCTCCTGGTTCGCGGAGCTCAGCCGGTACTCCAGCGCGAGGATCGAGAGCGTCATCGTATCCCGGGACGCCAGCAGGATGATGCTGCTGGTCGCGCCGGCTGCGCCCGTGAAGTTGAAGACCGCGAGCAGCACCAGCGTCTTCATCGTGAGCGGGATCCATATCGTGTAGTACGTCCTGATCCAGCCCGCGCCGGAGATACGCGCCGCGTCCTCCATGTCCTGCCCGACCTGCACGAAGGTCCCCTTCATGATGTTCGTGCCCGAGGTGTTGCCGGAGATGATGACCACGAGCAGCAACGCCCAGATCGTCCCGTACAGGACGGCGAGCCCCGGCGTCCCGAGGAACATGACGAGCAGCCCCAGCCCCGAGAGCAGCCCCGGGATGGCCCCGGAGGCCCAGATCATCCAGTCCAGCGTCCCCCGTCCGCGCCAGTTGGTCCTCACGATGATGTAGGCGAGCAGCGAGAACAGCAGCGGGCTCGCGATGGCCGCGATGAGCCCGAGGACCATCGTCGTCCGCACCGCGCGTATGAATACCGGATCGGTCAGCACCGTCACCCAGTGCTCCGTCGTGTAGGTCGGGATGAGCTCGAACAGCCCGGCCCTCGACATGAAGCTCCCCAGGAGGAGCGCGGCCAGCGGGAACACGCTGAGGGCGGCGAGCAGGATGAAGATGGCGGCGAGCACCGGCACCTTCCACGCGCCAAGGTCGATCAGCCCTCCCCTGAAGGTCGCCGTGATCGTCGTGTACCGCGCGCGGTAGATGATCCAGCGCTGCAGCGGGATGATGAGCGCGATGATCGCCATCGTGATGCTGGCGAGCACCGTCGCCTGGCCGTACTTCGGCGGCTCCTGGGTCACGAGCTCGTAGATGAAAGTCGAGTAGACGAAGAAGCCGATGGGCGTGCCCAGCAGAAGCTCGGTCTCGAAGGACTGGAAGATCCGCAGCAGCTGCAGCGCCGTCACCAGCACGATCGGCGTGGCCATGAGCGGCAGGGTCACGCGCAGCATCGTCATGAGGTTCGACGCGCCGCTCACCCGCGCCGCCTCCTCCATGTTGGCGTCCATGTTGCGGAAGTAGGGGGTCAGGATCATGACCTTGAGCACGATGCCGTTGCCCATCAGGCTGGAGAACCAGATGCCGGCGATGGAGTAGATGTTGAAGATCGGTCCGTCGACGAAGGGGAGCCGCTCCGCGAAGGTGTTGATGATTCCGACCTGCGGGTCCAAGAGCATGATCCAGCCGATGGTCGTCGCGAGTCCGGGGATCATGTAGGCGACCCAGAAGGCGAACTCGATCCCGTGGGACCACGGGATACGGGTCCGCGCGAGCGTCCAGGCGATCACGATGCCGACGGGCATGGAGACGGCGAAGGTCAGGCCCCAGATGAAGAACGAATTCCAGACCGCCCGGAAGATGCCCGGCTTCGTGAAGGCCACGCGCCAGTTGTCCAAGCCCCATTCGGGCGCGCCGACGAACACCTCGGGCGCGACGTTGAAGGAGTAGATGACGAGGAGCAGGATCGGGTAGACGAAGTAGAACCCCAGCAGCAGCAGGACCCCGGCCATGATGTAGGTGCTGCGCTGCCTCAGGGTGTAGGCGGCCGCCGCCCGTGCCGTCGGCCGCGCTCGTTTGAGCGTCGTCATCGCGATATCTCTCTATCGGTGTAGGGGCGCGATAAGATCTGCGCCCCTGCGACGCCGCCCCTAGCCATCGCCCCACTCCCCAGCGTTCGTCGGCCCGACCTCGCCGGTGCACCACGGCACGAGCGCCTTCATGCGGCAGGTCGCCCCGTTGGCGGCGACCTCCGCCTCGAACAGGCGGTGGACCTCCGGGTCCTCCAGCTCGTACTCAAGCTGGTTCCCGCCCTTCTCCAGGCTCACGTCGCTGCGGTGCTCCCGCCGGGCAACGCCGTACTTGCGCCCGCCGCCGGAGCCGGAGAGGATGGCCAGATAGCGGGCCGGCGTGGTCCCTGAGTTCATGTGCTGGTGCAAGCAGTCGTCGTAGGGCACCACCTCGAGCGTGCCGGGCTTCCAGTCGACCTTCTCCCACTCCTTGGCATCGCCCTGCCAGAAAAGAGAGAAGCCCTTGCCCTCCAGGATGAGCAGGTGCGCGCCGGGGCCGTGCCGGTGCGCTTTCTTGTACGTGCCGACCTGGAACTGAGAGATGTGTGCGTTGACGCTGGACTCCGCGAGCTGGAGGCGGACCTGGCTCCCGCCGCCCCCGCGCTCCCGCCACTCGTACACCTTGAGCGAGCGGGCGTCGGGGACGAAGCCCGTCTCCCAGATGCGCTCCTGGTACAGCGTCCCCTGCCCGCTGAAGTAGCTCTCCTCCTCCCCGCCGAAGCGGTCGGTGAACTGGAAGGGACAATCGAAGACGAAATCGGCGTTGTGGTACCGCCGCAGCGTCGGCGGCAGGTTGGTGACCGCGATGTAGCGGGCCGGCTCCGAGCTCGAGTTGAAGTGCTGGTACCAGGCGTTCAGCGGGATCGCGAAGAGGCTGCCCTGCGCCCACTCGAAGGTCTGCTTGTGGCCGCCCTCGTGCCAGATGCTCGTGGCGCCGCGCCCGGAGAGCACGTAGACGATCTCCTCGTACAGGTGGTGCTCCGGCTCCGAGGTCCCGCCCGGAGCAAGCTCCACCACGTGCGCGTCCTTCTCGTTGGTGCGGTCGAGGTTCAGGATGGCGCCGCGCCCGCCCTTGCGGGCCCAGGGCGCGAGCTCGAGGCTGGCCATGTCCTCGACGTAGTACCCCTCCACGATGGGCACGCCCTGAGCCTTCGCCCAGTCCATGTAGGGGTCGGTGCGGCCGAGGACCGGCAGGGAGTCGGAACGCGATCCAGGACGCGACTCGGACGTTTGGCTCGTCATGGTGCGGGTACTCCAGGAGGGATGCCGGTTGGGTGAGACTCAGTCACCTGGACGCAGGGGGATACGAGGTGCGGGTGCCCGCGCCGAAGATGCCGAAGCCGCCGCCGAAGTCGACGCGCTTGCCGCCTGCGACCGTGGCCACGTACTTGTCGTGCTCCGTCGGCACATCAACGTACGCCGCCTCCTCCGGGTCGCGGAACACATTCAGCGGGTCCCCGCCGTCCTCCACGATCTTCATCTGGTCGTTGAGCAGCTTCCGGAACAGGATGACGCCCCGGTCGGATTCGCCCAGGTGCTCCTGGTCGCGGTCCATGAGCGGCCCCTGCGTCACCCAGGCCATGACGTCTTGGGCGAGATCGCGGTTCGTCGCCACCCTGAAGCGCCGCGTCTCCGCGTCCCACACATCGCCCTCGCTCACCTCCACCCGCTCCGGGATCGCCTCGCCGGGCTTCGGGTCGGCCGTGTGGTAGGTGAAGTGCAGCGTGTGGGTGTCGTCCATCGGCACGCGGAACTGGTAGCTGCCCCGGCCCCGGTTCGCCACCTTCAGTATGTTCGGGAAGAGCACCGGGTGCCCGACCTTCCAGGCGTCGTCCTCCTCCGTCTGACCTTCGAGGATGCGCCGCTTGATGATGCCGCGCTCGTAGAGGTCGAAGCCGATCTTGATGTGGTGCAGCATCGCCTGGCCGCCGGGCGCGCGCTCGACCTCCAGCCCCTGACGCTCCCGGTGGTAGACCGTCTGCAGGGCGTGGAGGTACTCCGTGTGCATCGGGTCGACGGAGTTCTCCATGACCTGCACCCAGTTGCAGTCGAGGGTGTGCACCGAGATCCGCTTGATGAGGTCGTCGCGGACGAGCCAGTCCCAGTGTGGGAGCAGCGGGACCGGCTTCGGGCCGAGGTAGGCGAAGAGCGCGCCGCCCGCCTCCTCCACGGGGTAGGCGACGTTGCTGACGCGCTCGTGGAAGGTGCTGCCGGTGGGCTCGGCGGGCTGCTCCAGACAGCGGCCTTCCGCGTCCCAGAGCCAGCCGTGGTAGACGCACCGCAGCCCGTGCTCCTCGGGGATGCCGTAGAGCAGGCTGATCCGGCGGTGTGGGCAGGCCCGGCCGAGGAGGCCATAGCCGCCCGAGCGGTCCTTGTACAGGACGAGGTCCTCGCCGAGCAGGCGGACCTCCTTGGTCGGCTCGTCCTCGAGCTCGACCGTGCCCGCGATCGGGTACCAGTAGCGCCGCAGGAGCCGCCCCATGGGGGTCTCCGCGCCAACGCTCGTCATCGCCCTGTTGTCTTCGACGCTGAGCATGCGATCGCTCCTGAGCTGACCCAAGCCTGCCGAGCCGGCGCTGGACGTGGCGGTTATCTGCTCAAAGCGGGATGCTAGACATGCAGGCGCGCGATGTCAAACGCGCCTCCGGTCGCGGTGCCGGACGCAGATCAGCGCGCCCCAGCCAGCGCCGCCCTGCCGCGTGCGTGAAACCGTGCGGTTGGCGCTGGCGAGTGGGTCCAGGGCAGTGCCCTGGTGGATGGTGGTGCGGGCACCGGCTATACTCGGCCACCGCACCGGAGGACACCGTGGCTGAACGCTCCGCATCCGCCGCCATCGTCGGCGTCGCCGAGTCCGACGAGATCGGCAACGTCCCTGGAAAGTCGGCTCTCCAGCTGCACGCCGAGGCCGCCTTCAATGCGCTCGAGGACGCCGGGCTCTCGAAGGCGGACGTCGACGGCCTCTTCACCGCCGGGTACTCGACCTACGACACGGGCGAGTACCTGGGCATCAGCCCCCGCTACACCGACTCGACCAGCGTGGGCGGGTCATCCTTCGTGATCCACGTCGGCCACGCCGCCGCCGCCATCGCCGCCGGGCGCTGCGAGGTCGCGCTCATCACGCACGGCCAGGCGGGGCGCAGCGCCCGCGCCCCCGTCGTGCGCGACGCGGGCCTGCCGATCGCCCAGTACGAGAGCCCCTACGGCATCATCGGCCAGCCCATCGCGTACTCGATGGCGGCGAGCCGCTACATGCACCGCTACGGCGAGGACCGCACGCGCCAGGCCCTCGCCGAGATAGCGGTCGCCACCAGGAAGTGGGCCGTGCTCAACCCGAAGGCGATGATGCGCGAGCCGCTCTCCTTCGACGACTACCACGACTCCCGCTGGATCTCCTACCCCTTCCACCTGCTCGACTGCTGCATCGTGACCGACGCCGGCGCCGCCGTGGTCGTGACGAGCGCCGAGCGCGCCCGCTCGCTCCCCAAGGAGCCGGTGTGGGTCCTCGGCGCCGCGGAGCACCACGACCATGCGGGCATCTCGCAGATGGGGGACCTGACGCTCACGCCGGCGCACGTCACGGGGCCCGCCGCGCTCGCCGAGGCCGGGGTCACGCACGACGACATCGACCTGGCGATGATCTACGACTCGTTCACGTACACGGTGCTCGTGACGCTCGAATCGCTCGGTTACTGCGGCCCCGGTGAGGGCCCGGACTTCGTCGCCGACCAGCGCACGGCGCCGGGCGGCGACTTCCCGATGAACACGAGCGGCGGCGGCCTCTCCTACACGCACCCCGGCATGTACGGCATCTTCCTGGTCGTGGAGGCCGTCCGCCAGCTCCGGGGCGAGGCGGGGGCCAGGCAGGTCGAAGACGTCCGCCTGAGCCTGGTGAACGGCACCGGCGGCTCGCTCTCGTCCACGGGGACCATCGTGCTGGGGGTCGGGTGATGGCGGAGGCCTACGACCGCCCCCTGCCCGTCCCGCAGCCGGAGTCCGACTTCTACTGGGAAAAAGCGAAGGCGCACGAGCTGTGGCTCCGCCACTGCAACGGCTGCGGCCGGACCTACTTCTACCCGCGCGACATCTGCCCGCACTGCTTCTCGCGCGAGACCGAGTGGGCCCAGGCGAGCGGGCGCGGCACGCTGCACGCCTTCGGCATCGTGCACCGCGGGCCCACGCCAGCCTTCCGCGACCACGTCCCGTACATCGTCGCGCTCGTCGACCTCGAGGAGGGCGCGCGCATGCCGACGACCCTCGTGGGCGTCGAGCCGGACCCCGCCCACGTGCGCATCGGCATGGCGCTCGAGGTGACCTTCGACGACGTGACCGAAGCGATCACGCTGCCCAGGTTCCGGCCCGCGACCTGACGACCGACATGTGAGACGACCCAGAGCCAAGACCAAGAGCAAAGACCAAGGGCGGAGGAGTGACATGGGGAAAGAGTGGGACGACGTCAAGTACGAGGTGGCTGTCGCGAACCGCGTGCTCGCGGAGGTGGGGCTGGCCACGGGCTTCCGGGCCTCGCTCGGACACGCCAGCATGCGCATCCCGAACGAGCCGGACAAGTTCGTGGTCAAGGGGCGCGGCTACAAGGTCGACGCGCTGCACAGCGTGACCCCCGAGCAGATGATCGTGTGCGACATGGACGGGAACAAGGTCGATGGCCCCGTGGGGACGACCCAGTGCTTCGAGGTCAAGATGCACTCCTGCATCATGAAGACCCACCCGGAGGTCATGTCGGTGGTGCACGTCCACCCGTACTACACCATCCTGGCGACGACGCTCCGCAAGCGGCTGCGGCCGATGAACCAGGAGGGCATCGCGCTCGTGAAGGACGAGCTGCCCATGTGGGAGCACGTGAAGACGGTGCAGACGGATGAGGAGGGCATGGAGGTCGCCGCCCTGCTCGGGCCGTCCAAGGCCCTGCTGCTCCGCGGCCACGGCGCCACCACGGTCGGCCCGGACCTCCAGGAGGCGGTCATGAACATGATCCACCTGGAGGAGCAGGCCAAGATGAACTACTGGGCGCTCTCGGCCGTGGGCCCCGACCACGACTACATCTCCGACGAGCTCATCGCCGAGATGTCGGACCGCCCACCCATCGCCGAGCTCCCGCACTTCAAGTCGGTGGTCGGCCCCGGAGGCCGCCCCCGCGTCAACGGCGTGTGGGAGTACTACACCCGCATCGTCACCGACAACCCGGAGGCCCGCCCCCACTTCGACAAGATGTAGGGGCGCGATCCATCGCGCCCCCGAACACCTTGCAGACGGGCGCGCGCCGCACTACGCTTGGGCGGTCCCATAGCCGCGCCGGGAGGGAGGCAGCCATGCTCAGCGTCGAAGAGAACGCAGCGCTCACGAGCGTGGGCCCCGGCACGCCCATGGGTGAGCTCATGCGCCGCTACTGGCACCCCATCGCGGCCGCGGCCGAGCTCGACGAGCGCCCCACGAAGGAGGTCCGCCTGCTCGGCGAGGACCTCGTGCTCTACAAGGACCGCTCGGGCACCATCGGCCTCATCGAGCGGACCTGCGCGCACCGGCGCGTGAACCTGGCCTACGGCATCCCCGAGGAGCACGGGCTGCGGTGCATGTACCACGGCTGGCTCTACGACGAGACCGGCCAGTGCATCGAGCAGCCCTTCGAGGAGACGGTGCACCCCGACGGGCGATTCAAAGAGAAAGTGAAGCTCGCCGGCTACCCCGTCGAGGTCCTCGGCGGCCTCGTCTTCGCCTACCTCGGCCCCGCGCCCGTCCCCCTGCTGCCGCGATGGGAGCCCTTCACGTGGGAGGGTGGGTTCATGGAGATCGCGCTGGCGGAGCTGCCGTGTGGCTGGCTCCAGTGCCAGGAGAACTCCCACGACCCGGTGCACCTCGAATGGCTGCACGGCTATTGGGGCGTGCAGCAGCAACGCGAGAAGGCGCTACGGGATGGGGGCGATCCGGACTCCACGCCCATCATTCCACGGCACCACAAGAAGATCGGCTTCACCGAGTTCGAGCACGGCATCATCAAGCGGCGCGTCACCGGCGACGGCTCGGAGGACGACTCCGACTGGAAGATCGGGCACCCGGCGCTGTTCCCCCACATCCTGTACGTGGGCGACATGCGCCAATCGAACCTCCAGTTCCGGGTCCCGGTCGACGACACCCACACGCTGCACGTGACGTGGTTCTTCTACAAGGCCGCTCCCGGCGCGGAGCCGATCGTGCAGGAGACGGTCCCCTACTTCAACGTGCCGCTCCACGACGAGACCGGCGCGCTGATCGCCGACTTAGTGAACCACCAGGACTTCGTCGCCTGGATCACGCAGGGCCCGAACGCCGACCGCACGGCCGAGAAGCTCGGCGAGTCGGACCGCGGCATCATCCTGCTCCGCAAGCAGATCAAGGACCAGCTCGCGATCGTGGCCGACGGCGGCGACCCGATGAACGTGTTCCGCGACCCCGCGAAGAACGAGTGCATCGAGCTGCCGCTGGAGCGCTGGCCGTCGATGAACGAGCCCGGCCGGTTCTCGATCTACACCGTGCCGCAGGCGGGCGAGACGGACGAGATGAAGGCGCAGATCCAGCGCGTGCTCGACGGGTGGGCGCACCAGGCCCCGGTCTAGCGGCCGGCGTCCGCTCAGGCAGGCCCGACCCTCAGGCAGGCCCGACCAGGACGTCGCTGCCCTCGATCCGCACCGCGTAGGTCGGAAGGGGGGTCGTTGCCGGGCCGGTGAGGACCTCGCCGGTCCGCGCGTTGAAGACGCTGCCGTGGCAGTCGCACTCGATCTCCTCGCCGTCGAGAGCGCCGTAGGCGAGGTCGCAGTCGGCGTGGGTACACACGTTGGAAAAGGCGATCACCGTGCCGCCCAGGTCGGCAAGCACGATCTGCTCACCCCCCACCTCCACGAGCTTGAGCGCACCGGCCGTGATCTCGGAGCGCTGCGCGACCTTGCTGAACCCTTCCACATCGTCCTCCTCAGTCTGAACGAGAGTATGCACGAGCGATGGAGCGGCGTTGCGTGGTGCCGAAGGCCGGAGTCGAACCGGCACAGGGTTGCCCCCAACGGTTTTTGAGACCGTCGCGTCTACCATTCCGCCACTTCGGCGCGTGGCGAATGATACCACCGCGCCCTAGGGCATCTCCGCCAGCAGCCGGCCGTAGCCCTCCACCGGCTCGTGGATGTGCAGCCGGCGCTCGATCGCCCAGACGCGCGCCGTGACGGCGTGGACGACGGGCACGCCGAGGTCCTGCTCGAGCAGCTCGATGGCGTCCAGGCTCCGCCAGCCGGAGCCGAAGAGCAGGATGCCGTCGGCCTCCGGGTGCGCGAGGTAGACGCGCTTCGTGTGCGCATAGACCTCCAGGTGCGAGAGCTGGCCGGCCCGGTCGAAGGGGACCGCGATGGGCTCGAAGGCGAGCATCTCGATCCCGGCCTCGCCGTAGTAGCGCGCGAGTGCGTCGTTGGTCTCGCCGGAGGTGTACGTCGCGCCGACGGCCCGCTTGATGCCGAGCACACGCATGGCCTCGACCTGCGTCTGGGCGGAGGTGACCACCGGGACGCCGTACTTCTTCTCCCAGGCGGTCGTGATCGCGCGCTCGCCCTCGTACCCCTGGAGCATGAACGGCGGGCCGCCCTCGGGGTGGATCAGGTCGACCTCGAGCTCGGCGAGCTTGGCGACCTTCTCCTCGTAGGCGTTGATGGCCTCTTTGAACTCGTCGATCGTCCCGCGCTGGATGTCGAGGAAGAGCGGGATGACGCCGAGCCCCTCGGGGGTGAGACGGATGAACTCCTCGAGGGACCCCGGGCGGAAGGTCGGCTTGATGAGGCCGACGACACCGCGCCAGCTCGTGAACGGCATGGCGGCAACTCCTTGGACGTGGTGAAGGCCACATGGTACGCCCGCACGCGGACAATAAGGCGCCGCCTGGGGGAGGACACCTTACCAGGCGGCGCGCGCGGAACGGAGGTGGCGTCTCTTGCCGGTTGCCGTAGACCCCGCCACCAGAGGTCTCCGAGAAAGTATCTGGTCCCACAAGCGGTTTATCACAGTATGACTAGTCGGTCAACCATTGACGTCGATATCCGTAAGGATCGACCCGTCACCGGCACGTTCAAGCAGAAAGGGCCCAGCCTCTCCGGAGGGGCTGGGCCCTTTGCGTCTGCACTGGAGCGGAAGACGGGGGTCGAACCCGCGACCTTCTCCTTGGCAAGGAGATGCTCTACCACTGAGCCACTTCCGCCGGATAGCACGGCCCTTCCGTGCTGGTGCCGAGGCCCAGAATCGAACTGGGGACACCAGCATTTTCAGTGCTGTGCTCTACCAACTGAGCTACCTCGGCTCAGCCACCATCCTATGCAACGGCTCCGGCAGGTGTCAAGGCGATGAGCGACCGCGGAGCGCACCACGGCCTGGCTCCGGCCGGTGACCAGCGGCCGGCTTACGACCCGCGGCCGCGCAGGACGAAGAACGCCGCAGCGCCTCCGCCGATCAGGACCACGGCGCCGATGATGATGAAGATGAGCGCGCCGCCACCACCCGGCTCCTGGGGCGGGGTGGGCGTGACCGTCGGCACGACCCCGGGCGTCGGCGCCGGCGTCGGCGTCGCGGTCGCGGTTGGCTCGGGCGCCGTGGTTGGCGTCG
>JADFQE010000150.1 GCA_022561985.1 Chloroflexota bacterium
GCTCCCTCACGGTGCGCCAGCTCATGCGGCTCGCGCGCGTCCGCAGCGTGACGTCGCGCTGGATCCTCGTGCACGTCGCGTCGCTGCCCACCAAGGAGGAGCTCGAGCAGCTGCGCGACGCCGGCGCGGGCGCCGTGGTGGTCGACCTAGCGGGGCAGACCACGGCCTCGCTGAAGGCCACCCATGAGCTCCTCCGGGAGCTGCCCCACGAGCCGACGAAGCGCAAGAAGGGGCACGGCGTGGTCACGATCCCGGCAGCCGCCGCACCGGCGTCCGGCCCATCGCGCCCCGAGCCGGAGCCCGACGAGGACGACGACGACGATTACGAGCCGTAGCAGCGCCCGCGCGGCCTCCGGCTGCCGTCCGGCAGACGGCACAGGGCAGACGGCTAGCTCTCCATGCTCCTAGTCAACCGCGAGCTGCTCTTCGACGATCCCTTCGCCTTCGTCGTGCTCTTGGTTGCGGTCAGCGTGTCGCTCCTGATCGGCATCACCGTCCACGAATTCTCGCACGCACTCGCGGCCAATCGCCTGGGCGATATGACGGCGACGAACCTCGGACGGCTGACGCTCAATCCGAAGGCGCACCTCGATCCGACCGGGACCATCATGCTGCTCGTCGCCGGCTTCGGGTGGGGCCGGCCCGTGCCGGTGGACCCGCGGCAGCTCCGGAGCGGGCGCCGGGGGATGGCGCTCGTCTCGGCGGCGGGGCCCGCGTCCAACGTCGTGCTCGCCCTCGCGTTCGCGCTGCTGTTCCAGCTGGGGCTGGTCACGCAGGGCGACTTCTCGCGCGAGGCGCTACGGACCCTGGACCCGCTGGCCTGGGCGACCATCGTCGCGACCTATAGCGTGCTGCTGAACCTCATCCTCGCGGCGTTCAACATGCTGCCCATAGCGCCTCTGGACGGCGGGGGCATCCTGATGGGCATCGTGCCCCGCCCGTGGCTGCCCGCCGTCGCTCGGGTCCAGCGCTTCGGGCCGTTCGTGCTCGTCGGCATCATCGGCTTCTCGCTGCTGAGCGGCGTGAGCGTGCTTGGCTTCCTGTTCGAGCCGGTGCTCGACCTCGCGGCCCGGTTGATGAGCTAGCCGTCCGCTCGCCTACCTACCGAGCCGCGGCCTTGGCGCTGTGGATCTCGTCGAAGAGGAGGCGCTTGACCGCCTCGGCGATCCGCGTGAGCTGGCGGTCGCTGAGCCCGGGGCCCATGACCTCCTGCTCGTAGCGCGTCACCACGCTCAAGAGGGTCCGGTCGGTCGGTGAGTTGAGGGGCATCGCGGATACCTTACCCGGCGGGTTCTGGAGCCACGGGATGATACCGCACCGACGGGGCCGCCGAGGCATCTGGCTACTGTCCGCCGCTTAGGCCTAGACACTTGCCGGTATGGAACTCCCCAACGCCGCCCAGGCTTTGGTCGAGCGTCAGAAGCTCCTGGGCTATCTCCTGTCGATGACGCATCCAGATGGACGCTCAAAGGCGGAGCTCTTCACTCGGTTCGGATTCACGGCGGACGCCTGGGAAGTGCTGCAAGAGGCACTACGGCGGCATGGGGCAGACAACCCCGTGTCGCAGGAAGTCGCGTCGGCACGTGGAGTACGCTATGTGGTGGAAGGCCCGCTCATCACGCCCGCCGGCAGCCCGCCCATGATCCGTACCGTGTGGATCGTGGAGCCGGGAAGCGACGCGCCGAGGTTAGTAACGGCCTACCCCGTCAGGAGGCAAGATGCTCAGAGAGCATGACCGCGCGGTGCTAACGAAGGACCTGCCCGATGATGACCTGCTGGCCGGTGATGTCGGCGTCATCGTCCACGTCTATCGCGAAGGGGGCGCCTTCGAAGTGGAATTCCTGGCACTCGATGGCAACAGCATCGCGGTGGCGACAGTTGAAGCGTCCGAGCTGCGCGGGGTCACGGCCCACGACGTGAGCCACGCCCGGCCCATCCGAGTCTAGGAGCGCTGGGCCGGGCCCCAGGCCTGCGCCGGTCTCTTGAGTCTGCCTCTTGACGGCCAGGTGGCGCTGGCGGCGATGCTACAATCCCGGCCCATGCAAGCGACCGTCCGACATGCCGCGAGGCTGAGGGGCTCCATCACGCCGCCCGGCGACAAGTCGATCTCGCACCGGGCCGCGATCTTCAACGCCATCGCCGACGGCGAGGCGCGCATCGAGAACTACGGCCCGGGCGCCGACTGCCTCTCGACGCTGCGGATCATGCGCGCGCTCGGCGCCGGCATCGAGACCGACGGCTCGTCGGTGGTCGTCCGCGGCGGGCTCCCAACCGAGCCGGGCGACGTGCTCGACGCCGGCAACAGCGGCACGACGATGCGGCTGGTCGCGGGCGTGCTCGCGGGAGCGTCGTTCATGAGCGTGCTGACGGGCGATGCGTCGCTGCGCTCGCGGCCGATGGGGCGGATCGTGGAGCCGCT
>JADFQE010000010.1 GCA_022561985.1 Chloroflexota bacterium
AGGCGAGCCCCACCATCGTCCCCAGCGCAACGCCGCCCACGGCCGCGCCGCGCGCCGCGCCGAAGAGGAGCCAGAAGTGCCAGGGCTCCGTCATCCTCGAAAGCCCGACCATGCCGAGGGCGATGACAGCACCCGCAGTCACGATAACGGCCCGCCCGCCGTTGCGGTCGAGGCGCCGCCCGACCCAGGGCGAGGCGAATCCACCCACGATCGTCCCGCCCACGAACCCGATGGAGAGGGTGAGCGCCGACCAGCCCATCTCGTCCTGGATCGGCCGGAAGAACACGCCCATGATCGGGCCCTGCGTCGCCACCGTCGCGAAGGAGCTGAGCACGCCCGCGAGCAGCACGGCCCACCCGTAGTAGAGGCGCGGGAACGGCCAGAGCCGCGAGATCCTGGGCTGGGTGACGACGGGTTGGTCGGGCATGGGCTGAGGGCGACGATACCACGGGGGGCGCCGGGCGCGGAGCGGGGGGAGGAGGGGGGGGCCTTACGTCTTGGCCGCGAGCAGCACCCGGTTCGGGTCCCAGGGCTCCGAGTCGACGACGGCCTCGCGCACGTCCACGAACCCCGCCTCGGCGAGCCAGGCGCGGACCTCGTCCTCGGCGTAGCAGCGGGAGGCCGAGGCCGCCAGCAGCGTGAGCGAGAACAGCGCCGCCCAGGGCGGGCCCGTGCGCTCCGGGTCCATCAGCACCTCGCGCACCACCAGCAGACCGCCCGGATCGAGCGCATCGTGCAGCGCGCCGACCAGCCGCGCCGCGTCGGGGGCGCGCTGCCCGTGCAGGATGTCGGAGGCCAGCACCACGTCGAACCCACGCGGCAGCGGGTCCTGGAGGAAGTCTCCGGCCACGAACGCAAGGCGGGAGGCCGCGCCCGTCCCCTCCTCCGTCTCCCGGTCAGAGGCAGTCTGCTGGGCAGGGGGCCGCTGGGCGGCCAGCCGCCGGCCCTCCCGAACGGTGCCCGGCAGGTCGAGCACGGTGGCGTGGAGCTGCGGGTAGGCGTCGCAGAAGGCCGCGGCGTAGCCACCAAGGCCTCCGCCGACATCCAGCAGCCGGCGCCGGCCGGAGAGGTCGACCGCCTGCGCGAGCCGGGGGCCGAGCACCTGCGCATCGCGGTAGAGCTCTTGGCTGAGCGTGCGCGGCATGCTCGGCGTTCCGGCCGCGAAGCCGCGGACGGCGCGCAGCAGCCGGGGTTCGATCCCCCGGGGGCGGCCAGCGGCCACGGGGGGATCTCCCCGCAGGTCTCCGCTCTCCCCAGGGCGCGCAGGGTCCGCGGCCACATCCCCATTGGCGTAGCGGCCGCCGTGCTTCTTGAGCAGCCCCACACACACGAGTGCGTCCGCCAGCACCTCCAGCGCGTCGGCGTCGGCGCCGAGGCGGGCGGCGAGCTCGGCCGCGGTGCTGCGCGCTTCGGCCAAGGCCTCGAACAGCCCGAGCCGGACCGCCACCCCGCGCGCCGCCCGGACCCGCTCATCGGCCGGTCCGAGGGGCCTATCCCGCGCCGCCGCGTCATCCAAGGCGCTCACTCCAAAGCCCTGGCGTCCCGCACTCGATACGGCGCCATGCGCGGCGCCGCGCCGCTTCTCCCCGCTCTTCCTCAGTCCGCTGGCGACGCGAGGAGCGCTTCGAGCCCCTCCTTGAGCGCCGGCAGCCACGCATCGAGCGGTTGTGTGAGCGGCAGCGTGATCGCGAACACCTCGCGCTTCATCATGCCGCCGTCGCCCCGGCCCCAGGAGCCCGGGTCCTCCTTCGCAAGCTCGACGTTGATGGACTCCCGGTCGATGCCGAGCGCGTCCGTCATCTCGTAGACGACCGCCATATCGTCCATGGTGATGATCTCATCCACAGTTTCTTTCCTTACGCAAAAATCTCTGTTTCCGGCCCCGCACGTTCACGGCCGGACCGGGCGCGTAGCATCATGCCTCACGAGGGCTCCTTTGGCCACCCGGAGGCCGCGGGAGCGAGCGCGGCTGCGCCACCGGCGCCGGCCCGGCATCGCCGGGCCTTGACGCGCATCGGAAGTGGCAGGGACAATCGTTGGGAACACCGACGACGAGGGAGCGACCGACTCATGAATATCCGAGGCATCAACCACCTGGCCATGGTCACGGGCGACATGGACGCCACCGTCCGGTTCTACCGCGACGTCCTGGGGTTCCCCGTCGTCTCCACCACCGGCAACAAGCCGGGGAGCTACCCGTACCGCCACTACTTCTTCAAGATGGCGGAGCACTCGACCCTGGCCTTCTTCGAGTGGCCGAACATGGTCGAGCGGTTCCACAAGCCCGCCGGGCTGCCGGCGAAGGGACGGTGGCAGTTCGACCACCTCTCCTTCGACGTGCCGGACGAGGAGTCGCTTCTCGAGCTCCAGCACCACCTGCGCGACCACGACATCGAGGTCACCGGCGTCGTCGACCACCAGGTGATCCAATCGATCTACTTCACCGACCCGGTGAACGGCATCGCGCTGGAGGCGAGCTACTGGGTGAAGGACCCGACGCTCATCGACGAGCCTGACTTCGACGACGAGTTCGTCTTCGGCGACCCCGACCCCGTACCCGCCCTCGCCGAGCAGCGCTCGCCAACACCCGTGCGCTAGCGAGCTAGGCGCGATCGGGCGCCCACAGCCGCACGGTGCCGTAGACGCCGTCGTAGCCGGGAGAGACGACGGCATCGCCCGCACGGGAGCGCGCCACGCCCTCGGCCACACGCTCGCCGGCGACCGACGCGACCGCGTCGAACGGCGCCGCGGTCAGCACGTGGAGCTCGTTGCCGACGCTCGCCACGAGCCGCGAATAGACCTGCTGCACGCCCTTCGTGCCGCGCCCACGGCCCATCGCCTCGGCGATCACCGCTTCGAGGCCGACGAGGCGCCGGAAGGGCGGGCGCACCCCCGCCGGGTCCGAGCACATGCCGTCGGCACCGCACTCGACGGCGGCGGGCCGGCCCGAGAGCGCCTCCATGCGGTGCAGCACGCCGAGGGTCATCTTGCGGCCGCAGACGGGACAGCGCTCGCCGCTCTCCAGCGTGGTCGCGGGGTGCTGGCACACGCCGCACCTGCGGTGCCCGTCGTAGTGGTACTTGCCCTCTTCCGGGTGGAGCTCGACGGTGTGCGCGATGGCGCCCTCCGCCAGGGCCGCGCGCAGCCCGTCGTAGGACGGCTCGCCCTCGAACACGGTCAGCTCGCGGCCGATCCGCGAGGCCGAGTGGGCGTCCGAGAAGGAGACGATGCTCACGCCGTCGAGCTCGAGCACGCGCCAGTTCATCGCCGGGTCGCTCGATAGCCCCGTCTCGATGGCGTGGATGTGGGGCGCCATGTCGCCGAAGCACTCGGCCAGCGAGTCGAAGCCGCCCCTGGACCCGTAGACCGAGTACCACGGGGTCCATACGTGGGCGGGGATGACCTCGCACCGCCTGTCGGCCCCGAGCGCCAACTCGACGACCTCGCGCGCGGAGAGGCGCAGCGTGGGGCGGCCGTCGGAGGCGAGCTTCCCGTGGGGTCCAAGCGCTGCGCACAGCCGGTCCACCGCGCCGAAGTCGGGGGCGAGCACGAGCAGGTGCAGCCGGTGCGAGCGGCCGCCCTGAGGGTAGACGCAGCTCACCTCGGTGCCGAGCACGAACCGGCGGGCAGTGCCCGCCGCACGCTGTGCCGGCAACGCGAAGAGGCCGTCGTCCAAGGGCTCCAGCTTGGCCTTGAGCTCGGCGAGCCACACCGGGTGCGTGAAGTCCGCGGTGGTGAGCAGGTCGACGCCCTTTATCGCGGCCCAGTGCGCCATGGACTCCAGCGTGATCGACGGGCTCGTCGCCATGGCGTAGGAGGAGTGGAGGTGGAGATCGGCCGTATAGGTCATCGGCGGCAAGTGTACGGCGCCTGCAACCGCCCCGTTCCCGCAGCCCCACTGTGTTGACACACGTGACGGCCCGCTGCTACGCTAAACAGGCCACGGCCTGGTAAACGCCACTTCCAACCGACGGCTTTCCGCCGGACGGCTCCACTTTCGCAGGGACCTTTAGCCCATGCAGATGACCGGTGCGCGCGCGGTTTGCGAGGCCCTCCTCAAGGAGGGTGTCGACGTCATCTTCGGGCACCCCGGCGGGGCCATCCTGCCCTTCTACGACGCGCTCTACCACTACCCGCAGATCCGCCACGTCTTCGTCCGGCACGAGCAGGCGGCCGCTCACGCAGCGGAAGGCTACGCGCGCGTCAGTGGGCGCACCGGCGTCTGCGTGGCGACCTCGGGGCCCGGCGCCACCAACCTGCTCACGGGGCTCGCCGCCGCGAAGATGGACTCGACGCCCATGGTGGCCATCACGGGGCAGGTCGCCCGCGCCTTCCTGGGCACCGAGGCCTTCCAGGAGGTCGACACCACCGGCATGGCCGGACCGGCCGTCAAGAAGACGTACCTCGTGATGGACGTGGCCGACATCGGCCGCATCTTCCAGGAGGCCTTCCACGTGGCCCAGGACGGCCGCCCCGGCCCGGTGCTCATCGACATCCCCAAGGACGTCCAGGCCGAGACCTTCGACTTCGTCTATCCGAAGGCCAAGCCCCGCGCCGGCCGGTCCGCGGCGGACCCCGCGGCGATCGAGGAGGCGGCACGCCTCATCAACGCGGCCGAGCGGCCGCTGCTGATCGCGGGCCGCGGCATCCACATCTCGCAGGCGTGGGACGAGGTCCTCGAGCTGGCGGAGCGGGCCAACGCCCCCGTCATCAACACGCTGCACGGGACGTCCGCCTTCCCACGCCACCACGCGCTGGGCTACGGCATGCTCGGCATGCACGGCATGTACGCGAGCAACATCGCCACGACCGAGGCCGACCTCATCATGGGCGTGGGCATGCGCTTCGACGATCGCGTCATCGGGCGCCCCGGCTCCTTCGCGCCGGCCGCGAAGATCGTCCACTTCGAGATCGAGCCCACGCAGATCAACAAGAACGTGCCGGCGGACGTCGCCCTCCTGGGGGACATCAAGCGCACGCTCGAAACCATGCTCCCTCTGATCGAGCGCCAGCCACGCCACACGTGGCTCGAGCGGATGCGCTCACTCGACCGCGCGCACCCCAGCATTGACGTGCTTGCCTCGGAGGTCGTCACGCCGCAGTACGTGCTGCGCGAGCTCAACAAGATCGTCGAGCACAGCGCCGACCCCGTCGTCGTCACGGGCGTGGGGCAGCACCAGATGTGGACCGCGCAGTTCATGTTCATGCCGACGCGCAACAGCTTCGTCTCCTCGGGCGGGCTCGGCGTCATGGGGTTCGAGACGCCCGCCGCCATCGGCGCCCAGATCGGGCGGCCCGGCGCGACCGTCTGGTGCATCGCGGGCGACGGCGGGTTCCAGATGACGCTGCAGGAGCTGGGGACCATCGCGCAGGAGCGTCTGCCCATCAAGATCGCCATCATGAACAATGGCTACCTCGGCATGGTCCGCCAGTGGCAGGAGCTGTTCTACGACCACCGCTACAAGGAGGTGTCGGTCAGCAGCCCGGACTACGTCAAGCTCGCCGGGGCCTACGGCATCGAGGCGACGAAGGTGACCGACAAGGACGACGTGGGCATGGCGCTCGCCGTGGCGGCGGCCCATCCAGGCCCGTACCTCATCGACTTCAGGATCTCCCCCGAGGAGAACGTCTACCCGATGGTGCCGCCGGGGGCCTCCCTGGCGGAGACCGTCGAGGACCCCCGCACCGTCCACCACCGGGAGCCCGTGCACATCATGGGCGAGGGGCTCGTCAGCTACCCCTAGCCCCCAGGGCCCTGCCCTCAGGCCCGCGGGGCCCTAGGCGTCGGGATAGTGCCGCAGCTCGACGGTCACGCCCTCGGGGCCCACCACGTAGGACGACTCGCCGCGGCCCTGGGCGCCCCAGCGGGACTGCTTCGGCCCCGGCTCCAGGCCGAAGGACTCCACCTCGGCCAGCACCTCATCCAGCGCGCCTCGCTCCAGCACCAGGCAGAAGTGGTCCAGCTGCTGGCCCTCGGCGGGCGCGGCGGGGTCGTCCGAGGGGAAGATGTCGATGATCGTTTCGCCTGAGATCCGGACCGACGGGAAGCGGACCTCGCCCTTGCGCCACTCCTCGACGCGGAGCGGCTCGAGCCCGAGTGCGCCGGTGTAAAAAGCGAGTGACCGCTCGACATCGGATGACTTTAAGACGATATGGTCGATCGCCGTGATACGAGCCATGACCACTCCTCGTAGGAAAACGTTGTGCCCTTAGCCGAAGCCGCCGCCCCGCATCCTACAACCCCCTGCGACATCCGGAAACAGGGTGCCGACGACGCTCTATTCCGCTGAGGAGACCGCTCCCTTCTGACCCATTGACATGGGGTCGAGCGACCTCTACATTCCCTCTCGGCCGCTCGCTCCAACAGAGGCGCCCCGGGTGGTCACACCGCAGGCTCCACGACCGTGTTTATCGCATCGCCATCCGGGGGAAGGTCTCATCCGCTCCACAGCCAACATCACCGCCAAGGGTCCTGCCGCACCCAAGGGTGCAGCCCCGATGGGTAGGACCGAGGTCCACCTGCTCTCCGACGGCGCCATCAAGATCGATGGCGGCGTCATGTTCGGCCAGATCCCGAAGAGCCAGTGGCAGGAGTGGATGCCGGCCGACCGGCGCAACCGGGTCAAGCTCGGGCTCAACTGCCTCCTGGTCCGCGTCAACGACCAGAACTACCTGGTGGACACCGGCATCGGGCAGAAGCATTCGGCCGAGGCGCGGGACGCCTACGGTATCTCGACGAGCCAGCTCCTCGGCGAGCTCAAGACCTACGGCCTCTCCGCCCAGGACATCAACGGCGTCATCCTGACGAGCCTGCACTTCGAGCACACCGGCGGAGCCACCCGCGTCAGCCGGCGCGGCGAGGTCGTGCCGACCTTCCCCAAGGCGAAGTACTACATCCAGCGCGAAGCGCTCGAAGAGGCAAGCTCCCCCACCGAGCGCCACGCCAACGGGTTCGTGGCGGACGACTTCATGCCGCTCCAGGAGCGCGGCCAGCTCGAGCTGGTCGACGGCGAGGTCATGATCGCGCCCGGATTCACGGTCCGCCGTATCACCGGCCCCTCCCAGGGGAACCAGATCGTCCTCGTCTCCCACGGCGGCGAGCGGATCGCGTTCCTGGGCGACCTGGTCCCGACGCCCTTCCACCTCCAGCTCTCGTGCATCTCGGCCACCGACCGCCAGCCGGAGGAGACGCTCCAGAACAAGCGCGCGATCTTGAGCGAGGCCGTCCGCGAGGGCTGGCTGCTGATCTTCAGCCACGCGACCACCGAGCGGGCCGGCTACCTGGAGGACCGCTCCGGCCGCCTCTACCTGCGCCCGGTCAGCCTGGACTAGCCCCTGTCCACCGCCCCTGCCCCCACCGGCACACCGCAGCCCACCACCATGCCTCTCGGCTACACTGGGCGCGGGAGGAACCCATGAGTGCGTCCCCTGTGCCCCCCGTGGGCCCTGCGCCACCCGCGCCCCCGAAAGCATTGGACGGGCTCAAGCTCGTCGACCTGACCACCGTCGTGTCCGGGCCGTATGCCGCGTCGCTGCTCGCGGACCTCGGCGCGGACGTCATCAAGGTCGAGCCGCCCGGCGGCGATTCGGCGCGGAGCTATGCGAGCACCGAGCCCCGCTACGTCCTCAAGGGCATGACACCGCACATCCTCACGCTCCAGCGCAACAAGCGCAGCGTCGTCATCAACCTGCGTCACGACGCCGGCCGCGAGACCTTCTACGACCTCGTCCGGTGGGCCGACGTCGTGCTCGACAACTACCGCCCGGGCGTGACCGAGCGCCTCCGCATCGACTATCCGTCGCTGCGCGCCGTGAATCCCCGCGTCATCGTCTGCTCCATCACCGGCTACGGCCTCACCGGCCCGGCCCGCGACCGCGCGGCGCTCGATGCCTGCATCCAGGCCTACTCCGGGCTCATGAGCATCACCGGCGAGCCGGAGGGCGACCCGCTGCGCGCGGGGGCCCTCTACAGCGACCTGTGCAGCGGCATGGCGGGAGCGCTCGGGATCTTAGCGGCAGTCGCGGCACGCGAGCGCACCGGGGCCGGCCAGCAGGTCGACATCTCGATGCTCGACGTCCAGCTCTCCATGCTCAGCTACACCGCGACCATGCACCTCATGTCGGGGCTGCCGGCGCAGCGGATGGGCAACGAGCACGCCCTGCACGCCCCCTACAACGCGTACCGGGCCTCGGACGGCTGGCTCTTCGTCGCCATCGTCCTCAACGCCCACTGGCCCGCGCTCGTGAAGGCGCTCGGCGCCGCGAGCTACCCGCCGGGGCTGCCCGCCCTCGATGGGCACCTCGCGTACCTGCGGCAGGAGCGGCTGACCGACCGGGTGCAGCGCCTCAGGGAGCGGGAGCGCATCAACGAGGCGCTCTCCGCGCTGCTCGCCACCGGCCCGCGCGAGGGATGGGTCGGGCTCCTCTCCGAGGCCGGCGTGCCCGCCGCGCCGGTCAACAGCGTCGAGGAAGCGCTCACCGACCCCCAGGTGCTCTCGCGCGGCATGATCGCGGAGGTCGCGCACCCCCAGGGCGGCACCTACCGGACACCCGGCAACCCCATCAAGCTCTCGGGCGCGGGCGAGAGTGCGGGCGCGGGCGCGGACTCCTTCTCCCCGCCGCCGGAGCTCGGCGCGGACACGTGGGGCGTCCTGCGCGACGTCTTGGGCTACGACGCCTCCCGGATCGGCGCGCTGGTCGCATCCGAGACCGTCGCCGGGGCCGGGAGTAGCGCATGACGGAGATCCTCGGGATCGCCGGGACCGGCATCGCGCTCGCACTGGCGCTGGCCTTCGTCCGCTCGGGGTTCCTCGAGCGCCGCTTCTCCTACGCGCCCGTGCGCGAGCTCCAATACTCGCCCTCCGACGTCGGCGTGGCCTACGAGGACGTCTGGATGGAGTCGGCCGACGGCGTGCCGCTGCACGGCTGGTTCATGCCGGGCGAGCGCGACGTGACCTTCCTGTGGCTGCACGGCAACGGAGGGAACGTCGCCTACCATCTGGAGCACCTCCGGGACCTCCGCGCGAACCTGGGCGTCGGGGTGCTGCTGTTCGACTACCGCGGCTTCGGGCGCAGCGGCGGCGTCCCCGCCGAGAAGGGCCTCTACCGGGACTCCGCGGCCGCGCTCGATCACCTCAAGGGCCGCGACGGCGTCGACCCGAAGCGCATCGTCTACTTCGGCCAATCCCTCGGCACCGCGCTGGCGGTGGAGCTGGCCACGCACGAAACGCCACTCGGCATCGTCCTGGAGGCACCGTTCCCGTCGGGCCCGTACATGGCGCACCGGATGCTGCCGTTCCTGCCGATGTGGTTCCACCGGTACCTGGTGCCGAACCGCTTCGACACCGCAGCGCGCATCAAGCGCGTCAAGGCGCCCTTGCTCATCGTCCACGGTGAGCTCGACACGACGGTGCCCCACGAGGCGGGGCAGGTGGTGCTTGCGGCGGCCAACGAGCCGAAGGAGATGCTGATCGTCCCCCGCGCCGCCCACGTCGACGCCCACGCCGTCGGGGGCAGCACGTACTACGCCGCGCTCCGCCGTTTCATCGAGGGCCTCGGCTAGGGCCGGGCCGCGACCGGCGCCGCCCGCGCCCGGCCACGGTTGCAGGCATCCAAGTTGCGACCATCTAGCCGGAGTGCCACAATCGCACCAAGGCACACATGCTCTCAGGAGGCCAGCCCATGACGCAGCACACGGCAGAACGAGGCGTCCGCAACCCCGATCACCATGTCCGGGTGGAGCCGAGCCCGAAGTGGATCCGTGTGCTCGCGGGCGGCGAGACCGTCGCGGACACGAAGCACGCGCTGCTGCTCTTCGAAACGGGCCACACGCCGGTCTACTACATCCCCCTCGACGACGTGCGCATGGAGTTCTTCGAGCGGACCGACCGCGCCACGCACTGCCCGTACAAGGGCGATGCCATCTACTGGTCGCTCAAGGCGGGCGGGCGGGCCGAGGAGAACGCACTCTGGAGCTATCCGGTCCCCCTCGATGCCGAAGCACCGAACCTCTCGGCCTACGCCGCCTTCTACTGGAACAAGGTCGATGCGTGGTACGAGGAGGACGAGCAGGTGTACGTCCACGCGCGCGACCCGTATAAGCGGGTGGACGTGCTCCCCAGCACACGTCACGTCACCATCGCCATCGGCGGCGAGACGGTCGCCGACACGCATTCCCCGACCCTGCTCTTCGAGACGGGGCTGCCCGTGCGCTACTACATCCCGGCCCTCGATGTGCGCCAGGAGCTGCTCACGCCGACCGACAAGGTGACCGCCTGCCCGTACAAGGGCCAGGCGTCGTACTTCTCGGTGCGCGGCGGGGACCAGCTCCTCGACGACGCCGCGTGGTACTACCGCTATCCGATCCCAGCAGCCAGTCCCATCGCGGGGATGGTCGCCTTCTTCAACGAGCGCGTCGACACCACCGTGGACGGGGAGCTTCAGGAGCGCCCACAGGCCAAGCCGGCGCACGGCTAGGGCCCTGAGCCCACCCACACCGGCCACCGGCTTGCGTCCCAGCCACCGGCCCGCCTAACCTTGAGCGCACGGCGCCATCCCGGCGGCCGGCTTGGAGCGCGCATGCAGGTCCGTGTCCTCGGTGCCCACAACCTCGAAACGAAGGAGACGCACCACACGTGCTTCCTCGTGGACGGCGTGATGGCGATCGACGCCGGCAGCCTCGCGAGCACCCTCGGCGCGGACGAGCAGCACCGCATCTCCACCGTCCTGCTGACGCACCTCCACTTCGACCACGTCCGCGACCTGCCAACACTTGGTCTCGCGACCATCGACGAGCCCACCGCGGTCGATGTGTTCGCGGAGCAGCGCACGCTCGATAGCATCCGGGCTCACCTCCTCGACGGCGATATCTACCCCGACCTGACGCGCGGCCTCAACGAGGGGCCGCCCTCCCTCCGCTTCCGCACGATCGCCGCGGGCGAGCCCCTGCGCGTGCTCGGCTACGACATCGATCCGGTGCGCGCCGACCACCCGGTGCCGACCGTCGGCTACATCGTGAGCTCCGGGGGCACGCGCGTGGGCTTCTCCGGCGATACCGGCGGCAAGCTCATGTCCTTCTTCACGCACGAGCGCGCGCCCCAGGTGCTCTTCGTCGACGTCACGTTCCCGGACCGCCTCGCGGAGCGGGCGCGGCGCTCGAAGCACCTCACGCCAAGCACCCTCGAACGCGAGCTGACCGAGGCGCTCGGCGCCGGCGTGAAGCTGCCGCGCATCGTCCCGGTGCACCGCAACCTGGCCGCCGAGGCCGAGATCCTCAAGGAGCTCGCCGCCGTCGAGTCCTCCCTCGGCATCGAGCTCGAGCCCGGCTACGAGGACATGGTCGTCGCCTGATGATGAGCTGCGCGTCCTGCAACACCGAGAACCCGGACGGCGCCAAGTTCTGCATGTCGTGCGGGAGCGCCCTCGCGCTTGCATGCCCCTCGTGCGGCACCGCACTGCCCTCGGCCGAGGCGAGGTTCTGCCCGAGCTGCGGGCACAAGCTCGGCGAGGACGGCGACCCCAGGCCCGATGGTGGCGGAACCAAGGCCCAGGCCGAGCGCCTCGCCCAGTTCATCCCCCCGGAGCTGCTGGCCAAGCTCGACACGGCGCGCGCCGGCGGCGGCATGCAGGGCGAGCGCCGCATCGTGACCATGCTCTTCTGCGACGTCACCGGATCGACGGCCGCCGCCCACAGCCTCGACCCCGAGGAGTGGGCCGAGATCATGAACGGTGCCTTCGAGCACCTGATCGCGCCGGTCTACCGCTACGAGGGGACGCTCGCCCGGCTCATGGGCGACGCGATCCTGGCCTTCTTCGGCGCACCCATCGCCCACGAGGACGACCCGGAGCGCGCCGTGCTCGCGGGCCTCGACATCCTCGCTTCCATCGGCCCATACAGGGCGCAGGTGAAGGAGCGGTGGGGCTTCGACTTCGACGTGCGGGTCGGCATCAACACCGGCCTCGTGGTCGTCGGCGAGGTCGGCTCCGACCTGCGGCTGGAGTACAGCGCGCTCGGCGACGCGGTGAACATGGCCTCCCGGATGGAGTCGACCGCCACGCCGGGGACGATCCAGATCACCGAGGCCACGCACAAGCTCATCGCGCCGCTCTTCGACTTCGACGACCTCGGGGGCGTCGAGGTCAAGGGCCACGACGAGCCCGTCCACGCGTTCCGGGTGCTCGGCGCAAAGGCCGAGCGCGGGAGCCAGCGCGGGATCGAGGGGCTCGGGTCGCCGCTCGTCGGCCGCGAGGCCGAGCTCGCGCAGCTCCAGGGCGCGGTCGCCGAGCTCCTGCGCGGCCGCGGCCAGATCGTCTCCGTCATGGGCGAGGCCGGCCTCGGCAAGTCGCGCCTGGTGGCCGAGCTGCGGCGCGACGTGCTCGAGCGCGAGCCGAGCATCCTCTGGCTGGAGGGGCGCTCGCTCTCCTACGATGCCTCGACGCCGTACGCGCCGATGATCGACCTGCTGTCGTCCTATCTGGAGATCGGCGCCGGGAGCCCGAACGGCGGCGGCTACGCGGCGCTCCGGGAGCGGATCGAGCGCGTGATGGGCGAGCGGGTGCGGGAGGTCGCGCCGTTCATCGCCTCGATGCTCGGTGTGCCCGTGGACGCCCCGGACGCCGATAGCGTCGCGTACCTGCAGCCGCCGCAGCTCCGCGAGGGGGTGTTCACGGCCGTCTGCGCGCTCCTCGAGCGCCTCGCCGCAGACCGGCCGACGGTGGTCGCGCTGGAGGACCTGCACTGGGCCGACCCGGCCTCGCTGGAGCTCTTCGAGCGCCTGCTGCCGCTGCCCGATCGCTCGGCGCTCATGGTGCTCGCGCTCTTCCGGCCGCAGCGCCAGGACCCCTCCTGGCACTTCCACGAGGTCGCGGAGCGGGACTATGAGCACCTCTACACATCCGTCCGCCTGGAGCCGCTCGATGAGGCCGGCTCGCGCGAGCTCATCGAGAACCTGCTGCGCATCGAGGGGCTCTCGGAGAACGTCCGCTCGCTGATCCTCGCGAAGGCGGAGGGCAACCCCTTCTTCGTCGAGGAGGTGATCCGCTCGCTGCTCGACTCGGGCGTGGTGGTCCCCGAAGGCGACCACTGGCGCTCCACCCGGGACCTCGACGACATCGCCGTGCCCGACACGCTTTCCGCCGTCATCACGACGCGCCTCGACCGCCTGGGCGAGGAGTCCAAGCAGCTCATCGGGGCCGCGTCGGTCATCGGCAGGGAGTTCGGGGTCGAGAACCTCAAGGCCATCACCACCGCCAAGGCCGACGTCGAGCCGCTGCTGGCCGACCTTCAGCGCCGCGGGCTGGTCCGCGAGTCGGCCCGCATCCCCGAGCGCCGCTACCGCTTCAAGCACACGCTCACCCAGGACACGGCCTACGGCTCGCTCCTGCTTGCCAAGCGGCGGGAGCTGCACCTGCGCGTGGGCGACCTGCTGGAGCGCCAGGACCCCAGCCAGGTCAACGACATCAGCCGCCACCTCCTCGAAGCGAGGGAGGACGCGCGCGCCCTCCCCTACCTGGTGGACGCGGCCGACCGCGCCGCCGGCGCATACGCGACGCCCCAGGCCATCGCCCAGTACACGCGGGCCGTGGAGATCGCCAACGCCGTCGACGACATCGCCATCGCGCAGCGTGCCTACGAGGGCCTCGGCGGCGCGCTCACGCTGGCGAACCGGGTCGACGAGGCCCTCGACACCTACGGGAAGATGGGCGAGTTCGGCGCAGCGCACGGCCGGAACGAGATCCAGGTCTCGGCGCTGAATAAGTCGGCGTTCCTCAAGGGGCTGCTCCAAGGCGACTTCGAGGAGGCCGACCGGCTGCTCCAGAGGGCCGAGGAGCTGGCCAAGCCGCTCGGCGAATGCCCGAGCATGGCCGAGACGCACATGGTCTACTGCTACGCCCGCACGCTCGAAGGCGACTTCGACGAGGCCTTCGACCGCCTCTCGCAGGCCGAGGAGATCAGCCGCCACCAGGACCTGGTCGACGGACGCCTCTTCTCGATGACCCACCTGGCCAACACCCTCAACCACATGACGCGGTACGAGGAGGCCAAGGAGATGGCCGGCCAGGCTCTCGACCTCGCGCGGGAGGCCGGCAACCGGGTCTACGAGGCGGAGCTGCTGGGCACGACGCTCTCCGTGTACTACATCAGCACCGGAGACCTGCGCTCGGCGCAGAGCCATGCGGAGCAGGGGCTCGCCATCGCCAAGGAGATCGGCTCGGCGCAGAACACCGCCGGGGGCTCGATGATGCTCGCCACGATCTCCCGGCTCCAGGGCGATTACGAGCGGTCCGTCGGCTGCTGGCAGTCCGCACGCGAAACGTCGGGTTCGATCGGCCTCGCGTACATCGAGGCGGCCGCGCTCGGGGGGCTGGGCGGCACGTATCTGGACATCAGTCCGGAGCTCGCGCCCAGGACCAGGGAGTATCACACCGCGGCGCTGCAGATGATGGACGGGCGGTTGGCCAACGGCATGGGCACGATGGTGTGGGCCGAGATCGGCTTCTGCGCGCTGGCACAGGGCGATGCGGCACAGGCCAAGGCGCTGTTCGATCTCGCCCTGACCGAGCCGACCAGCGCACGGATCGAGGCCCGGCCCCAGGCGCTCATCGGCCTGGCGCTGCTCGCCCTCGAGGGGGGGAACGCGGCGGAGGCGGTGCGGCTGCTCGCCGAGGTGCGCACCTTCACCCACGAGCGGGACATGGCCCACTTCTACCCCTTCGTGGACATGGCCGCCGGCACGGTGGCCGCGGCCACGTCCGCGCCCGAAGAAGCGCTGGCGCACTTCGCCCACGCCGAGACGGCCGCCATCGCCTCGGGCATGCGGCCCGTGCTGTGGCAGGTGCGCGCCGGGGCGGCCGCTGCGCTCTCAACGCTCGGGCGCAACGCCGAGTCCGAGGCGAAGCTCGCCGAGGCCCGCGAGACGGTCGATGCCATCGCGCAGACCTTCGACGACGAGACGCTCCGCGGCCTGTTCCTCGAGAACGCCGCGCGGAAGCTCAAGGCGTAGGCGGCCGGGGAGCTTAGCGCGCATGGCGATACCCGTGATCCTGATCGTCGACGACGAGCCGCAGGTGCTCAATGCGGTCGAGCGCGACCTGCGCTCACACTTCCGCGCCGACTACCGCATCGTGAAGGCAGCCTCCGGCGCCGACGCGCTCGATGCCGCGCGCGAGCTCAAGCGCCGCAACACGCCCCTCGCGCTGTTCCTGGTGGACCAGCGCATGCCCGTCATGTCCGGCACCGAGTTCCTGGCGAACGCCCGCGAGCTGCATCCCGAGGCGAAGCGGGTGCTGCTGACGGCCTACGCGGACACTTCGGCCGCGATCTCCGCCATCAACGAAGTCGGCCTCGACCACTACCTCATGAAGCCCTGGGACCCGCCGGAGGACAACCTCTACCCCATCCTGGACGACCTCCTCAGCGACTGGTCGGCCAACGTGCTGGTCCCCTACGACGGCATCCGCATCGCCGGGACGCTCTGGTCCCGGCGCTCCCACGACGCCAAGGACTTCCTGGCGCGCAACCGCATCCCCTACCAGTGGCTCGACATCGAGACCGACGCCGAGGCCCGCAAGCTCGTCGAAGAGGCCGTCGGCGACGACCGGCGGCTGCCCGTCGCGTTCTTCCCCGACGGCACGGTGCTCATCGAGCCGGACACCCGGGCGCTCGCCGAGAAGGCCGGCCTGAAGACCCAGGCGACGCAGCCCTTCTACGACGTCATCATCGTCGGCGCGGGACCGGCCGGCCTCGGCGCGGGCGTTTACGCCGCGACAGAGGGGCTGCGGACCGTGATGGTCGAGCGGGAGGCGACGGGCGGCCAGGCCGGCACCAGCTCCCGCATCGAGAACTACCTGGGCTTCCCCAACGGGATCAGCGGGGCCGACCTGGCCCGGCGGGCCACCGCGCAGGCGGAGCGCTTCGGCGCCGAGATCCTGACCGCGCAGGAGGTGATGTCGGTCCGGGCCGAGGGGCCCTACCGCTTGGTCACGCTCGGCGACGGCACCGAGCTGAGCGCCCACGCGCTCATCATCGCGACGGGGGTCTCGGTGCGGCAGCTCGACGTCCCGGGCGTCAGCGAGATCACCGGCGCCGGCGTCTACTACGGGGCGGCCACCACCGAGGCGGTGAACTACAAGGGCCGCGACGTGCTCGTGGTGGGCGGAGCGAACTCCGCCGGCCAGGGCGCGATGTTCCTGTCGCGCTACGCCAAGAGGGTGGTCATGCTCGTGCGCGGGTCGACGATAGAGCAGGGCATGTCTCAGTACCTGGTCGAGCAGATCGCGGCGACCGAGAACATCGAGGTGGTGCTGGACGCGGAGGTCGCGGAAGTGCACGGCGCCGGGCGGCTCGAGTCGGTCACCTACCGGAACGTCGAAGGCGGCGCCACCTCGTCGATCGAGGCCAGCGCGATGTTCGTGTTCATCGGCGCCGCGCCGTACACGGAACTCGTCGCGGGCCTCGTGGAGCGCAACGAGGCAGGCTTCATCCTCACGGGGCGCGACGTGATGCCGGGCGGCAAGCGGCCGAAGGGCTGGGCGCGCGACCCGTATTCGCTGGAGACGAGCGTCCAGGGCATCTTCGCCGTGGGCGACGTCCGCCAGGGCGTCATGCGCCGCGTGGCCTCGGCGGTCGGCGAAGGCTCCACCGCCATCAGCTTCGTGCATCAATACCTACAGACCGTGTAGGCAAACGGAGTAGGCAGACAGAGTAAGCAGACGGAGTAGCCATGAAGAACGCGAGCACGGAGGCGCCGGTGCACCAGCACGACCACCTGTCCGACTACTGCATCATCGATCACTTCGACCGCAGCGTCCCGAACCCACCGGTCAAGTGGTGGCGCATGCTCATGGTGGTGCCGTACTACCTGCTGGACCGGAAGATGCACTTCACCGGGCTCCGCGGCGGCCTCTGGCGCATGATCGGGGTGGGGATCGGCATCAGCACCGGCCTGGCCTACACCGGCGTCGTCGGCTCCGACAACTGCAACGACTACACCGCGCTCGGCGACACCGTCAACATCGCCTCCCGCCTCCAGGGCGAGGCCGCGGGCGGGGAGGTGCTGGTGACGAGCGAGGTCTACGAGAAGATCGGCGGCGGCGCGGGGGCCGCCCACCGTACCCTGCAGCTCAAGGGCATCTCCGAGCCGGTCGAGGCCTACACGCTGAGCGTTGGAGCATGAGCGAGCAGTACGAGACCCTCAAGAACGTGCCGCTCTTCAGCGGGCTGCCGGAAGACGACCTGCGGCGGCTGTGCGAGTCCGCGGAGGACGTCCGACTGGCGGCGGGCGAGCAGCTCTTCGCCGAGGGCAGCCCCGGCGACCGGGCCTACGTCATCACCGACGGCACGCTGGAGGTCGTCAAGACCTCCGGCCCGCGCGAGGTGCTGCTGAACGTCCTGAGCGCGGGGGACGTCGTCGGTGAGATGGCGCTGCTCGAAGACAACCCGCGCATGGCGTCGGTGAACGCCCGGACCGACGCTCTCCTGGTCGCCATCACCAAGGAGCAGCTCGACGAGCTGCTGAACACGAGCCTTCCCGCGACGCGGGCGATGTTCGACACCATCCTGGGCCGCTGGCGCTCCACCGAGGGGATGCTGCGCCAGGGCGAGAAGATGGCCCAGCTCGGCACGCTCACCGCAGGCGTCGCCCACGAGCTCAACAACCCGGCCGCCGCCGTGAAGCGCGGCGCCGACCAGGTCGGCGATGCCATCGAGCGCTGCGCGGCGGCGGAGCGTGCGCTCGCCGTCATCGGCCTCCCCCCGAGCATCGCCGAGCGCATCGAAGCCGAGATCGCACACGCGAGGGAGGCCGCGGGCAAGCCTCCCGACATCGACGCGCTCGCGCGGAGCGACCGCGAATACGAGGTCGAGACGTGGCTCACGGGCCTCGGCGCCGACGATGGCTGGGAGCTGGCGCCGGCGCTCGTCGACTTAGGCCACGACGCCGCCTCGCTCGCCGAGCTCACGCGCGAGGCCGAGCCCGCCCAGGCCGCTGCGGCCGCACGGCGGGTGGGGGCAACCTACGCGATGCACACGCTGATCGCCGAGATCGGCCAGGGCGCGGGGCGCATCTCGGACATCGTCAAGGCGCTCAAGTCCTATGCCTACCTCGACCAGGGGCCGGTCCAGGACGTGGACCTCCACGAAGGACTCGACAACACTCTGCTCATCCTGCGCAGCAAGCTCAAGGGCATCGATGTCCGGCGTGAGTACGCGCCGGACCTGCCCCGGATCCAGGCCTACGGCAGCGAGCTCAACCAGGTCTGGACGAACCTCATCGACAACGCAGCCGACGCGCTGGACGGGCGCGGCACGATCACGCTGCGGACGCGGTCCGAGGGCGATTGGGCGATCGTCGACGTGGAGGACGACGGCCCAGGCATCCCGCCCGAGATCCAGTCCCGGGTCTTCGACGCCTTCTTCACGACGAAGCCGCCCGGCAAGGGCACCGGGATGGGCCTTGATATCACGTACAACATCGTGGTGTACAAGCACCGGGGCGACATCCGGCTGGAGTCCGAGCCGGGCATGACGCGCTTCAGCGTGTGGCTGCCCCTCGGTCCATAGACCTAGCGCCCCGGCGGACACGGGAAAGCCGACGCCCACCCTTTCGGGTAGGCGCCGGCTTTCCCGTGTCCCTAGGCTCTGCCGCGCGAGGGCCCGGCTAGCTGAGGTGCTTGCCGAACCAGGCGAGTAAGTCGGCCCACGCGGCCTCCGCCTGCTCGGCGTTGTATCGCTCACCCGCGTTGTGGTTGATGAACGCATGGCCCGCGCCCGGGTAGAGCTTGTGCTCGTGGGTGATGCCAGCGCCATCGAGCGCCTTGTTGATGTCGTCGATCCCGGCGTTGATGCGCTCGTCCGTCGCACCGTAGACCGCGAAGACCGCCGCCTTCGTGTTCGGCACCTGCTCCAGCGGTGGGTTCGCGCCGTAGCACGGCACCGCCGCCGCGATGTCCCCACTCTCGGTCGCCACGCGCCAGGTCACCCCGCCCCCGAAACAGAAGCCGATGATGCCGACGCTCGTAACCTCGGGCAACCCCTTCAGGTACTTGATGACCGCCAGCGCGTCACCCGTGAGACGCTCCTTCGGGATCGCGCCGATCATCGCGGGGATATCTTCGATCGAGTCCGTCCCGCCGTCGCGGGTCAGCAGGTCCGGCGCCACGGCCAGGTAGCCGGAGCTGGCCAGCCCGTCGGCCACGTCGCGGATATTGGCCACGAGGCCCTTGTTCTCGTGGATCACCACCACCGCCGCGCCCTTCGTGAAGCCTTGCGGGCGGGCCATGTGGGCCTTGATCTTGACCCCGTCGGCCGGTATCTCGATCTGGCTCACCTCGGGCTCGGGACCACCGATCAAAGGGTTCGTCGCAGACTGTGTCATCCGTTCCTCCTCTTGTATGGCTCTGCCTGGGTACTGGGGTCGCTCACGCCGATCGGACGTTCTTCGAGAAGTCGTAGCCGGGCGAGATGTCGCTCTCGAACTCCCACACCACGTGGCCGCGGTCCCGGTCCCCGGCGAAGTTGGTGCGCAGGAACGACGTCAGCTCCGACCATGCCGCCTCGGCAGCCTCCGGACGATACCTCCCCGGCATGGTGTCGTTCAACCACCCGTGGGGCGCGCCGCGGAAGATACGTATGCGATAGCTCTTCCTGGCCTGCTCCATCTCCTCCCGGAACCGCCGCACGTTCTCAACCGAAACGACGTGGTCCTCCTCGCCGAACAGGCCGAGTACCGGGCAGTCCAGGTCGCGGATGAACGCGCCCACCGACGACGGGCGGCGCTCGCTCGGCTCCCAGTCCCCGTTCCCGACGCCACCATACAGCACTGCGATGGAGGCCACGTCGTGACGATGCGCCGCGAACAGCAACGGCTGCCGCCCGCTCTGGCACACGCCGATGACGCCGATCTCGCCGGTGGTGTACGAACGGTCGCGCAGGAAGGCGGCCGCCTCGTCGAGGTCCGCGAGCGCTTCGTCGTCCGCCATGTCGGCGCGCTCCTCACCCCGGCGCAGGGCCTCGCGGTCGCCCTCGAACCGGTGGAACATATCCGGCAGCAGCGCCACGAAGCCGTCCGCGGCCAGCTTCTCGCCGAGGTCCCTCGTGTGCTGGTCGATGCCGTAGCGCTCATGGAGCAGGATCACGCCGGGGCGCCGCGCCCGGCCCTCCGGGCGCGCCTCCAGCACCGTCATCCCGCTCGCCATCCGGTGCTCGGTGAGCACGTCCCCGCCCCCCTGATCCGCGTTCGCCGGGGACTATACCACGTGTCTAACTACTACCTCGCTCATTCGCGCTGGAGCGCGAATGGCTCACACCCGCGACTACTACCTCGCTCATTCGCGCTGGAGCGCGAATGGCTCACACCCGACGCGCGCGGGGCCTCACAGGCCCGCGACCACGTCGGCGAGGCGGTCGACCTGGTCGAGGTCCGCGTGCCCCGGCTCCAATATCAGCTCGTCCGCGCCCAGGTCCTCGAACACGCCGATCCCATCCAGGATCGCCTCGGGCGTCGACGGGATCGACATGTCCATGCTCTTCGCAGCCTCGCCCCGGAAGGCATAGTAGGACCGCATCGATTCGCGCGTCCGCTCCGCCGCGTACTCGCCGACGGCACACGAGAGCGCGACGACGAGCCGGGGCCGCCCGGCCTTCCCCGCATCCTTCCACGCCGCCTCGACCACCTTGTAGTAGCCGGCGACCTCCTGGGCCTGATTCGAGACGCCCGCTCCCGCAGCACCGGCGACGTAGCCGTCGCCCAAGCGCCCCGCTCGCTCGAGCGCCGGGACCGAGCGGCCGCCGATCAGCAGCTCGGGCCCGCCCGCTCGCGCCGGGGCCGGGCCGATGGGACCCGCGCCCTCCGCTGCCGGCTCGCCGGCCCAGATGCGGCGCAGCGTGGCCACCTGCTCATCGAGCCGCCGCCCGCGCGCCTTCATCGAGACGCCGGCCGCCGCGAAGTCGTCGGGACGCGAGCCGACGCCGATCCCCAGCGAGAAGCGCCCGCCGGAGATCGCATCGATGCTCGCAACCTGCTTCGCCACGATGGCGGCGTTGCGCAGCGACAGCAGCAGGACCGTCGGCATCAGACGGATCCGCGACGTGACGGCCGCCGCGACGGCGAAGACGATCAGCGGGTCGTGGTTCCCATACACCAGCCGGTCGACCATGGCCAGCGACGAGAACGGGCCGTCGTCGGCACGCTCGGCCCACTCGATGATCCGGGCGCTGTCGCCAACCGGCATGACCTTGGGGAAGGCGATCCCTATCTCCATGACGTGCTCCTCTCTAAACTGTGCGCCTACGCTATCGCTCCGGCTCCGGACTGAAGCGGCACGCGCTGCTGCGACCGTCTTACCAGGCGCACGCCGACGTTTGTCGGTCCCCGACGCCGCGCCCCTTTTGTGGGTCCAGGGCTGTGCCCTGGTGTGGGTCCAGGGCTTGTCCTGGCTAAATGAACGGCGACCATGCGTTCCAGGCCATCAGCACTGCGATGAGCAGCAGCGCGGCTGGGCCGATGTATTCGCTGTTGAAGCGGTTCTCCTGCGGCGAGATCCACGTCTCGCCCCGGAGCAGGTTCCGCGTCCAGATCAGCGCCCCCGCCAGCGCGAACGCCGCCACCATCCCGTACGAGAACTGCCGGAAGCTCAGCTTCCACGCCAGCAGCGCCAACGGCGGGACGAAGGCCGCCAGCACGAGCTTGTCGCGCCTGCTCAGCGGTCTGCCCAGCACGTTCGCCGCGATCTCCAGGGCGAACCGGACGAGGTAGCCGCCGACTATCAGTCCGACGGCCAGCGATACCGCGCCCAGGAGGAGGCTCAGGGGGCCGCTCGGCCAGTAGCTGAAGATGCTCGTCCTCCGAGACGCAGGCGAGACGCGGGCAAGCCTCACGTGGCAAGACGCACCTGGGAGCCCGGCTAGATGCTGCCGTAGACGCGCTCCGGCGTGATGAGCACGACGGTGCGCTGCTCCTCGCGCATCCGGGCATCGAAGCCGGCGTCGTCCGACTTCCGGCCCGCCGCACCGTACGCGCCCCGCAGCAGCGACAGCAGCTCGGCCGGCGGCGTGTCGTCCCACCCGTGGGCCACGGCCGGCCCTTCGATGGTCACGTACCGTGTGTCGTTCGGCCGGATCAGCGTCACGCTGCACCGGCCGCCCCGGCGCACGTTCTTCACCTTCATGGTGTGCGCCCGCGACACGAACGACATCTTCCCATCGTAGAGGCCGGCGCTCACCACGGTCGCTTGGGGCTTGCCCGCTACGCTGACGGTGGTGACGACGGCCAGATGGTTCTCTTCCAGGAACGGTATGACTTCGCTGAGCTCCACGCTTCTCTCTCCTAGACGGTGATATCGCTGCTCGGGCCGCCCCGCGCTCAGACCGGCTGCGAGGCGGTGCGGATCTCGATGGAGATGCCGTCCGGGTCTCTGAAGTAGGCCAGCCGCCCGCCATCGCGGTCCGCCCATCCCATGTCGTCGGACCCGGAGCTCGACCCGTAGGTGCCGCCGTCGGCGGCCACGCGCGCGAGGACGGCGTCGAACTCCTCGTCGCTCGCGTGGAAGGCGTAGTGGGCCTTGCGCGGCTCCCGCTCGTCCAACCGGATCACGAGCGTGTCGTTCACGCGCACGAAGCTCTGCGTGCCGCCCGTCCCCCGGTACTCGAACCCCAGAACGTTGGAGTAGAACCGGGCGGACACATCCTTATCCTTGACGTAGACGATGGTGTGGTCCAGCTCCATCTGCGGGCCTCCTCGTGCTGACCTGTGCCGACGGCCTGGCTAGGATGCGCCATCACTGCCCCGCCGGTCAACGGAACGTCGATGGGCCCATCGGACGAGCCAAAGGCCGAACAGACCACCCGTAGGGTGGTATAGTCCAGCCGCTCCAGGCAGCCGATGATGTGCACGCCGCGCACCGCCCTGACCCAGCACGGTACCGGCGAGCCCGACAACAAGGAGGATGTGTCATGGAACAGCCCTTTACGGTCGGAACGGTCGCGCACATACAGTTCAACGTGCGCGACGTCAAGAAGTCGATCGCGTTCTACCGGATGTTCGACCCCAAGGCCGGAGATGACCCCGACCGCGTCCGCGTGGCGCTCGGCCCGTACACGCGGCTCATCCTCAAGCCGACCCCCGACCTCGGAGAGCAGCACGACGCGAACCTGAATCACTTCGCGGTGGTCCTCGAGGGCGCCAAGGACGTCGAGGGCGTGCTGACGTTCATGCGCGCCCACGGGGCGGAGCCCTACGACGGGCCGCGGCCGAACACGGCGGGCCGCACGCAGTTCCGCGTGAACGACCCCGACGGGAACGAGATCGAGGTCCAGCTCAAGTAACCGGCGCCCGTGCAGTGCTGAGAACACGAGAGGAGCACCGGTATATGTCGAAGCAGCTTCGGGTCTATCTCGGCTCAACGACGGGGCTTGAGGTCTGGGACGTCACGGACGGGAGCTGGGCCCGCCAGAGCAGCGCTCTGGACGGCGCCGTGCGCGTGATGACCGGCCGGACCGACCAGCCGGGGACCGTGTACGCAGGCATCATGAACGACGGCGTCTACCGGACCACCGACGCGGGCGCCCACTGGAAGCGGGTCTTCGAGGGCGATGCGCGCTCGCTGGCCGTCGACCCCCACGATCAGCGCGTCGTCTACGTCGGCACCTCGCCGGTCCACCTCCACCGGAGCGACGACGGCGGGGAGACCTGGAACGAGATCGTCTCGCTCCAGAGCATCCCGGAGGAGTTCAAGCGCGAGTGGTGGGGTCCGACGGAGCCGCACGACGGCCACGTCATGAAGATCCTCATCGACCCGGACGACGCCCAGTACCTCTACCTGTGCCTGGAGCACGGCGGGGTCGTGCGGAGCCTGGACCGCGGCGAGACATGGGAGGACGTGAGCGGCGGGATCACCTACCTCGACATGCACAGCATCGCGCGCCATCCGGGCAAGCGGGGAACGTACTTCGTCTCCTCCGCCCGGGGCTTCTTCCGCTCGGACGACCCCGCGGCGGGATGGTCCCACGTCGACGCGACCATGCCCTGGGGCGACTCTGCGCCGCAGAACTACTCCCACGACTTCGTCGTCCTCCCCGAGGCCGAGGGCTCGGACGACGTCACGCTCGTCGTCGCCGGCGCCAACGGCTCGCCGGGGTTCTGGCGGCGGCCGTCGAAGGCGGAGTGCGTGATCCTCCGGAGCGACGACGGCGCGAAGAGCTGGCGCGAGATCACGAACGGCCTGCCCGCCAAGCCCCCCGAGATGGCCTGGGCCCTCGTGGGGCATCCAACAGACCCGGACGCCCTCCTCGCCGGCTACTCGGACGGCGACAGCGGGACCGGGCAGCTCTACGCCACCGGCGACCGAGGCGACTCCTGGCAGCGCGTGGACGGCCCCTTCCCGGCCATCCGCTCGCTCTGGCTGGAGACCGCCTGATCTCCGCCTGACCCCAGGGGTCCGCGAGCCGCTGCGCGCCGCGACGACGCCCTGCCCCGCTGGCCTGCCCCGCTGCCTTGAAGGAGGCCCCCACTGGCAACCGACGTCATCCTGCCCGATTGGGGCATGACTCCGGAGACGTGCACGCTCGCCCGGTGGCTCAAGGCCGAGGGCGCCTCGGTCGTCGAGGGCGAGCCGCTCGTGGAGATCGAGACCGGCAAGGTGTCGGTCGCCCTCGAAGCACCGGCCTCCGGGACCCTGGCCTCGATCGCCGCAGCCGAGGGCGACGACGTCGCTCTCGGCCAGACCCTCGCCCTCATCCTGGCCGAGGGCGAAGCCGCGCCCAAGGTTTCTCGCACCCGCGCCCCCCGGAAGAAGCCCGCGCCGGCCGCACCGAGGGGTGAGCAGGTCGCCGTCGGCCAAGTATGGCGGGTGATGGCGGAGCGGCTGAGCAGGAGCTGGGCCGAGGTCCCACACTTCTACCTGACGCGCGAGGTGAACACGCGCAGTCTGCGCTCCTGGCGCCAGGAGCAGCGGCGCAGCGGCGGCGGCGTCCCGAGCGTGTCCGACATCCTCGTGTGGGCCTGCGCCACCGCGCTGGTCAAGCACCCACGGATGAACTCCTCGTGGAACGACGGCACGATCATCGTCCACCCGAGCGTCAACATAGGCCTCGCCGTGGCAACCGACGACGGCCTCATGGTGCCGGTGGTCCACGGCGTGGAGCGCATGAGCATGGAGCAGATCACGGCCCGCCGGATGGAGATGGTGGACCTGGCCCGCTCAGGCAAGCTGCGGCCCGAGGACGTCGCGGGCGGCACGTTCTCCATCACGAACCTGGGCATGTACGGCGTGGACGCCTTCGATGCCATCGTGAACCCGCCCCAGGCGGCGATCCTGGCGGTCGGCCGCATCCTCGACCGCGTGGTCGCACTCAAGGGCGAGCCCAGCGTGGAGCCGATGATGATGCTCACGCTCTCGGTCGACCACCGCGCCGCAGACGGGGCTCTCGCCGCGCCCTTCCTCGGCACGCTCGCCTCCCTGCTCGAGCAAGCACCTCACCCTTGACAAGGGCCTCGCCCTTGACCCACTCGCTGCCGCTCGGCGACAGCGGCGCCGGTGCTCGCCAGGCCGCGCTCGCTGCCGCTCGCCGGAGGGGTGTGCAGAGGGGCACAGCCCCTCTGCCGGGGGCACGGGGGTGTCCCCCGTAGAGGCTTTTATCTCCCCCTTCCAGGCTGGAAGGGGGACGGGGGGATGGTCGAAACGGCTGTCGAGCGCCTACACCGCGGCGGCGGGCGAGGCCGTTACAAGTGGAACAGGCTTGCGGCGTTCCGCCAGAGCACCTGCTCCCGCCCCTCGGCCGACACCCCGTCGAAGCAGCGCTCGACCGTCTCCTTGGTCTTCGGCCACGTCGACGTCGCGAGCGGCAGGTTCGTGGACCACAGGATGTGCTCCGTGCCGATGTGCGGCGCCCACCGAGCGATGGGGTCGAACCAGGCGTTGAAGTAGCACTGGCGCCGGAACATCTCCGAGGGCGTCAGGTCGTACCCCTCGGCCGCGAGGCCGTCGTGCTCGAACTGGTGGTCGGCCCATTCGAGGTACAGCAGCCCCCAGCCGAGCGCGCTCTCCGCGAGCACGACGCGGAGCTCCGGGTGGCGGAGCAGTATCCGCGAGAAGGTGAGCCCCGAGATCACGAACACGCTCGATACCGGCCGCGTCACCTCGGTGAGCGCGGCGGCGAGCGTGGGCGCCAGCCCCTCGTACGGCGGGTACTGGAGCTGCGGCGAGGAGCCCGCGTGCAGGCAGAGCGGCACGCCCAGCTCCACGCAGGCGTCCCACACCTGGTCGTACTCCGGGCCGTTCACGTGCGGCACGTCGCGCAGGTACATGGGCATCGCCGGGTAGACGACGCCCCGGTGTCCCTTCTCGACCGACCGGTGTATCTCGCGGACCGTCGCCTCGGGTGAGGAGATCGGCACGATGCACTGCGGGATGAAGCGGCTGCTCGTCCCGGCCCACTCCTCGATCAGCCAGTCGTTGTAGGCCTGCACGCACGCGAGCTCCAGGTCGGGGTCCTCGATGGAGCCGAAGGCGTGGCCGGCCAAGCCCGCGACGGTCGGATAGAGCGCCGAGTAGTCGACGCCCGCCGCGTCCATCGCCTTGAGGCGCTCCGCCGGGTCGTGGGCCGCGGCGGGGACCTCCGCCCAGGTCTTCGGCTCGTCGTTGCGGTCGTCCATCAGCGCACCGGCGTCGGCGAGGCGGCCGCCCATGAGCGTCGTGCCGTCCGCGACCCAGCGCTCGCTGCCGTCGGGCGCGCGCTCGATGTGCGGGATGCGCTCGCCCCAGCGGCTTGCGTCCAGCCGGCTCGTCCACAGGTCCGGGACCTCCTGGACGTGGTCGTCGACGCTGATCAGGCCGTGCTTGAGCTCCAGCGCTTCTTTCTCCATCAGCCCGTGGCCACGGGCGCCGTCGTCTCGATGCGGTAGACGCGGAGCGCGTTCTCGTAGAGCAGCTTGGCCCTGTCCTCGGCCGGGACGCCAGCGAGCACGCGATCGACCGACTCCCACGAGCGCGGGTAGGAGGAGGCCACGTGCGGCAGGTCCGACTCCCACATGATGTTGTTTATGCCGATCTCGTGGCGGAGCTGGATGCCGCCGGCCTCGAACCAGAAGTTCACGTTCATCTGGCGCCGCACGGTCTCGCTGGGCCGGGTGGAGATGCCCTCCGTCCACAGGTGGCGGACCTCCCACTCGTGGTCGCAGGCTTCGATCACGTAGTTGAGCCCACCGATGCCCGCCTCGGCGAAGACGACGACCAGGTCCGGGAAGCGCTCCGTGACGCCGGAGAAGATGAGCTGCGGTATGATCTGCGCCGGCGTGACGGCCGACGTGCTCGTCATGGCGGAGTGCGCCTGGCGCGGCGTGTAGCCCTCCCACCGGTTCCAGTCCGGCGGCCGCACGCCCGCCGAGCCGTGGAAGTGCACCGGGACGCCGAGCTCCTGGCACGTGCCCCAGACGGGGTCCCAGTACGGGTCCGTCAGGTGTGCGAACCCCTTGGGCATCCGGCCCTGGATGTTGATGCCCCGGTGGCCGGCCCTGGTCGCCCGCACGATCTCCTCGGCCACGCCATCGGCGCCGCTCAGGTACGGCAGCCCCGTGAGCGGGAGGTAGCGGTCGCTGATCTGCGTCCAGCCGGCCAGGATGTCGTTGTACGCCCGCACGGCGTCGAGCTCGAACTCCCTGTCCTTGTACTGGTAGAAGTTCCCGCCGGGGTGGTTCGGGAAGAGCACCTCCGCGTCCACCCGGTCGGCGTCGAGCGCTTCAAGCCGCACGGCGGGGTCGAAGGCCCGGCGCGGGACCTCCTCCCAGCGTTGCGGGTACGTCGGGAACGGGTCGCCCATCAGCGCGGGACAGTTGCAGACGTCACCGCGGCCGGGCTCGCCGCTCACCGACCACCGGTGCACCTGCTTCCCGCCCTCCTCGACCTCCACGATGTGGGGGATGCGCTCCCCCCACCTGCTCGCGGACATGCGCGAGGTGAAGTCATCGCGGTCGAACGCCGCGTGGGAGTCCGCGCTGATCAGGCCGTACTTGATCTCCACGTGCTTCCCGCCTCCCTGTCTCCTCGCCGGAGCCCCCCCATAGATCGGAAGGGTATAGTGCTAGGTGATCCCCCGTTGACGAGCGAGTTCGTGCCGGCGCGCCCACCCCTGCGGTGTGGATGGGACGTGCGGCGCTGCGTCCGGCGTCCCCGGACGTAGCATACGCCGTGCGCATCGGAGCCGGGGCCAGGTAACCGGAGGCCTGATTGAAGATCTTCGACCCCAAGCTCAAGCAGCGCCCCGGACGGTACCTGGCCCAGGTCTCGCTGGCGACCCTCTCGCTGGTGGTGCTGCTGTGGGCGGCGGAGCTGCTGAGCGGAGCCGCCGTCCCGCAGGCCGTCCTCGTCGCCGCCATCGCGTCGACGGCGTTCGTCCTCTTCATCTCCCCGCGGCGGGACAACGCACGGCCAAGGCGCGTCATCGGCGGCCACGCCATCGCGCTGACGATCGGCGGCGCCCTCGCCGCCTTCACCGGCACCCCCTGGGGCCAGGATCTCGTCTCCGACGTGCCGATGCTGTTCGCGGTTTACGCCGCGGGCGGCGTCGGGTTGTCGATGCTGGCGATGGCCGCCACCGACACGGAGCACGGACCCGCCGCGGGCACGGCCCTCGGCGTGGTCGCGCACAGCTTCAGCTGGGCGCTCATCGGGTTCGTCGCCGCCAGCGTGCTCGTCCTCGCGGCCGTCCACGGGCTGCTGCGCTCGCGGCTGGAGGACCTCGACTGACGCGATCCGTCGAGGGGGCGATGCGCGAGGGCAAGTGGGGCTCCCGCTACTCCTCGAAGTAGACCCGCCAGAGCCCGCCGCCCAGCGGATGGCGGGTGTAGCCGCCGTCACCCTTGGTCTCGAAGCCCTTCACGTTGTCGGTCCAGGCGTAGAAACGGGTGAAGTTCCAGCCCATGTCCTTGCGGATGGCCGATTCGTAGAGCCGGGTCGCGATCTCGCGGAACCGTACCGTCCGCTCCTCGATGTCCGGGACGCGGAGGTACTCGTCCATGAGCTCATCAAGCACCGGGTCGCAGTAGCGGTTCTGGTTGCGCAGGCGGCGCTCGCCCTCCTCGCAGCGCCAGCCGGGCCCGCCGTCGAGGACCGGATCGCCGCCCCAGCTCCCGCCGGAGGGGTTGATGTCGAAGTCTCCCACCGTCTGCCGCTCGTCGTAGACGCCCGATTCGACGATGAGCAGATCGATGTTGAAGCCGGCCTCCCGGAGCTGACGCGAGAGGCTCTCGCCGATGGCCTCGCCCTGGCCCCGGTTGACGAGAAGACGCACCGGCTCGCCGGCGTATGAGGACGCCGCCAGCAGCTCCTTGGCCTTGTTCAGGTCCGCGACGCGCCGGGGGCAGCAGTCGCGGAGGATCTCGTCCCACACCGACCCCGGCGGCACCGGCATCGAGACCAGCGCGCCGAGGCCGAAGTACGCCTCGTCCAACAGCTTCTGCATGTCCATCGCGTAGATGGCGGCCAGGCGGACGTTCTTGTCGCCGAAGACCGGCGTATCGACGTTGAAGTCGATCATGCGATAGCCGGACAGGTTGGCCGCTTTCACGTTGATCGCACCGATCTCGCCCCTCTGGACGCGTCCGGCGAAGATGGGCGTGAGTCGGTCGGCGATCTGGATCTCGCGGGTGCGCAGCGCGTTCGCCCTCCCGACGGCGCTGGAGATCAGCTGGAAGATTATCTTCTCCAGATAGGGCTTGCCGTTCCAGTAGTCGTCGAAACGGACCACCACGGTCCGGCTTGCCGGGACCCACTCCACGAACTTGAATGGTCCTGTCCCAGGGGGCGGCGTCGACACCCGGACCTCTCCGGGCTCGAGGGCGTTCGCCGGGATGATGCTCAGGATGCCGATCTCGCTGATGATGAGCGGGAGCGACGGCTGACTCCCGTTCATATTGAACCGGACGGTGTAGCGGTCGAGGGCTTCCACGGACGCGATGATCGGGGCGAGGTCGCCGTGGCCCCTGCCCGCGTTGTCGGGGTCCATGATGTAGTTCACGGACCACACGACGTCGGCGGAGGTCATCTCGTCGCCGTTGTGGAACAGCACGCCCTCGCGCAGATGGTACGTCCACGCCGAGAGGTCGTCGTTGCCCACCCAGGACGTCGCCAGGATCGGGACGAGGCTGCCGTCGAGCGCGACGTCGCTCAGGGGCTCGAACATCGTCGAGCGCTTGATCGACTTGTCCACCGACGAGGTGGTCGTCCAGGGGTGCGGCGAGCTCATCTCCTTGGCGGTGCCGAAGATCAGCGTGCCGCCCTCGCGCTCCGCCCACTTCTCGGGAAGCGCCCCCGCGCCGGCGCGGGGGGTCGGGGTGGGACCCTCACTCGTCGGCGTCGGGGCCGCGGTCGGCTCCTCGGCACCGCAGGCCACAGCGGCCGTGATGAGCAGCACGCCCACCACCACCGCGCCAACCGCTCGCAACACCGACGGGCTATCGTTCATGCATCCCTCGCCGACCGAGCCCGGGCCGCCCCGCTCACCCCCGTAGAGGACGCCGCTTCAGGACGCGGCGGCCCGCTGCTGCCGCTCCCAGCGGACCTCGTGCAGGAGGCGGAGGTCCCACAGCTCCAGGGGGTTCATCTGCTTCACTTCCGGGTAGAGCATGGCCGAGAGACGGTGGACGTTGACGATGCCCTCCGGGTTCGGGAACAACGTCGGCTCGTACTCCGCGGCGCGCTCGTCGTACTGAGTGGCGAGGTGGTCCACCCATCCCTCCGGCAGCGGGTAGACGGGGTCGCGCAGTATGGTGAGCGTTTCCTCGCGGTTCGAGATGAAGAACTCCGCCGCCTCCGTCATCACGTGGATGACCCGCCTGGCCAGCTCGCTGTCCTTGAGGACGCTGGGCAGCATGCTCGTCAGCGTCATGTTCTTGATCATGGGGAAGGGGGGGAACTCGTAGACGCGCAGACCCGCCTTCCGTGCGGCATCCGCGCGCCGGGGCGCGATGAAGCAGGCGTCGGCGTCGCCGTCGCTGACGATCTGCATCGAGGACCGAGCCCCCTCTGTGTTCCTGCTGCTGCCGTCGTCCACCCAGTCAACCCTCTCGGTATCGACGCCCTGCATGTTCAGGAACAGCAGCTTGGTGCCATCGTGGTGTCCGATGTGGCGCCCGTCGGTCCACAGGGGCTTGCCCACGACGCGCTTGCCGGTGAGCATCGGCAGCGACGTGATCTCCTGGGTCGTCGCGATCCACACGTTCTCGAAGTTGACCGTCTGCCCCAGGCACACCATCGGGTGCCCTTCGGCGATCCGCTTGTACGGCGACACGTGGTCGCCCAGGATGAAGTCGATGTCGCCGCTGAAGAGCCGCTCCTCGTCGCGCGTCGCGTCGTCGGAGAACTCGAGCAGCCGCACGTCGACGCCGTGGTCCTCCCAGTACCCCTCGCGCTCCATGATGGTCATGAGCTCGACCATCGAGATGGAGCGGAACACGAACCGCACGTCCAGGTTCTTCGTCGCCATGGTCACCCGCCTTCTGCGCCCCAGCGTTCACGGAGCGGTCTCGTTCCCCGGGCGATGAGCCGGCATCTCCGGGCAAAGAGTTGCGGATCCATCTCATCGCGGGCCGGAAGAAGCGTTGCAACCGCTCCGACACTCATACGCGACGATGTTTTACCACATGCGCGCCCCAGCCGCCATCGCCGCGAGCGACGTAGGGCGAGTGAGCGCCCCGTGAGGGCCGCCTTCACGCGCGGCGGATGGACCCAGCCTAGGCACGTCTTGTGAGGTTCGCCCTGTCCTGCCGCAGCTGCCTCACGCCTTCGTCGATATTCGTGTCGATCATGGGGTGGTCAGGGTCGCGCTGGTAGCCCAGGGGGTCTTCTCCGCGGGCGACGCGCTCGATCTGCTCCTTCATGTGACGGCGCAGCAGGACGACGCCCCGGTCGGAGTAGCTGAGGTGCTCGGCGGAGCGGTTCGAGATCGGGCCCTGCGTCTCCCAGGCCATCTGGTCCTGCGAGTTCACGCTGTGCAGGATGAACCTGGTCTCCGGGTGGGACTTCTCGGGGTCCTCCTTGATCGGGTCTTCGAAGGTGATCTCCGGATCGAAGGCATCCTCAGGCTCGCTGCCATCCTCAGTCGGGTAGAAGAACATGCGCATGTGCATGGTGTGGGTGTCGTCGATGGGGACGCGGAACTGCGAGCTGGCGCCCTGGCGCAGGATATTCGGGAAGAGGACGGGGTGCTCGTCCACCATCCCGTTGACGTAGGTGCGCTTCTTCATGAGGGCGCCGTAATCGGTGACGAAGAACTCGTAGGATTCAACGTCGTCGGTGAAGCCCCGTGTGGTGCTAGGGGGTTTCCGCCCGCGCCCGATGAATTCCTGGTGGAGGATCTGGAGATGGGCCGGGTCCATGGAGTTTTCCATGGCCTGGAACCAGTTCGCGTTGAGCTTTGGGTGAATCAGCCAAACGCGCGTGCCGTCCTTCCGGAACAGCGTGTCGTAGTGGACCATGGGCGGCGCTGGCAGCGGGCCCATGTAGGCCCAGACCATGCCCAGGTAGACCTGGACCGGGTAGGCCGTCTGCTTGACGCTCTTCATGATCGCGTCGTTGCGCTCCGGCGGCGTCTCGAGGATGTTGCCCTCGCAGTCGTACAGCCAGCCGTGGTACGCGCACGAGATGCCGCGCTCCTCGACACGCCCGTAGACCAGCGACGCGCCGCGGTGCGAGCAGTGGTCGGCCAGCAACCCCATGCGGCCACTCTTGTCCTTGAAGATGACGAGGTCCTCGCCCAAGATGCGCACGAACTTGGTCGGGTGCTCGTCGTCGATATCCCGCGCCAGTGAGATCGGGTGCCAGTACATGCGGAGCACGGCTCCGGCAGGCGTGCCGGGGCCGATCCTGGTGATCAGATCATTCTCTTCCTGAGTTAGCATCTTCACCCTCCTCGCAAGAGATCAAGCAACCGTCTGAGCACATCGTACCCCAACGGATGCCGATGGCCACCCACCATCGTCCAGGGATCTTCCCGGGCTGGGCGTGAACGTGGCAAGCGCGGACTTGATCTTCGCCGCGCCGGCCGACGAAGGCTGGTACGGCGTCGACGCCGAGAGCATGCCCGTCACCTTTTTCGGCGGGCACACCGTGACGAGCATGTTTTGGCGAGTGTCCGCAAACGCTGCCCCAGCGCCCGAGCTGCAGGACGACCCAGACGTACTCGAGCGCGTGGGCGGTGGTCTCGTGACCGCCGCGGTCATCATCGGGGGCATCTACCTCATCTCACGGTCCAACAAGGCGAGGGCATAGGTGTATGAACACACCGATTCTCATCATCGCCGGCGTCCTCCTGCTGCTCTACATACGGCAGCAGTCGGGGATCAGCGTGACCGAAGCGTTTGCAGCTCGGGATGAGCTCCGCGAGTTCTTCACGACGAACGAGGGGATCCAGATCCCCGTTATGCCGGGCGGCTTCGTCCCGGGCGGCCCGTTCAGGGGGTTGTAGGCCCATGGCGAGCGGCAACAACGGCAGCATCATCGTCATCGGGTTGCTCGCGTGGCTAGCCTTCCGTGCCTCTCAACCTGAGTCGTCCGACCCCGCGACCGCCCTCGCTGAGGCAGAGAGTCGGCAGAACGCGGAGGACGCCCGACTCGCGCCCATCCGCCAGGAAGCGGCCGAAGAAGACGCGCGTCGGGCGCTCAACAGGCGTGAACAGCAGGAGACGGCCGACATCCTCCGGGAGTTCCGGGGGCGTCGAGACCAGATGAGCTTCATCGCCCCCATCGGAATCGAGGAGCAGGAGCGGTTGCGGCAGACTGTCGATGCGGCGTCCTCCCGACGACGGAGGCAACTGAGAGAAGAGGCACGCGCACTCCAACGCGAACTGGGCCCCGCCTTCGAAGTCGTCGGTGCTCGTGAAACCAGGCCCGTCCAGAGGCCGGAGAGGGGCGTCGAGACGGCGTTCCTCCGCCGAGGCACTGGCCGGAACCTGATCGTCGACCTCTAACGCTCCGCGCTTTGGCTGGCGTCCCGCTGCCCACAGCTAGGTCACCGAGGCCATCGCTGGGGCCGCACACATCGGAACCGTGACTAGCTTTAGTTTTTTCGGCGGGATGATAAAGCTTTGTGCCCGCCGCGCCGGTATAGGGTCTTGGGAGAGAGCTAGGGGCGACAGCAGCTATCTTAGGCGCGGACGAAGACCGCCTCTAACAGCAGCGTGTCGGCCACGGTGGGGTGCGGTCGCAGTCCACCGGACTCGATGGTCCAGCCGGCTCGGCCAAAAAGCGCCGAGTAATCATGCGAGTAGTCGACGGGAGTGTTGCCCCAGTTACCATAGGCGGAATGGGGGCCGAGGTGAGGCGCCCGCTGCCGCTCTTGGATGACGATCCGCGTGGCGATCCCTCTGTCGCTGATGACGCCAATAAGCTGCTCCAGATAGTCCTGGTCGAGGAACAGGAAGGTCTGCTTGACCAGCAGCGCATCGAATTGGCTGTCGGTACTCCGGCAGTAGTCGAGGAAGTCGCCGCAGTGGAATACAAAGCGGCTCTCGTCGGGCCAGTGCTGGCTGGCCTGATGAACCGCGGCGGCTGAGATATCCACTCCAACGAAGCGGGCGATGTCCACGCCCTGGAATTGCAGGCAAAACAGGCTGGCGCCGTTCATGGCGCCCAGCTCCAGGATGCTCAGCGACCGGCCAATGGAGCGGTACAGGCTCCGGGTGGCCCCGTAGGCATACTCGGCACAACGAGCTTTAGGGTCGGCAAACGCCCGTTCCCCCCATCCGAGGGCGGTCCGGGACGTCCACACGTGTTGTGCAGCGTCTCTGCGTTGGATCGTAGACAGTCCCTTCAGCCGTTGGTTGAGCACGTGCTGGGCATACCGCACGTGCCCACCGACTATGAGCATGAGGCCACGGAACAGGAGCCTGTGATGCCGGTCAAGGCCATAGCCAGCCCCAGCAACGTAGGAGAGCTGCGGGAGCGGCACGAACCAGAAAGCGGCACGCACTGGCCAGGTTAGTCCCGTTAGGATCGCCCTGAGACGTTTTCGCAAGCGAATCCCGTGTCCGCCCAGTGCACCAAGCATCAATTGTGCTGGCAAGGGTACCAGCAGGGACCCGGCTTTACCACCGGACCTGAGTGGGTCGATGTCCAAAAGGTCCTACGTGGGCATTGCGTTCTGCCACCGGGGTCCGGCGAGGTGGCCGGCACGACGACAGACTGGCTAGAAACAAATTCAACATTTGATGCGATGCGGGTCGGCTCCGCGGGTGGGTGGCTTCAGCTTAGTTCCTTGGCCGTCGCCGAAGATGCTGACCACCGCGCGCAACGCGCACTCCCGGACATAGCTTGTTTACATGGCACCGGTCCCCGAGTTCAATCACCCGGCCTGGTCCCATGGGCCGCCAGAAAAGCGCGCACCACATCCCACAAGCCGGCCTATGACCTGCCTCATCGCATAGAGCCAGGCGATGCGTGAACCCACTGGACGGATCTGGAAGTCGTAGCCGAAGCACTACGTTCCGACAACCTCACGGAAGAAGCCCTCCAGAAGGCAGGAGTTACCACCGCGGCCGCAGGGAGTTTCACTGGCAAGATCCCAAAGTACGTCCGTGTGGCAGTGGGACGGGCTCTAGCTTCCGAAGCCCCGCCCGTTCCCTGAATAGACGCCCGTTTCAGACTCTTTGGCTGTCAGTTTGGCTGTCAAACACGCGCGAGCCACGATCCACTGCGGATGGGCACTCTGCTCTACACGAGATGACGGCAAGGTAAAAGCGTTGGTGGAGCCGAGGGGATTCGAACCCCTGACCCCCTGCTTGCAAAGTAGCTCGACGGCTTCGCTGTGCGATTAGTCGTGCAACGCTATGCGAAAACCATGCAGTTAGGGGGTCAGTTTTTTCCTTGGGCGTCTAGGGATTATCATCCTGGTGAACGGCACGAACGTACAGAATCGGGACAGGAGCATTTCCCCTCGGGCCGACCGAGCAGATCGTGCAAGCTTAGCTCAGCCAGCTGGCTAGCTATGCACGCATGCTTGCAGGCAGCGCAGGTCTGCAAGCTAGCTGACTGTGCACCGTTGGGTCCATTGGGGCCGTCCGCCCCATAGGTCGACTAAGCCTGCTCGGCCTGACCTGCCTGGCAGGTGATCTGCTCCTAAGACCAAACAGACTAAAGCTAATCAGCTCGCCACCTGCGGGCATCCCTTAGCGTCGGTACTCGTCGCCGCAGTCCCCGATTAGGCGGTAGAGATCACGCGAATTCCGGAGAACGGCCTCGATCCGGTCAAGGTCATCCCCGTCGAGGGCGAACTGGAAAACTCGAGCGTTCTCTTCCCGATGGTCGGTCAGGCCCAATCGGGCGCCGACGATCACCCCGGCAACTGTTGGCCGGTCCAGAATGTACCGCACGGCGACGTTGGCGATGCTCACACCGTTCTTGTCGCCGATACCCTTCAACGTGACCAGGAGCTGCTGAAACAAGTCCCAATCGCCCCAGGCTTCAATAATCCGCACATACTTTGAGAGGCTGGCGGTGTCCAATGCGCTGCCCCGAGGCTGTGGCTGCCCCAGGTACTTGTCGGACAGCAGCCCGCCACATAAGGTCCCGTATGTGAGGAGCTGGATGCCGGACTCCTGACAAAACTGGACCATCCGAACCTCAGGGCGCCGATCGATCAGCGAGAACTGCACCTGGTTGGACACAACCGTGATTCCGTGGTCGACGATGCGTTTCAGGTGCTCTGTGTCGAAATTGGTCAGGCCAAGGTGTCGAATCTTGCCCTGACCCTGAAGCTCGGACAAATAGGCCAGCGCGTCGAGGTAGTTGCTGTCCGCATAGTCCCACCAGTGGAACTGCAGTAGATCCACGGCCTCAACACCCATCCTCCGCAGGGACACCGCGACGTTCGCTTCGACCAGCCCGCGCGTCATCTTGCCCGGTTGCGGCACCCACTTGGTGAACGCCTGGACACCGGACAGCGATTCGAGTCCACGGGAGGCAGACAGTTCACGGCGAAATTGCCCGACGAAATCCTCCGCCGGTCCGTAATGGTCTGCCAGGTCCCACGTGGTGAACCCGGAGTCCAGATAATCGAACATGTTCTCGACTGCGGTCTCAGGATCGATGAGCCCATGGGCGCCGGACACTTGCCACATCCCGTTCAAGATGCGGCAAATTCGCAGGTCAGACGTGAACTGGGTTCTGCTTGCTTCAGGGAGAGTCACGGCTACGAGGTTAGCGGCCCAACTTGGGTAGCCAGTATTTCGAGCTTGGCCAGATCTGGCCCGGGGAGGCCCAGCATCAGCAGATCGCATCCCGCGTCGCCGAACGACGTGATGCGGTCAGCGATTTCAGCGGGTGTGCCGCAGGCGGTCTCGTCCATGGGGTAGCCAGGCCCGTAGTAGGTCGCGAGATTCCGTTCCAGTTCCTCCGCTGCCTGACGGCGATTCGGCCCGGGGTTTGTGTACAGCAGCTTTCCATTGGTGAGCGTGGAGGGATCTCTTCCAGCTTCTTCGGCCGCCCGCGTGACGGTCGTCCAACGAGCCGCGAAGGACTCGGGCGTGCCGCGGCCACCATTAACCCACCCATCTGCTATCCGGCCGGCCCTTTTGAGCGAAGCCTCCGCTGTGGAGCCCAACAGCAAGGGAATGCCACCCGGCCGTTGCGGTTTGGGCGATATGTTCGCTTGGTCTAGGGTGTAGTACTTCCCTTGGAAAGTGACGTCGGACTCCGACCACAGCAGACGCATCACTCGCATGCCTTCGACCAAACGTCCCGTGCGCTGCGAGATGGGGATTCCCTTCGCGGCGTAATCCGAGTCGCGGCCCCCCTGGGATATGCCCAGGGTCAGCCGTTCTCCCGAGAGAGCGTTCAATGTAGCTGCCTGCTGGGCCATCTCTACAGGATGACGGATGTTGAGCAGGTCAACGGCCGTGCCGAGGCCGATGCGATGGGTCACGGCTGCGGCGTACGCCAGCATCGTCATGGGGTGGGCCAGATGATTCCTGTGGAACAGCTTACTGATCACCCAGAGCGAGTCGAAACCCAATGCATCCGCCCTGCGGCAGAACTCCAACAAGTCTTCGGTCTTGGGCACTTCGCTGCCCCAGATCGTTGGGATGAGTAGGCCGAGCTTAGGCATCGATGACGACCTCCTGGTCTCTAAGGCGGCCCGGCCCGTCGGCCACTGACCCAGAGCGGATGCTACATCAGCGGCTTGCCTCCCTGGCGCGCGGTTCCTACACAATCGCGCGGCGTGGGGCTAAATTCAAGGCCGAAACTGAGCGTCTTCGGTCAGCCGGGCAAGGATATGTAGATTATGGCTTCCCGCAATGAGGACCGGCTGCCCGACTTGGGGCCGAGCCAGGCCGCCGAAGTCCGATTGTTCTCTGAGCTGGCTTCGGTCGCTACCTCGCGCACCTCGTCGATGGGAGCGCTCCAGCAATGCCTCTATCTGGTCTGCGCATACGTCGGCTGGCCGGTCGGCCACCTGTATCTCACGGCGTCGGACGCGTCAGGAGAGCTCGCGCCCAGCAAGGTGTGGTACCTCGCCGATCCAGAAGAGTTCGAGGTTCTCCGGTCAGTGACCGAAAAGACGCGTTTCTCCCCTGGTATTGGCTTGCCCGGACGTGTCTTGAGCTCAGGCGAGCCCGAGTGGATCCCAGACGTCCAGGAGGATGAGAACTTCCCCCGGGCACAGCTCGCCCAGGACATCGGTGTCCGCGGAGCATTCGCCTTCCCAGTACCCGCGAAGGGCCTTGGTGCGCGTTCTCGCTCACTACAGCTCGGGGGCAGACGGCACATCGTCCCCAAACACCTCGCAGTCTTCCTCGCTGAATCCCCGGCAATATCCCTCCTCCACGATCATCACTGCGCTCTCGTCCTCCACGGTGTCGATCGCCTCGCCGCAGACCGTGCCCGAGACGTTCGTCAGTTTGACGGACTCGACAACGCGGACTTCTCCACCGTCTCCGTCGGCAAAGGACTCATCTGTCCGGAACTCTGCTCCCGACGCCTCCCAGGCCACATCTACCAAGCCACACCCTTCCAGCTCGGTAACAAGAGTGGCCCGTCCGCAGAGCCAGAACGAAGGCTCGGTGACCCCATCACACAGCTCAGCTGATAGATCGGGCTAGCGTGGGAAGCACCGTTGAGGCGCGCCGGTCGTGCAGGGAAAAGTAGAAGCCCGGCCTTGCGACCGGGCTTCGGGACCCTTGGGCTACGCAGGGGGCATTACCCAAGAGGTCCTGCGCACCACGCTAGAGCGCGGGCCTCCTCTGGCCTATCCCTCGGATGGGGGCATCGGACCTCGCCTGGACGAGTGATTTAGCCTGCCGTCTCAGGAGAGGCCTTCGGCGGAGCTACCAGCTATGCCCCTACCAGCCGCTCCACGAAGTCACGCGTCTCTGCAGGGAGGCGGGGAAACACCGCTATACCGATGACCGCGCCGAGCGCCAGGAGGACAAGGGCGATGAGCACGCGCACGGTCCATAGCTTCAACCAGCGGTAGGCCCCGAGAAGGCCGTCGGCTAACGCGCCAAAGGCTCCGCGCTCCTGGCGGCGGCGCGTCCGACTAACGTCCTCTGCCATCTCCCTGGCGCTGCGTCCCTTCACAGGCGGCATCGTCTGCCTGCCAGGCACTCACGTCAACGCCATGGGACGGTGGCTGCTGGCGCAGTCGCTTCTCGCCAGATAGTCATGGGGCGTGGATTCTCGCGCCCCGATCCTCGAAACGATACAGCTGGGATGTGCCTGTGGCGTCGAGCTTCTAGGAGGTGTGCTCGCGCACCGAATCAAGACGGCCGTCGCGCTGTTCGTAGCGCACCACCACGGACCCTCTTGCGCACCGCGCTGGCGTGAGGTACCCCGGCCTCCCGTTGGAGCAAGCCCCGTGGAGCGGCTGACGCCAGACCTCATCTGCGGCAGCGCATGGTGGGTTAAGAATGGTTTGTTTTCTGCTAGTTCTTCAGGCGCCTAGCTAGGCGGCGTCTGCGAGGTGTCGGCTTGGACCGCTCGACCCGCGGCGTTGGTTTCGGTGGCTCTTCTCTGGTAGGAAGACCGGCCTCTAAGTGAGAAAGGAAACCCTCGGGGTCCTTAGGCGTGATGACGAGCACCCCACCTCTCCGGCGATGTATTGACAACGCCTGGCCGCCCAGCGGCGTCCTCGCGAATCGGGCACTCAGCACATCCCTCAGGGGAACAACCCTCGTCCTTGGTGCCTGGTAGCGCGTGACCAAGACATCTTGGAACAAGTCGTAGCGAGTGTGCTTGGTGTACCAGAGGTAGAAGCCCACACTCAGGCCCGCCAGGACGAGTAGAGGGCCACCCCCCGAAAGCCCTAGTAGGAGCATCAGGCCCGCCACGAAAAGCAGGGTCAGGTTCCAGAGAGAGAAGCGAGGTGTGTCACTGTGGAGGGGCGTCACGGCCGCCACGATATCACGGCCTGATTTGGACGGGTTCGAATTTCACCCAACGAAGAAATGCGTGTCATTGAGCTCAATCATCGCGTGCTCCCATCTATGTCGGAACTTCTCTTCCCAGTCCCCTGCGCCGCCGTCACGCGAATGTCCTACGTCGCCAAGTCAAGGCATCGAAGCGACTCGGGGCGTGGCGTGGGTGTGGGTCGAGGTCTACCTGTAGGAGTCGGTCTGAGCGCGGGAGTCGGCGTGGGTGGCTGACTCCACGAAGGGATGAAAGCGAAAGAATGGGCGAGCTCTCTTTCAGCCGACGTCTCATTGGGGTACTCATAGCTGAGCACGTACATGAGTCCAGCCTGGGCCGCCAATAGCACTCGCCGGCGTTCGAACACCAGTTCCTTGCCTCGTGACCCATCGCCAAACC
>JADFQE010000151.1 GCA_022561985.1 Chloroflexota bacterium
CCGCGGATGCGGGCGACGTCATCGTCATCGACCATGCCGGCCGCACCGACGTCGCCGGCTGGGGCGGCATCCTCTCGACGGCCGCGCGCACCAAGGGCGTCGCCGGCGTCATCATCGACGGCGCCTCCCGCGACGTCGACGAGGCACGCGGCCTTGGCCTGCCGCTCTACGGGCGGGCCGCCACGCCGCTCACGGCCCGCGGCCGCATCATCGAGGAGTCTACGAACCAGCCGATCGAGATCGCCGGCGTGGCCGTCAACCCCGGCGATTACGTCATCGCGGATGCAAGCGGCATCGTCGTCGTGCCGGCCGAGCGCGTGTCGGAGGTCGTGCCGGAGGCCGAGCGCATCGTCGAGCGCGAGACCGCTATGGCCGCGGACGTCAAGGCCGGCAAGCCGGTCACCGAGGTCATGGGCACGAGCTACGAGAAGATGCTCAGCCACTAGCCGCAGGCCCCGGATCGTCCAGCCCCTTGGCGCTAGCGGCCAAGCTGGAGGAGCTGCTGGACCCCGGCCGCGTGAACGTCGCCCGCGCCGCCTGAGGCGCAGGCCCGATCCGTCCGCGTCAGACGGGCGCCATCTCGCACGTGACGCCGCGCTTCGCACACTCCTCCTCGAAGAGCGCCCGGATGCGCGGGTCCTCATCCTCGAAGTCGATCTGGCCGGTGTCTTCGTGCGGGGCTCGCGCCTTCGGCGTCCCTGAGGCGCCGAAGAACGGATTGCCGTAGCGCAGGACCAGGTACCGCGCGGGCTCGGCGCTCGCGTTGAAGTGCTGGTGGCCGCCGCGCCCGTTGGTCATGAGCGAGTTCTTCTTGAAGTCGTAGCGCCTGAACTCCACTTCCGGGCCCGGCTTCTCTCCGGTCTTCCACTGGAGGTCGTAGCCCTCGCCGCTCAGGAAGAGGTAGCTGTTCTCCGACTGGAGCCCGGTCCTGGACACCCCGCCCGTCGTCGCCCCGGTGCCGGCGAAGCCGTGCCCCTTCTTGTAGGACCCCACCGGGAACTCCGACACGTGAGCGACGAAACGGCCGCCCGCCATCAGCACGTACATGTTCGTTCCGGGGCCGCGGTGGTTGTAGTCGTCGAGCGTCATCGCCAGGACGCTGGGGATGAAGTTCGACTCGCTCAGCCGGTCCCCCAGCCTGGTCGATTGGCCGGTGAAGTAGAGCTCGTCGTGCGGGTCGAACCGGTCCGGGAAGGTGTTGGCGCAGTTGAAGACGAACTCGGGGCTGCCGTAGAGGTTGAAGGGCGTCGGCATGTTGGTGGCGGCGTAGAGCCGGACCGTCTCCGTGCCGCTCCCGTTGTAGATCTCGTGCCACGTGTTGAGGGGGATGGCGAAGGCGCTCTGCTCCTGCCACTCGAAGGTCAGCTTGGGGCTGCCCTCGTACCAGACGACCGTCGCGCCGCGGCCCTTCACGACGTAGAAGATCTCCTCGTACATGTGCCGCTCGGCCTTGAACGTGCCCCCGGGCGGTATCTCGACGATGTAGCGGATCGTTCCCTGGTTGTTGATCCAGGCCTTGTCCGACGGCGCCTGCGTCATGTCCAGCAGCGCCGCGTCGCAGCCGGTGCGCTCCCACGGCTCCAGCGGCTCCGTGGCGAGGTCGTAGACCGTGTGCTTCGTGATGACCTTGAGGCCCTCGGATTCGACCCAGCGCTCGAACGGCGTGAGCGTGATGTTCTCGGGTGGCTTGCTGACCATGCGCTGTCTCCTTGTGTGAACGCACCCGTGGTAGCCGGGTGGCCTGGACGTACGAAGGGGCGCGAGGGATCGCGCCCCTTCGGTCTCGTCCTACGACTTACTTCGGTCGGTCACGACACGACGATGAAGAAGTTCCCGTGGGCCTCCGGCTCCGGGTGTGCGGAGCAGTAGAGGCGGAACGTGCCAGCCTCGGTCGGCGTGATCGTGTATCCGGGCTGTATGCCTCCGCCGTCGTCGACCGGGATCTCGATGTCGATACCGAGCTCGTCGATCGTGATGTAGTGCGACGACCTGTTGCTGCTGGAACTCGTCAGCCCGTCGGGGAACACGAGTGAGTCGCCCACGTTGATCGTGATGGTGATGTCCCCCACCTCGTCGGTCCTGACGCGCAGCCCTGCGTCGTAGCCCCACAGGGCTTCGTCGCCCATCCGCAGCTCGAAGACCGTCTCCCGCACGCGGATCTCGTCCAGCGTGTAGACGACGGGCTCGCTCATGGCCATGGCCTCGCCCTCGACGACGAACATGGCCACGCCGTGCTCGCCGGGGTCGGTGGAGTCGTCGATGATGAAGGTTCCCGGCTCGGTGAAGGTGAACTCACAGTTGTTGGAGGTGTCGTCGGAGTCGCCGACGGCCCCGCCGCCGGTGCCATAGGTGCCATCGAGGTTGTGGTCGATCCCGA
>JADFQE010000078.1 GCA_022561985.1 Chloroflexota bacterium
CCGCTAGCTTCCCAGGAAGTCCAGCACCGCGCGCTCGTAGGCCTCCGGCGACTCCAGGTGCGCCCAGTGCCCGCCGCCGTCGAGCTCGACGAGACGGCAGTCGGGGATCGCGTCGCGCATGCGGCGCGCGACCGGCGCCGTCAGCAGCGTGCTCTCGGCGCCGCGCACGATCAGCGTCGGCACGGACACGCGCGGCAGGTACGCCCAGGCGTCGGGGCGGTCGTACTGCGCGACCACGTTGCGGTCGCGCTTCCACACGAGCCCGCCGCCCGGCGAGGGCTTGGTGAGCGCGACGGCATTCGCGCGCAGGACCGCCTCCGGCGAGCCCGGCTGGCGTGAGCGCAGCCGCTCGACGACGGCGTCCAGGTCGGCGTACTCGTCCGACTCGGACTTGTAGCGCGAGATCATGGCGACCGAGCCGGGGTTGTGCGCGTCCGGGTCCATGTCCGTGATGACGAGCCTGGCGATGCGCTCCGGGTGCTCGGCCACGTGGATGAAGGCGTTCTTGCTGCCCGCCGAGTGCCCCATCAGCACGACGTCGCGCAGGTCGAGCGCCTCGATCACGCCGCCAGCCTCCGCGACGTAGTCGGCGAGCCGGTACGAGTCCGCCCACGGGCTGTCGCCGTGCCCCCGGTGGTCGAGCGCGATGACGTGGAACCGCCCGCCGATGCTCTCAGCGAGCGTCTCCCACAGCGCGGCGCAGTCCTGGAGCCCGTGCAGTAGCAGCAAGGGCGGCCCGTCGCCGCCCCAATCGAGGTAGTGCAGCCGGAGGCCATGCGCCTCCACCCAGCGAGATTCCGCGGCCACGTCATCCCTCCCGGAACGCAGTCTACAAGCAGCGGCAGGCTGTGGAGCGCGCCTTCTCGCGGCTCAAGGGGCAGCGGGCGCTCAACCACATCACGGTGCGGCGGAGGCGTAAGGTTACGGCGCATTGCTACCTTTCGCTGATTGCGATGCAGGCATCTCCGTCGGCTCTGGGGGCCACATGAACCTCGTCATAGAGACGCGCATCGATGGAATCTTCCTTGGCTGGCAGCGCAACGTGACATACACGCTTCAGGACGGAACACGGTGGAAGTTGGCTCCGCTCCTCAACTTGCATGAACCGCGCGAGGATGGACACCCCACGGCAAAGTTGTGGCAGGACGGTTCGAAGTTCTATCTCGAAGTCCAGACGACGGGCGAAACAGCTGAAGTTGTTCGTGCCGACTAAATTGTGCAACACGCTTAAATGAGCCTGTTGCATATTCCATTCGGTGCTAGTCCCCCTCGCGATGCTCCACGCGATGTATCGGCCGTACAAGCCCAAAGGAGGTAGGTATGAGCAGTCACACGGATGATCCGTTTGCTTCTGAAGCACATCTCCAGGTTGCAGGCGCCTTTCTCGATGGATTTCAGCATGAATGGCTACAAGGAGGGCAAGTGAAAGAGCTGATGGAGGACGAGTCCGTCCGCGCTTTCGCCGCCAGCTTTGCGCAAGCCTATTCAAAATGGTACGAAAAAGAGACCATCGAGGCACAAGACGCCAAACGGTTCCTTTCCTGCCTCGCGGTTGGGACGGCTGCTGCTCTCCAAATTGCTCTAGCGCAGCAAAGCCCCGATTCCTGAGCGTTTGTGACACTTGCCCATTGCCCGTTTTCATGGCCGTGGCCTAGATAACGGTAGTTTAGAAACAGCGGGGCCGCCCGGCATTTGCGTGCCGAACGGCCCCTAAGCCAGCAGGAAGGGTGAATCTTCCAGTGGCCTTCGCAGAGGCTATCGCTCGGCCTCAGACCGAGCAAGCCCCACCCGTCGTCAGAGAACTCCGAGCCGTCTTCGAGAACATCGAAGCGGAGCCGCTGCTTGCCCACCTGACCGGCCCGACGCGCCGTGGCCCGAAGGGGCACCCGATGCGGGTGCTGTGGCAGTGCTTCGTTGCCAAGTACCGGCTCGGCCTGCCTTCGACCGACGCAATGATCCGGGCGCTCCACGACAACCCGTACCTGGCGACGGCCTGCGGCATCGACTCGCCCGATGCCATCCCGCACAAGTCCACGTTCTCCCGCTTCTTCGCCAAGCTGGCCCGCGATCAGGTGAGCCTCAAGATGGTCAAGGACGTGTCCCGGCGCCTGGTGCGCCATCACTACGCGACGCTTCCGGGCTTTGGGGAGCGTGTGGCGCTGGACTCCACCACGCTCAAGGGTTGGGTGAACGGCGCTAGAGGCAAGGCCGTTGACCCTGACGCGGGATGGTCGGTCAAGAAGGGTACGCAAGGGGTCAAGGAATACATCTTCGGCTACAAGCTCCACCTGCTGGTGGACTGTGAATACGAGATGCCTATCTCGGCGCACGTCTCCGCTGGAAACGTGCATGATGCGAAGGTCGCCTCCAACGTCCTGAGCCAAGCGCGGTACAGCTACGGGCGGTTTCATCCGCGCTACTTCTTGGCTGACGCGGGTTACTCGTCTGCGGCCCTCTATCGCTTGGTGAAGCGCCAGTACGCCGCCGAGCCCGTGATTGACCTCCATCCGACGCACCGCGCGCTGCGAGCGCACGTCGGTGAGTGGTATCGCTCGCCTGAGTGGCAGGCCATCTACAAGCAGCGGCAGGCCGTCGAGCGGTCGTTCTCGCGGCTCAAGGGGCAGCGTGCGCTCAACAAGATTCGGGTGCGTCGGTTACGGAAGGTGTCCACGCACGTGTACCTGTCGCTGATCGCCATGCAGGCAGTGGGGATGGCGCGTCGCAGGACGACCTAAATCCAACGAAAAGTCGGCCTTGTCCCGATTGCGGCTTCGCGGCCAGAGGCGCTACAAAGAGACGGAGGCCCGGCATTCCAGTGCCGAGCCTCCGCGGGTGGACCCCTGTAGCTCAATGGATAGAGCAGCGTTGTGCCTCAGCGCGGGTTGCCGGTTCGAGTCCGGTCAGGGGTGCCACCCAAACATGGGAGCGTGGCAGAGTGGATGAATGCACTCGTCTTCAAAACGAGCGGGCCACCAAGCCTCAGGGGTTCGAATCCCCTCGCTCCCGCCATAGATTGTGTTGTTCTGGGCCTAGGCTAGGTTTTCCCTCTCCATCGCATCGTTACCTGGTTCCGAACATTCGAGCCGCACACCCGTGCGTTCAACGATTCTTGTACAGGTGTTCGACTCTTGTCAAGACAAATCCAGGCTGTCTAGGCTGTACTTGCTGTGCCCGACCGCGCGGCCCAATCGGACGCTAGCAGAAATATGAATACAGGTCATTTGACGCGCAGCAGGCCGCCCACTAGCATCGCCGCCGCACCCCCGTAGGAAAGGCGCGCCCGCTTTGCTGCGACCCTTCAGGCTCCACGAGCCCACGACCGTCGAGGAGGCCACGTCGCTCCTCGCAGACCTCGGCGACGCCGCGCGCCCCTACGCCGGCGGCACCGAGCTGCTGCTGGTCATGAAGGCCGGCGTCTTGGCCTACGACCACCTCGTCAACGTGAAGACCGTCGCCGGCCTCGCCGGCATCGAGCTCGATGCCGGCGTGCTGCGCATCGGCGCCGCCGTCACCCACCGCGAGCTCGAATCCTCGGCCGTCCTCCGCGAGCGCTTCGCGCTGCTCGCAAGCGTCGAGCGGCGCGTCGCCAACGTGCGCGTGCGCAACGTCGGCACGCTCGGCGGGAACCTCTGCTTCGCCGAGCCGCACTCCGACCCTGGAACGGCGCTGCTGCTCTACGACGCTTCGGTGGAGGTCGCCGGTCCCAGCGGCCGCAGGACGATCGCGGTCGAGGCCCTCGCGAGCGGCCCGTACGAGACGGCGCTCGCGGACGACGAGCTGCTGACGCGCATCGACGTGCCCGAGCTCCCCGCGGGGATGGCCGGCGCCTACCTCAAGTTCGGCTACCACCAGCGGCCCACCCTCGGCGTCGGCGTTGCCGTCCGGCTGTCCGGCGGCGCGCGGCCCGCCATCGAGGACGTCCGCGTGGCGCTCGGGTCGGTCTCGCCGCGCCCGCTCCGCCTGCGCGACGTCGAGGACCGGCTGCGCGGCTGCTCGACGGCGGATGCCGTGGCGCTGGCCTCGGGCGATGCCGGCGACCTGGCGGCCGCGGCGTCGGAGGCGGTCGACGACCTGCACGGCTCGGCCGAGTACAAGCGCCACGTGACGAAGGTCTACCTCGGGCGGGCGCTGGAGCAGGCCATCGAGGCCGCGCTCGCCGCCGGGCCGGAGAGGGGCGCCTAGCCGTGGCCGCCGAGGCGCAGACGCAGCGGATGGCGCTCTCGTTCAACTTGAACGGCAAGCCAACCGCGCTCGAGGTCGAGCCGCACGTCGACCTGCTGCGCCTGCTGCGCGAAACGCTCGGCCTCACCGGCGCCAAGCGCTCGTGCGACCTCCAGGTCTGCGGCGCGTGCACGGTGCTGGTCGACGGACGGCCCGTCAGCTCGTGCACGCTGCTCGCCTTCGAGGTGCGCGGCCGCGACGTCGTGACGATCGAGGGGCTCAGGGGCGAGGGCCTGAGCGGCGAGGGGGCGCACCCGCTGATGCGCTCGTTCATCGACCACGCGGGCTTCCAGTGCGGCTACTGCACGCCGGGGATGATCCTCGCCGCGGCCTCGCTGCTGGACGAGGAGCCGTCCCCGACCGAGGCGCGCGTCCGCGAATACCTCGACGGCAACATCTGCCGCTGCACGGGCTACAAGAAGATCGTCGAGTCGGTGCTGGGCGCCGCGGGAGGCGAGGGGTAATGCAGCCCCCGGTGACGGTATGGTTCACTCTCACCGTGATGTGGCCGATCATCAGTGAAGTCTGATTAGGAGGGGCTCTATGCCGGGGATAGCCAAGATTCAGGGTCTCACGTCGGCGATCGCTACAGCGCAACGGCGAGCGATCTCGTTCGCGAGAGAGAGACAGGAAACGGCGAAAGCTAAGGCCGCCGAGCGGGTGGCGCAAGCCGAAGCAAAGAGAGCAGAGAAGGCAGAGAAGGCCCTGGCTACCCGGCGGAAGGCAGCTTTGGCTGCGAGGCTGAAGGCGGAGATGTCTGTCAAAGGGCCCAGGGTTGCTGCAGAAGCGGCTCAATCCGTTGCCAGCAGAGCAGCGGAGAGAGCGGCCGAGGCGGAACTGGCTGCTCGGGCCGCTAAAGCCGCTGCGAAAGCGTCTGCAAAGGTGGCGAAGGCTGCGGCCAAGAGTGCAGTGAAAGCGGAAGCCAGCGTCGCCAGAGCGAAGGCAGAGTCAGCCGCATTTGAAGCAGTGGAAACGAGCACTGCTGCAACTGCCGCCTTGATCGAAGCAGACGAACTGACGGCATCGGAGAGGATCCCAGCGACAGAGGCGTGATCCTAGCTCGTGTACCACAAAACGATGGAGGAGTGATGCAGGTCGTTGGAACGTCGGCGAAGCGGGTGGACGGGCCCGACAAGGTCTCCGGTGCGGCAGCCTACACCGGCGAAGTCCACCTGCCGGGCATGGCGTATGCGAAGCTCGTGCCGAGCCCGCTCCCGCATGCGACGATCAAGCGCATCGACGCCAGCCGGGCCCGAGCGTTGCCGGGCGTCTACGCCGTGCTGACCGGCGCCGAGCTCGTGGGCATGGAGCAGACCTACGGCTCCGAGCGCAAAGACCGCCCCATCGTCGCCATCGACAAGGTGCGCTTCCAGGGGGAGGCGGTCGCGGCCATCGCGGCGGTGGACGAAGAGACCGCCGAGGCCGCCGTCGAGCTCGTCGAGGTCGACTACGAGGAGCTCCCGCCCGTGACCGACATGCTGGCGGCGCTCGAGCCGGACAGCCCGCTCGTGCACCCCAAGAACCTCTGCCACGAGTACCACTACGACTGGGGCGACGTGGAGCGCGGCTTCGCCGAGTCCGACCACGTCTTCGAGGACACCTTCACCTTCCCGATGGTCTACCACTACGCGATGGAGCCCCACACGTGCGTCGCCCGCTACGACGCCGAGGGCATCACCGTCTGGTCGTCCGCCCAGCACCCCTTCATCGTGCGCGACGAGCTCGCCCGCATCTTCCACCTGCCGCTCAACAGCGTGCGGGTGATCGTCCCGTACATCGGCGGCGGCTTCGGGAGCAAGTCGTACGCCAAGATAGAGCCGCTCACCACCGCGCTCGCCCGCGAGGCCGGGCGCCCCGTCAGGCTCGCGCTCACGGTCGAGGAGGCGTTCAAGACGGTGCGCCGGCACTCGGCCCGCGCGACCATCAAGACAGGCGTGATGGCCGACGGCACGTTCGTGGCCCGCGAGTGCCTCGCATACGTCGACACCGGCGCGTACGCCGACAACGGCGTGCGCGTGACGCAGCGCATCGGCGACCGCATGCCAGGGCCCTACCGCTTCCCGCACATGAAGGTCGACACCTACGGCGTCTACACCAACACGACGCCCGCGGGCTCCTACCGCTCCATCGGCGGCCCGCAGGCCGCCTGGGCGTGCGAGTCGCAGATGGACATCATCGCGGCGGCGCTCGGCATGGACCCTTTGGCGCTGCGCCTCAAGAACCTGGCGGTGCCCGGCGAGGAGGTCCGCCGTGGACGCCGGCCGCTGGAGGCCGACCTCGCCATGGGGATCAAGGCCGTGACCGGGTCTCTTGGGTGGACGTCCTACAGGCCGTCGAGCCCCCGCCCCGGCGTCCGGCGCGGCATCGGCATGGCGTGCTCGATCACGAATGCCGGCGCCAACCCCACGTCCACGGCCATCGTGCGGCTGCTCGCCGACGGCTCGGCGATCGTGCTCGTCGGCACCACCGAGCTCGGCCAGGGGTCGCGCACGACGATGGCGCAGATCGCGGCCGAGGAGCTCGGCATGAGCATGGACGCCGTGCGCGTCATCTCCTCCGACACCGGCATCGTCCCCTACGACCGCTCGACCGGCTCCAGCCGCTCGACGACGCTCATGGGGCTCGCCGTTCAGGGCGCGGCGGTCGAGGTGCGCGACCAGCTCCTGGAGCTCGCGACCGAGCACTTCGAGTCGGCCCCCGGCGGCCTCACGGTCGCCGACGGTGCGGTCGCCCACGGCGACGAGCGCATCGGCTTCCCCGACCTCGTCAAGCAGAAGTTCGACGGCGAGGGCGGCGAGCTCATCGGCCGTGGGTACGTCTCGTCGCAGCACGAGAGCGGCAAGCTCAAGCAGGAGCCCGTCTTCTGGGAGGTGGGCATGGGCGCCGCCGAGGTCGAGGTCGATGAGGCCACCGGCCAGGTCCGCATCCTGCGCTACGTCTCCGGCATCGACTGCGGCAAGGCGATCAACCCGCAGCAGGCCGAGGGCCAGGACGAGGGCGCGGCCATGCAGGCGATCGGGCACACGATGTTCGAGGAGATGGTCTACGAGGACGGCCAGCTCCTGAACCCGAACCTGATCGACTACCGCGTCCCCACCTTCGCCGACCTGCCCGAGGTCTTCGAGACCATCCTGATCGAGAACGGCGACGGACCCGGCCCCTACGGCGCCAAAGGCATCGGCGAGGGAGGCGTCGTCTCCGTCGCGCCGGCGGTGGCGAACGCCATCTACAACGCGACGGGCGTGCGCATCAAGGAGTTGCCGCTGACCCCCGAGCGGGTGTGGCGGGCGCTACAAGCGGCGAAAAGGGAGGGCGGCTAAGCTCCGCTGTGCCGAGGGCGCTCTCCCCGTTCGTCCTGAGGCTCTCGAAGCCTGTCCTGAGCGCGGTCGAAGGGGACGGACGCAGGCCCGTCGGAGGGCTTTGACCAGGAACCCTCAGTCCGGGCGTCGGAAGGGGGAGTGCAGAGGGGCGAAGCCCCTTTGCCGGGGGCACGGGGGTGTCCCCCGTCTTTGGCTTCATCACCCCCTTCCTGGCGAGGAAGGGGGACGGGGGGATGGTCGGAACAGCCGCCGGCGCCGACGCTGCGTCAACGGGGTGCAGCCTGGGTTGGCTAGGAGGTAGGTCAGTGACCAGTGAGGATGCCGGCTTAGCAGACCTCCGCGAGCAGTTGGCGCTCGGCCACCGGCTGCTGCACCACTACGGCCTCGCGGCGTACCAGGGCCACGTGAGCGCGCGCGTGCCCGGCACCGAGCGCGTGCTCATCAGGGCGCACCCCGCCGTCAGCCTGAGCCTCGTCCAGGCCGGCGACCTGATGGTCATCGACCTCGACGGGAACGTGGTCGAGTCGAGCGCCGACTACCCGGTGCGGGTAGGGGCGTGGGCGCTGCACACGGAGATCTACCGCGCGCGTCCCGAGGTCGGCTCGGTGGTGCACACGCACCAGAAGTGGTGCACCGTGTTCGGCATCGCCGGAAAGCCGGTGCTGCCGGTCCTCCACCCGCCGACGGCCTCGATCGCGGCCGACCCCTGGCCCGTGTACGCCGAGAACGGCGGCGCCGTCGCGGACATCAAGCAGGCCAGGCGCGTCGCCGAGCTGCTGGGCGGCGGCGTCGCCTGCCACCTGCGCAACCACGGCATGGTGTTCGTCGGCACGACCGTCTCCAAGGCCGTCCTGGGAGCCGCCGACGCCGAGCAGCAGGCCGAGCTCACCTGGCAGGCGATGCTCGCCGGCACGCCGGAGGTCATCCCCGCCGAGGTCATGCGCGGCGACGTCGACGGCCGGTTCGCACCGCCGCAGCCGGACGTGCGCGACGGCGTCGCAAGGGGCGAGTGGGGGAACCAGGTGTGGCTCGACGAGCACCCGGATGCGTCGTACGAGCGGGGGGTGTGGCTGTGAGCGCGATCGAGGCTCTGAGCGAGACGTTGCGCGAGACGGTCGCGCTCTCCACGCGACTGCTCTACCGGACGGGCCTGGCGACCACGCGCGGCCATACGAGCGCGCGCATCGAGGGCACCGAGACCTTCATCATCAAGCCCTGGCCGCACATCCAGATGCACAGAGTCGAGGCCCGCGACCTGATCGTGATGGACTTCGACGGCAACATCGTCGGCGCGTCCGGCAAGATAACGCGAGTCAGCGAGTGGCCCATCCACGCCGAGATCTACCGTGCCTTCCCGGACGTCGGCTCGATCGTGCACACGCACCAGCGCTGGGCGACGATGCTCGGCATCGCGGGCCGCACCATCCTGCCGGTCGTCGGCGCCGAGCTGGCGGCGCCGGTGGCCGAGGCCGTCCCGGTGCTGGACGAGGACAAGTCGCTGATACGCAGCGTGGAGCAGGGCAAGCTGGTGGCGCGCCGCATGAAGGGTGCGTCGGCGCTCCACCTCCAGAACCACGGCATGGTCTTCGCCGCCCCCAACGTCGAGATAGCGACCCTCGATGCGCTCCAGACCGAATACCAGGCCGAGATGACGTGGCGCGCGCTGCTCATCGGCGAGCCCGGAACGATCCCACCGCTCGATCTGCGCTCGGGCGTGGAGAGCCGCGCGGCCGGCGTCGTGCCGGAGGCGTGGGAGCGCTACTGGAAGTGGGTGGACCGCCACCCGGAGGCGCTCCACCGCCGCACCGCCGACATCTAGGCAGGGCACAGCCCTGCACCCATAAGGGGTATTGGCGCCGCATCGGGCAGTCCTTGGGGGTCATGGCAGCGCCTATGGGGACGTATGATGCCGGTGCGCTGCACTGCGGCACAGGAGAACGTCATGGAAGCGTACCAGTGGATACACCCTGCCGTGGCCCTGTTCGCGGTATTGCTGCTTGCCGCGACGGCCTGGACCAAGTTGGGTCCAAAGAAGTACTTCCGTTTGCACTACGGTCTGGCCGGCGCAACGGTCACGATGATGATCGTGGCCATCGGCCTGGGCATATACACGATCGTCCGTTGCGATTGTCTCGATGACTGGCCGCCCACGGTCTTCATACACGCGTTGCTTGCGGGCTTATTCCTCTTGTTTCTCCTCGCTCAGGCCACGATGGGGGTCACCATGCTGGTGTTCGGCCGCAAGCCGCGCCTCTGGCGGACCCACCGGCGCAACGCGAAGCTCCTCCTCGGCCTGGCGGTCCCGCTGGTCCTGCTGGGGGTGACGACCGTGGTGCTGCTGCTGCTCAGCTGACTTCGTCTGCCGGGCACCAGATGGGAGTGCAGAGGGCGAAGCCCTTTGCCGGGGGCACGGGGGTGTCCCCCGTATCTCGTGTTTTTCACCCCCTTCCTGGCAGGAAGGGGGACGGGGGGATGGTCGAAACGGCGGCGTAGCAGCGACGCTTTGCGCGCGTACGTCGTGCAGAGGGCTCGCGACTACTTCTTGGCGGCAGCCGCTGCCTTGAGCTCCGCGACCTCGCGCTTGAGCGCTTCGATCTCGCCCCTGATCTGCTTGACCTCGACTTCCAGCGCGATGACTTGGACGGGTGATGCCATGATTGCCTCCCTCGGCTTTGCTTCCGGCGCAGGCGCGTGCCCTACGGGTTCAGCGCCGCGTAGACCTTCTCCGCGGTGACCGGCAGGTCGCGGATGCGCACGCCGACCGCGTCGGCCACCGCGTTCGCGATGGCCGCGGCCGTCGGTGCGTTCGGGCTCTCGCCGATCGCCTTGATGTTGTAGGGCCCGACGCCCAGGCCCTCGGTCTCCAGTATCACCGTCTCCAGCTCCGGTATGTCGGCGATGTTCGGTATCTTGTAGTCGGCGAACGACAGCGTCGAGATGCGGCCGTCCTCGGCCACGAGCTCCTCGAGGAGCCCGTAGCCGATGCCCATCAGCGCGCCGCCGTTGATCTGCCCCTGGTGGCCCATCGGGTTCACGATGCGCCCGGTGTCGTGGGCCGTGGTCAGCTTGAGCAGCTGCACGCGGCCCGTCTCCGGGTCCACCGCGACCTCCGCGATCTGCGCCGTGTAGCCGGTCACGTGCGGGCCATCGCGCCCAGCCGTGACGGTCGCCTCGCCGGTGACCGCCTCGCCGGTCCGGGCCAGCAGCGCCGTCCAGGGCTGTGACTCGCCGGTGTCCGTGCGGATGAGGGCGTCGCCCTCGACCTTGAGCTGCTCCTCCGGCCAGTTGTCGAGCTCCGCGGCCAGCTTGAACAGCTCCGCCTGCGCTCTCTTGACGGCGAGGTCGGCGGCGATGCTGCCGACGTTTGTCACGCGGCTGCCGCCGACGCCCGAGTCGGACTCGAACATCCCCGTCTCCTCGACCTGGATGCGCACGCGGTCGGCGGGGAGCCCCATCGTCTCGGCGGTGATCTGCTGCACGACCGTGTAGGCGC
>JADFQE010000152.1 GCA_022561985.1 Chloroflexota bacterium
GAACGCAGCGGCCGGGACACGCCCCAGACCCCGCCCCGCGCGGTTGACGCCAACGCACCGGCGCCGGACAATCCCCGCGTCCAAGCATGGCGCGCGCAGGAGCAAGGAGGCCGACATGGCAACCGCAGTTTCCAACAAGTCGTTCGTGGACCAGGTCATCAAGGAGATCGTCGCACCGGCGGCCGACCAGCTCATGGCGAACCGGTTCTTCACCGACCTCCGGGCGGGCACGCTCACGACCCGGCGGCTCCAGGGCTTCTCGCTCCAGCACACGTGGTTCAACCGCTCGCTGCTCAAGTCCGGCGCCCTGCGCATGATCAAGGCATCGAGCGACAACGACGCCTTCATGAGCGCCGTGCGCGGGATCGTGGGTGAGTTCACCCACCCGGATATGTGCAAGAAGTTCGGGCTCTCCCTCGGACTGACCGAGGAGGACTTCGCAACGGAGCTGCCCATCTACGAGGTCCTGCTGCACACCAGCGTGATCGCCGCCGCACCGCTCATCGTCGGCAACAACGCCGCGGGCCGCACCTCCGGGATGACCAACGAGTTCATCGTGCAGCGCTACGCCACGGAGATGGCCGACTACCTGGCCAAACCCCCCTACAACATGTCCAAGGACGCGCTCCAATTCTTCATCGTGCACGGCGTGGTGGACGTCGAGCACTCCCGGGAAGCCGCCGAGGACGTGGTCCGGCTCGCCAGCTCGGACCTCGACCTGGAGCTCGTCCGCTACACCGCCAAGAACATGGTGAAGCTGAAGCTCGCCAAGTTCGAGGGCATCTACGACCACTACGCAAGGGCGTAGCCCTTGACCCACTCGGGGGCGCGCCGCAGATCGGGGACGTGCCTCCGTGTTCAACTGGGCCGTCGGGCTGGGCCGTATCGCCGGTGCTTCGAGTGACCCTGGGCAGGGTTGAGCCGGTGCTGCCATGGGTGCTTCCCGTCCTCGCGCTTGCGTGGAGCGGATTCCTGTTCTGGGTCTCGACGTCCACCAGGGGCGGGGAGGCCGTCATCGGCGCGTCGCCCGATCCCTTCGACCGGCTCGTGGGGCCCGTGGCGCACCTCGGCGGCTACGGCGTGCTCGCGTCGCTGCTCGTGCTCTGGATCTGGGTCGCGTGGCCGCGCATCGCCGCGCTGCGAGCGCCCCTCGCCGCCGCCTTCGTCGCCGCGACCGCCTACGGCGCGGCGCTGGAGCTCTACCAGACCACGCTCTCGGCCCGCGCTGGGAGCTGGGGGGACGTCGCGGTCAACGCCACGGGCGCCGCGGCCGCGCTCGCCGTCCTCACCGTGGCGCGCCGGTGGCGGGGCGGCGCTGCGCTGCGCTGATACACTCGGCGTGGGGGCAAGGCCCCAACAGCACGCACCATGACCACGATCCAGGACATCGAGACGCTCATCTCCAACCGGCTGGCGCCGGAGGCGGGCCGCGCGCGGCTGCTCTCGGCCTCCATGGGCGAGTCGCCGTCGAAGTACTCGCGCAGCCCCGCCATGTGGAACGCCGCCTTCGCAGCCGTCGGCCTCGACGCCCACCACGTGCCGCTCGATGTCGACGCCGGGCACCTCGCCCCGCTCCTGGCGGCGCTGCGCGCCTACCCCGGCTTCATGGGCTCGAACGTCACCGTGCCGCACAAGCTCGCCGTCATGTCCCTGCTGGACGGGATCGACCCGCTCGCGGAGCAGATCGGCGCCGTCAACACCTTCGCGTTGGGACCGGACGGACGGCTCACCGGCTACAACACCGACGCCGACGGGCTCATCGACTCGATGCTGCGGCCGCTGCCGGGCCAGCAAGCGCCCTTCCTCGATACGCTCTCCGGCATGCGGACGCTGCTCATCGGCGCGGGCGGCGCGGCCCGCGCGTCGGCCTTCGCCCTGGCGGCGGGCATCGACGGCGCGCCGCTCACGATCACGAACCGCACGCTCGGACGCGCGCAGGAGCTCGCGGCCGAGGTGGGCAGGACGCACCCCGGCGTCGGCGCCGTCGCTCAGGCCGGCGTGCTTGCGCTGCTGCCGCACGTCGACCTCGTCGTGAACGCGTCCACGGTCGGGCAGTCGGGCGTCCGGCACCTGGGCGGGGGGAAGGCCACGTCGCTTGAGCCGTTCTCGTCGCTGGTCCCGGCGGACCCGCCCGTGCTCGCGGACGACGCGCACGACGACGACGCGTTCCTGGCGCGCTGGCGCGAGGCCGCGGGCGAGGCCATCGCCGCCTCCCAGACCGCCGCCGAAGCTGCGCTCGCCGCCTGCCGGCCGTCCGCCGCCTTCGTCGACGCCGTGTACTCGCCGGACGAGACCGTGCTGCTACGCCAAGCGCGGCTGGCGGGCCACCGCACCCTCAACGGCAAGGGCAT